>CAZBOF010000010.1:15294-45806 GCA_964493285.1 uncultured Rhizobacter sp. | reverse complement strand
GAAGAGCTGGCTCACGCGATAGCACAGCTCGTTGCAGATGGCGGCCCAGGTCGACGACACGTTGAAGTCGCCGATGTGGTGCGCCATGAAGCTCGCGCGCGGCGAGAAGATGGTGAGGTCGCTGCCGCGCTCCTGCATCTTCTTCAACTGGTTGTTGATGATGGATTCGCGCAGCTCGTCGTCGCTGATCTTCAGCTCGCTCGCCTTCGGCATCGAAGCCGGGTCCTGGATGCCGGCGATCTGCCGGTTGCGCCACGCTTCCAAGGCCTTGGGGGCGGTGGTGTAGTGGCCGTGCACGTCGATGATGAGGCTCATGGCTGCCCCCCGCCCGCGAAGACCTGCAGCCGCTCGCCTGAGAGGATGTGGCCCGGCGTGCATCCCGCGGATGCGGCCTGCGCAAATGTGTGGTTCATGGAATTTCCTTCTTCGCTCACTTGTTGTAGAGCGCTGCGGGCACCATCGCCTCGCCGCGCATGATCAATCGGGCGGTGCGCAGCAGCGCGGCGCGCACCACGTTTTGCGGGTTGGCGGGGTCGACCGCCAGCTCCACGCTGAATTCACCGGTGGGGTGTTCGACGGAGATGGTCTTCGCATCGCCGCCTGGAACCACCGCCAGCCCTTGCGTGACCGACCCGTCGAGCACGCATGCGGTGCCCACGGTGACGGCCGCCAGCACGCCGATCGCGTCGTGGCAGACATGCGGGATGAAGCTGCGCGTGCACAGGCTGCCGCCGTTGCGCGGGGCGGCGATCAGCGTCATCTTGGGGTAGTTCTTGGTGGTGACGTCCCCCAATTGCATGGCATGGCCGCAGGCGATGCGCAGGCGCTCGATGCGCGCCTTCAACTCGGTGTCGGCGTTCATCTCGTCGACCGTCTCGTAGCCGGTGCGGCCCACATCACCGGCTTTGAAGAGGACGAGCGGCATGCCGTTGTCGATGCAGGTCACCTCGATGCCGTCGATCACGTCGCGCACCTGGCCCGTGGGCAGCAGCCCCGGTGCCACCGAGCCGGCGGTGTCGAGAAAATTGACCGTGATCGGCGCGCTGGTGCCGGGCACGCCGTCGATGCGGGCGTCGCCGTCGTAGCTCATGCGTCCGCCCGGGGTGTTCACGGTGATGTCGCACTGCATGCCGGTGTTGCGTGTCAGCACGCGCACGGTGGTGGTGTCGCCTTGCGCTGCGACGAGGCCGGTTTCCACCGCGAACGGCACCACGGCGGCGAGCATGTTGCCGCAGTTGGGGGTGGTGTCCACCGTCTCCTTCTCCGGCTGCAGTTGCGCGAACAGGAAGTCGAGCGTCACGCCGGGTTCTTGGCTGCGCCGCACGATGCCGACCTTGCTGGTGAGGGGGTGGGCGCCGCCCAATCCGTCGATCTGGCGCTTGTCGGGCGAGCCCATGACGGACAGCAGCACGCGGTCGCGCTGGGCGGTGTCGGCGGGCAGATCGGCTTCGTTGAAGAACGGACCGCGCGACGTGCCGCCGCGCATGAATAAACAGGGAATGGCGTGCTGCATGGCAAGTTCCGGAAAGCGCGTCAGGCGATTCTTGCCCAGTGAAGCATATACATCAACGAAATATCGGGCATATCAGATATGCCGAAGTGGCATAAAATCGGACACCATACGCTCACGCCATTCGTTACCGCGTCGGCGGGGCGCAGCGTCTCAGTGGGAGCCAGGCCATGGACCTCAAACAGCTCGAATATTTCGTCCATGTGGCCGAACTCGGCAGCTTCACCCGTGCGGCCAGCGTGCTGTCGATCGCGCAGCCGGCGCTCAGCCGGCAGGTGCGCTCACTGGAAGTGGAGTTGCGGCAATCGCTGTTCGAGCGCAATGGCCGCGGCGTCACGCTCACCGAGGCGGGCACGCGCTTGCTGGCGCATGGGCGCGGGATCTTGCAACAGGTCGAGCGTGCCCGGCTCGACATGGAAGACCACCGCGGCGCGGCCTCGGGCCGGCTGGTGCTGGCGCTGCCGCCCAGCGTGAGCCGCACGCTCACCGGGCCGCTGGTGACCGAGTTCCGTGCGCGTTTTCCGAAGGCCACGCTGAGCGTGGTCGAGGGCCTATCCACCTACGTGCTCGAATGGCTGGCCATGGGTCGGGTGGATTGCGCCGTGGTCTACAACGTGGCGCCGTCGGCGGCAATCGACCTGGTGCCGGTGCTCGACGAGCCGCTCTACCTCGTGTCAGCGCGCCGCCAGGGCGGTGCGCTGATCGGGCCGCCCATCACGCTGGCCGATGTGGCGGAGCACGAACTCGTGATCCCGAGCCTGCCGCACTCGATCCGCATGCTGCTGGAGACCGCCTTGGCCAATGAAGGGCGCAAGGCGCGCGTCTCGCTCGAAGTGGAAAGCATCCCGGCCATCCTCGACCTGGTGCAGATGGGGCAGGCCAACGCCGTGCTCGCGCTGAACGCGGTGCGCGCCAGCGGGCAGGAAAACCGCTTCGAGCTGCGCCCGATCCGGCGGCCCAAGATGAGCACCACGCTGTGGATCGCCACCTCGGCGCAGCGCCACCGCGGGCCGTTGATCGATCAGTCGAGCGAACTGGTCCAGGAGTTGCTGCTCAAGCTCTGGGCTTGAGTGCGAGCCTGGGGGGGGCGTGCCGGAGAACGGCGGCCATCAGTTCGCGGACCTCGTCGCCTTCCAGGACTGCGCGCCGTTGATGGTTCCGCGCATCGCTTTGCCCTTGACCTGCCCCGTGTAGACCTGGTCGCCGACTGAGAACCGGATCCGGTCGCCATCCATGCGCGCGCTGCCGACGGGTTGGGTCGCGTCGCCGTTGTGCAGTGCGCCCTCGAGCATCTGGTAGGTCTGGGTCAGCTCAAGCCGCTTGCCGTCGAGCATCCACGTGCCTGCCACCTTGGCCGGCACCACCCATTTGTAGGCATTGCAGTGCGAGGTGCAGCCGTCCTTGACTTCGGCGGTCTCATCCGCCTGCCAATCTCCCATGTCGAATGAATTGGAGACCACGCGCGTGCCGGGTTTCATGTCCAGCAGGGTCGGGCGCAGTTGCAGGTTCAGTTCCGGCAAGAGGAAGAGCGTCACCACCGTGGCGTTCGAAAAGTCGGTTTGGAAAATGTCTGCCCGCTCGAACGTGGCCCGGCGAGTCACCCCTTCTGCCTCGGCTGCGCGCCGGGACAGCGCCACCATGTCGGGGTTGTACTCGATGCCGCGCGCGACCACGCCGCGCTTGGCCGCGGTGATCACCATCCGGCCGTCGCCGGAGCCGAGATCGACGAGCCGGTCTTTCGGTGAGAGCTGTGCCATGTCCAGCATGCGGTCCACCAGCACCTGGGAGGTCGGAACCCAGATGACGTCCTTGCCCGGTTGGCCCACCTTGGGCGCGTAAGGCTCTGCCGCCGGCGGGGCGGCGGTCTGCGCCGTGGCGGCTCCGAATACTGCCGTGCAGACAGCGGCCGCGATGAAAGATCTGCGCAAGCTCGTCATGGAGGTTCTCCTGTCGGTGTGGGATGGGAGCCAGACACGGATGACGCCGACTCGCGGACCAGCGGTTCATGGCTCTTGCGTTTGAAAAACAAGATCGGGGTGCCGGCGGCCAAGACGGCCAACCCGACCAGCGCCGCAACGCCGGTGTAGGCCAGGCTCGCGTACAGCATGTACAGGCAGGTCAGGCAGAAAAGCAGTGGCGTGAGCGGATAGAGCGGCACACGGTACGGAAGTTCGCGCCCGGGCTGGCGCCGGCGCAACACGAACAGTGCGGCGCCGGTCAGCAGGAGGAATCCCCAGAAGACCGGCGCGGTGTAGTCGACCATGGCCTTGAACCCGTCGCGCGTGACGGCGCCCATCGCGATCAGGGCCAACACGATGAGGGCTTGCGTCATCTGGCCGTTGGCGGGTGTGGTTCCGCGTTCGCTCCACACGCCGACCCAGCGCAGCACCGTCATGTCGCGGGCCATGGCATAGAAGACGCGCGCGCCTGTGAAGATCGTCGCGTTCAAGGTCGATATGGCCGCGACCACGATCGCCAAGGTGACGATCAGCTCGCCGGTGGGCCCGGCGACGACGCGCATCATGTCGGCCGCGACCGCATCCGATTGGCGCAGGCCCTCCAGCCCCAGGATCGACAACAGCGCGAAGTTGGTCAGCGTGTAGAGCGTTACCAGGATGAAGGTGCCCAGTGTGAGGACCTTGGCGACGTTGCGTTTCGCGTCCTTCAATTCCCCGGTCAGATACGCCGCCTCGTTCCAGCCCCCGTAGGTCAGCAGCACGAAGATCATGGCCATGCCCAGCGCCGCGGCCTGTGGCGGCGTGGACACCTGGGAGACGTCGGGCGCCGGGCCCGAGCCGAACAGGCCGAACAGGATGATGGCTGCGATGGCCCCGATTTCGATGAAGGTGACGATCACCTGGAGGTTCTTGCCCTCGGCAGTTCCCCGCACATTCACGGCGGTGAAGATCACCACCGAGAGGGCCGCATACAGCGCCGGGCCGTGCGGGCCGAGGGGGATGAGCTGCGAGAGGTAGTCCCCCAGCATGAAGGCCACGGCCGCGATGGCGCCTGTCTGGATGACGGTGCAGCGGGCCCAGCCGAACATCAGCGCGACGGAGCGCCCGTAGGCCAGCGAGAGGAAGTGGTACTCGCCGCCGGCGTGCGGGTGCGCCGCGGAGAGTTCGGCGTAGCACAGGGCGCCCACCAGCGTGACCAGCCCCCCCACCACCCAGACGGCAATGAACATCCACTCTGAGCTGACGGCTCCCGCAACGATGGAAGGGGTTCTGAAGATGCCGATCCCGACCACCAGGCCCACCATGATCGTGACGGCATCAAAGACGGAAAGAACGGCTTTGGGCTTCGACTGCGGCTGATCAACCATTCCCATCCTTATTTGAAACTGCGGCTGGACCCCGCGTCAGATGATTCGTCGAGGCAAGTTACGTTCCCACATTTCACCCAAAAAACCAAAGTGGCGAAAGCCGAGACATCCCTTGTCGTCGCCGGCACCGGTTGGCGGCCGGGTTCACGGGCCGGCGGGACGCTCGAGCACGGCACCCGTGACACAATCACTGCCCTGATGCGTCTCGCTTCCCACCCCGGCACCCCCACGGCATGCGCTTGGCGCGCGGCACCGTGCGCGGCGGCTCGCCGGTTGGCCGGGGCGCTGTCTCTTCCCGTCTCCCTCTCCATTCGAATTCGCCGGGATCGTTGAGCTGCGGCTGCGGCCGGTGCTTGGCGGTCCCCCCCCCACGCATTCGACGCGCGTCTCGCGCGACCCCTATCGATTCGACTGGAGATTCCCATGACCAACCAGGTTGCCGACGCTGTGGCGTCTGCCGTGCTTTACCCATCCCTGCAAGAGATCGAGCGCACTGCGGTGCGTCTCGCCGGCCACATCCTGCCCACACCCGTGTGGCAGTGGCGCACGGGCGCCGTTGAGCGCCGGCTGCCGTCGTCCACGCAGGTGTGGCTGAAGCTGGAGCTGTTCCAGCGCACCGGCAGTTTCAAGTTGCGCGGTGCGCTCAACAACCTCTTTGCGCTGGACGAAGACGCGCGCAGCCGTGGCGTGGTGGCGGCCAGCGCGGGCAATCACGCGGTGACGCTCGCCTACGCCGCGCGCTCCGTGGGGGCGCCTGCCACGTTGGCGATGCCGCGGCACGCCAGCCCGATGCGCATTGCCGCCTGTCGCGCCGAGGGCGCCACGCTTCACTTGACCGATACGGTGCACGACGCCTTTGCGCTGGCCACGCGCCTCGCGCAGGAAAACGGCCTCACGATGGTGCATCCGTTCGATGGCGCGCGCACCGCCGCAGGCACCGGGACCATCGGCCTGGAACTGATGCGCCAGGTGCGCGGGCTCGACGCGGTGATCGTGCCGGTGGGGGGCGGGGGGTTGTGCGGCGGCATGGCGGCCGCCATCAAGCAGATGAACCCGCGCTGCGCGGTGTACGGCGTGGAGCCCTTCGGCGCCGACGCCATGTACCGCAGTTTCCAGAAGGGCGGGCCGGTTGCGCTGGAGCAGGTGGACACCGTGGCCGACAGCCTGTGCGCCCCCTACGCGATGGCCTACAGCTTCGGCGTCTGCCGCCGGTTCGTGGACGAGATCGTGCGGGTGGACGATGCCGCGCTGCGCGAGGCGATGTCGATGCTGTTCGACGGCATGAAGCTCGCTGTGGAGCCTGCGGCGGCCGCGGCCACGGCGGCTTTGTTCGGGCCCTTGCGTGAGCGCTTGGGGGGACGCTGCGTGGCGGTGCTGGTGTGCGGCTCCAACATCGATGCGGCACGCTGGAGTGCGCTGGTCGTGTGAGTGCTTCGGCGGCCGCTGAGGTGTCGTTCCGCAGTGGATGCCGGGTCAGGCGCCGGATGGTGGCCACACGCCTCGACGCCTTGGCGCCACCGCGCGCCGAGGCTCTGAATGCGCCGGCTCATGAACCAGGCCGTGCCTCATGGCATGCGTCAACTCGGGCCTTCGAAGATCCCGACGACGCAGGCGGCTTCCTCCACCCCGTGGAAGCCACCGCCGTTCTCGGTCAATCCGAACTTGGCTTTCGGCACCTGTCGGTGCCCCGCCTCTCCCCGCAGCTGGGTCACGATCTCGTGGACCTGGATGGCCCCTGTCGCGGCGATCGGATGCCCCTTGGAAATCAGTCCTCCGGAGACGTTGATCGGTAACCGCCCGCCCAGGCGGCTGTCTCCGCGCTGCGCAAACGCACCGCCTTCACCCGGCTCGCAGAACTGGCAGTTCTCCGCATGGAGGATCTCGGCGATCGCCGCGGCGTCATGCAGCTCGGCCAAAGACACCTCACCGGGGCCGATGCCCGCCGCCTCGTAGGCGCGCTGCGCCGCGATCTTGGTCAGGTGGCGTGACGCGTCCGTGACGGACCGGGATGATCCGCTGGTCACCTCGAGGGCCCTGATCCTGACAGCCCGCTTTCTGTCGACCCGACGCAATGCGCGTGGAGAAGCGACGACGAGGGCGCAGGCGCCGTCGGTCATCGGCGCGCACATGGCGCGTGTGAGCGGCCACGACACGACTCTGTCTGCCAGCACCGCATCCACGTCCATCGGATGGCGGTACTGCGCCATCGGATTGAACTGCGAATGCCAATGATTCTTCGACGCCACGGTTGCGATCTGCCGCTCGGTCAGTCCGTGGTTTTTCATGTGCATCCGCGCCATGGCCGCATAAACATCCATGAAGACCGAGCGTTCTGTCTTGGCGTCGGCGGCATGCCCTTCTGGCGGTTGGCTGGCTGAAAGCAGCGCCGTCACATGCGAGTCCATGAGTTCGCGGTCCCAGCTTCCCTTGAATGCCTCGAACATTTGCTCGCGCCGGTCCGGATAGTTCATCTTCTCCACCCCGACGACCAAGGCAACGTCGAACAATCCCGCCTTCACTGCCGCGTAGGCCTGAAACAAGCCTGAACTGGAACTCGCGCAGGCGTTGTCGGTGTTGAAGATGGCGATGTTCTCGAACCCGTAGGCGCGCAACGCGCTCTGCCCGCGGATGTTGTGCTGGCCCTCCATCACGCCTTGCCGCGTATTGCAGAACCACGCGGCCTCGATGTCGTCGCGTTCGAGTCCCGCATCTGCCAGTGCGGCATTGATGGCCTCGGCAGACAGTTGCTTCACCGTCGCGGAAAGATGCTTGCCCAACGGCGTCATGCCAACGCCGACCAGATACGCTTCGGACATCATTGGATCCTTTGGAAGAGCCTCTCATGCCGGCTGGCCGCGCGAGGCCGCCGGAGTACACTTTTGCGATGGAGAAATCGCCAGAGTTCGATACGTTTGTCCGGGCCTTCTCGCGCGGCCTGGATGTCATCGAGGCCCTTGGCAACAGCGAACGCGGAATGTCCATCTCCGAGGTCGCCGACCAAACGGGGTTGTCCCGTGCCTCGGCGCGCCGGCTTCTGATGACGTTGACGGATCGCGGGTTCGCGGCCAGCAACGAAAGCTCGTTCGCGCTCAGCCCGAGAATCCTCAACCTCGGGCTTGCATACCTCCGGACGCTGCCCTTCACTCCCTACGGGCAGCCTGCACTGGAAGAACTGCGAGCCGCCACCAATGAATCCTGCGGCATGGCCGTGCTTGATGGCACCGACGTCGTGTATGTGTTGCGCTTGCCGTCGCGCCGCATCCTGGCCATGAACGCCAACATCGGGACCCGCTTGCCGGCGCTCAATGTTTCTCTCGGGCAGGTGCTTCTGTCCGGCCTTTCGAGCGAAGCGTTCGACACCTACTGCGGTTGCGCAGATTTTGCGCAGCGAACGCCGAAGTCGATCAAATCTGCGGCCGCCTTGAAGCGAGCCCTGACCAAGATCCGCGACCAGGGCTATGCGTGGGTCGATGGTGAACTCGATCCCGCGATATGCGGCATCGCCGTGCCGCTGCGGGACAAGCTGGGTTCGGTGATCGCGGCCATCAACATCAGCCTGGTCTCCGGCATGTGGACCGAAGAAACCGCGCGTGAACGGCTGTTGCCGGCCTTGCGCCACGCCGCCGAGCAGATCCGGTCTGCGATGCGCACCTGATGCCTCGACGCCGCGCCGTGGGGGTTGCATCGTCATTCCACTGTCGCGGCCGATCCCAGGATGACGGTGCTTTGACTCGATAGCGTGCCGCCGTTGCCATGCGCGATTGCCGTTTCGCAGCCGGGGACCTGGCGCGCACCGCATTCGCCACGCAGTTGCCTGACGGCTTCAATCAGCACAAAGATTCCGTACATCCCGGGGTGGCAATAGGAAAGGCCGCCGCCGTTGGTGTTGACTGGAATGCGCCCCCCCGGCGCGAGTGCGCCACCCTGGACGAAGCGCCCGCCTTCTCCTTTGGGGCAGAGTCCCAGATCCTCCAGGAACAGCAGCGTCGTGATCGTGAAGGCGTCGTAGACCTCGAACACGTCGATGTCATTCGGCCCGAGGCCGGCCATCGCGTAGGCCTGCCGTCCCGACTCGACGGCGGCCGTGCGGGTCAGGTCCGGCATCGAACTGATCGACGCATGCTGCGACCACTCGCCGGTTCCGAGCACGTACACGGGCTTTGAGCGCATGCCGTTGGCGCGCCGGGCCGATGTGACGAGCACCGCGCCCGCGCCGTCCGTGACCAGGCAGCAGTCGCGAATGCCGAGCGGCTCGCTGACCATCCTCGCGTTCACGACCTCGTCCACCGTGAGCGGCGCGCGATCGAAGGCGTTCGGATTCAGTTGCGCCCAATGGCGCGCGGCCACCGCGATCTCCGCGAGGTCGTGCCGGGTCGTCCCGTATTCATGCATGTGGCGCGAGGCTGCCAATGCATAGGCGCTGGCCGGAAGAAGAGGGCGGTAGGGCGTCTCATACGGATTGAAATCCGGTGTGGCGATCAGTTGCCGCCCCGTCGAGCGCTGCGTGCTTCCGTAGACGATGAGCGCCACCTCGCACAGGCCGCTTTCGATCGCAGCGCCGGCATGCGCGATCAGCGACATGAAGGACGCGCCCCCGAGGTTGGTGCTGTCCTGGTAGCGCGGCGTGATGCCCAGATACTCACAGAACGCGATCGTCGGCATCCGGCTCTGCGACATGGCCGAGAACACGCCGTCGATCTCGAGCAGCGACAAGCCGCTGTCGTCGAGCGCGCGTGAGGTGGCTTGAGCCATCAGATCAAATGGCGTCATGCCCGCGGCGACCTGGCCCAGCGCCGACTCCCCCGCCCCCACGATGGCCATGCGCCCGCGCTTCGCATGCGGTGGCGTCATGGCGTCACCTCGAAGACAGGATATGGCGGCACGCCCTCTCCGGGATCGAAGGTGCGCATGGCCACGCGCATGCCGATGGCGACCGGCTGCCCCTCCGGGGCATGCACCCGGGTCATCATCCGGAATCCCTCATCCACGTCCACGAGCGAGACGTTGTAGGGCGGTTCTCCGCGTTGATGAATCATCGTCGTGGCATACACGGTGCCCAGCCCTCGGCTGATTCGCCATTCGAGCTGGGGATTCCCCGACTTCGGGCCGATCAACCTCGGGAAGAAGACCGCCCGGCCGTTCGAGGGATCCCACTGGTACGCAAGCTTTCCTTCGCCGAGAAAGCCTTGGTACGTGGCGAGCGGCGACTTGTCGACAAGCGCCGCAGAGTTCTCGTTGTCCGTCATTCAGGGTGCTCCGGGCGCGACAGAACGGCTTCCTTGATTTCGCTCTTCTGGACCTTGCCCACCGGGCTCTTCGGGAAAACCTCGAAGAAATGGATCCGCTTGGGCGCTTTCACCGATCCCAGATGCGTCTTGGCGAATGCCACCAGAGCGGCCTCATCGCGATCGGCCCCCGGCTTCAGCCTCACTGCCGCGTGCACGGCTTCGCCCCAGCGCGGATGCGCCATGCCGAACACCGCGCACTCCTGCACCGTTGGATGGCGCGCCAGCACCTCCTCCACATCGCCGGGGTAGACATTGAACCCGCCGGTGATGATGACTTCGCGCAAGCGCGCCTTCAGGTACAGATACCCTCGCTCGTCGATGACGCCCACGTCGCCGGTGTGCAGCCAGCCATCGATCAGCGTCTCGCGCGTCTTGTCGGGCATCTCGTAGTAGCCGGCCATCACCAGGTCGCCCCGCACCACCACCTCGCCCTGGCCGCCCGGCGGCAGCAACCGGCCACCGGCATCCATCACGGCCACTTCGGCGGTGAGTGCGGCCCGCCCGACGGACGCGTGGTTGCGCTCATCCTCGAATTCCGCCGCTGACATGGCGGTGACGATGGTGGGGGCCTCGGTCTGGCCGTAGGACGTTTCGAGCACGGGGCCGAAGAAGCGGATCGCAGCGCGGATCTTCTCCGTCGGCATCGGGGCCGCCGCATACACCAAGTGCCGCAGATGCGGGAAGTGATGCGCTTCCTCCTTGGCCGCTTCCATGATCATGTAGATCAGTGTGGGCGGCATGAACGTGGCCGATATCGACCGGCTGGCGAGGGTTTCGAGCAGGTGCTGCGCATCGGTGTTGCGGGGAAGAACCAGGCACCCCCCGACCGCCAGGATCGGCAGCAGGAAGGTGGACGCCCCGTGTGTCAACGGCGCAGCGATCAAGAAGCGCTCGGTTTCGTCGAACCGGTAGGCGTGAATCTGATTGAGGAGACAGGCGACCCAAGCGCGCGCGGGTTGCATCACGCCCTTGGGCACCCCCGTCGAGCCGCCGGTGAACTTGATCGCCTGGACGCGGTCGCGTTCAAACGCGGCGGGCTCGGGACGTCGGCCCTCGTGCGCAGCCACCAGCCCCTCGAGGCTGTCGCGGCCATCCGCCTCCTTCGCGCCATCCGCAAGGATGAAGGGGCAGCGCGCGCCGTCGAAGAAAGGCAGGTATGCGCGATCACAGACGATGAGGGCGGGGTTCGTCAGGCTGACGATGCGCCCGAGTTCCGACGCCGAGTTGCGCTGGTTCAAGGGCACCCACACGCGGCCCGCGGCGAGGACGCCCAGCAGCGCCACGAGGTGAGCCAGCGTGTTGCCGGCGCAGATCCCGATCACGCTGCCGGGCGGGCTGCGCTGCTGCAGGGCGTGTGCCAACGCATCAACCTGGCCGGCCAGCTGGGCGTAGGTGACGGACGCGGCCGGGTCTTCGACCGCATGCCGATCGGGCCATCGCCGAGCCGCCCGATAGAAGTAGTCGATGGGAGACATTGGCGGCAGGCTAGTCGACGCGAATGCCGGCGCGTTGGATGACGCCGCCCCACTTGGCGATCTCGCCCCGGAAGAAGGCGTCGAACTCGCCGGCCGGCATCGGCGCGGCCTCGATGCCCATCTTGATGAAGGCGTCGCGCGCCGGCTGTGTCTGCAGATAGTCCGTCATCGCTGCGGAGACCTTGGTGCGGATGTCTTCCGGCAGCCCGCCCGGGCCCATGATGCCCACCCAGCCGATGGCTTCGAAATCTCGCACGCCTGCTTCCTGGAATGTCGGAACGTCAGGCAGCAGCGGCGAGCGGGTGCGCGCGCTCACGGCCAAGGCGCGGAGCTTGCCTTCCTTCATGTGGCCCACGACGGTGGGCGGGGAGTCAAACATGATGGGGATGTGCCCGCCGAGCAGGTCGTTCATCGCGGCTGCCGCGCCTTGGTAAGGCACGTGCGTCATCGATATACCCGTCATCGATTTGAGCAGTTCGCCGGCGAGGTGGTTGATGCCGCCCGTGCCCGTCGAGCCATAGTTCAATCCGTTGTTCGGCTTGAGCCCTTGCTGGACGAGGTCCTGGAGGCTGCGGTACGGCGTCTGCGCGCCGACGACGAGCACCGATGGCGTCGTGATCGCCCGCCCGACCGGTGTGAGGTTCTTCAGCGAGTCGTAGGGCATGGATTTCTGAAGACTCGGATTGATCGAATGATGGGTTGAGGCCACGAGGAACGTGTAGCCGTCGGCCGGGGCCTTGGCCACCTCGGCTGCGCCGAGCGTTCCGCCCGCCCCGCCCTTGTTCTCGATGACCACCGTGGCGCCAATGCGCCGCCCTACTTCGTTCGCGACCATCCGGCCCACGATGTCCACGGTGCCGCCGGGTGGGAAGGGAACGATGAAGCGGATCGGCTTCGCCGGGTACGTTTCAGCCATCGCCATGTGCGTCGCCGCGACGCCGAGCAATGCGCCCACGAGGACGGCTCGCGTGCGCGCGAAGAGAGTTCCATTCACTTGGGTCACGTTCATGTCTCCTTTGACGTTGTGTTCGGGAAATTCCGTGCGAATGGCGGCTTGTTGCCCGCTCTACTGAGAGTTGTTGGATTCGGCATACCGCTCGCGCAGCGCCGACCTGAGGATCTTGCCCACGGCATTGCGGGGCAGTTCATCGACGACCTCGACGCGGCGCGGCTTCATGTACCCGGGCAGCAGCGCCGCGCAGTGGCCCACGAGTGCGTCGTGATCGATCGTGTGGCCTTCCTTCGCAACGACCACGGCGGTCACGGCCTCGCCCCAGACCGGGTGGGCCGTGCCGATGACGGCGGCCTCCTTGACTTCGGGGCGCTGCAGCAAGACCTCTTCGAGGTCGTTGGGGAAGATGTTCTCGCCGCCGCTGATGATCATGTCCTGCTTGCGGTCCACGAGGTACAGGTAGCCCTGGTCATCGACCCTGCCCATGTCGCCGAGAGAGAACCAGTCGCCGCGGTGCGTGGCGCGCGTGCGCTCCGCGTCGCGGAAGTAGCCCGAGAAGAGGCCGGGGCCGCGGATGAACACTTCCCCGATGTCGCCCACCGCCACCTCGCGTCCTTCAGGGCCCATGAGGCGGATCTCCACGTCCCGTGCCGGTCGACCGACACAGCGCTTGGTCTTGAGAAGTTCATCCGACTTGATGGACGTGACCATGCGCGTTTCGGTCGCGCCGTAAGACTCGAGCAGGACCGAACCGAAGCGCTCGATGATCCGCTCCTTGACCACGGTGGGCAAAGGAGCGCCCGCGGTGACCAGGGAACGCAGCGACGAGGTGTCGAAGCGGTGCTCCGGTCCGACGTCGGCAATCATCTGCAACATGGTCGGAACCAAGAACGAGTTCGTGACCTGGTGCCGCTCGACGTCGCGCAGGTACGTGACGGGGTCGAAGCGGCGGCTCACGATGCAGGTGCCGCCGAGGTAGATCGCGAGGCTGGCGAAGTCGCGCGGCGCGGAGTGCCAGAACGGGCCGGGGTTCAGGCTGATGTCACGCTCGGTCAAGCCGCATTCGAGCGCCTTGTACAAGAACCCGACGACGATCGCGCGGTGCGAGATGACGGCTCCTTTCGGCGGTCCCGTCGTGCCGGAGGTGTAGCCGATGTAGAGCGGGTCTTCGGGCCCGACGGCGACTTCGGGGGGTGTCGCCGGAAAGTCGCGCACGACGTCCTCCAGCCGCTGCATCCCGGCGGCATGCCCCATGACATAGATTCGCTCGCCCAGCGATTCCCGCACGGCCGGAGACAGGTCGTTGAGAATCGCGGCGAACTCCTCATCGACGATGAGCGCGCGGGCTTGGGCGTGGCTCAGCCGGCCATCGATGTCTCGCGGCTTCAGGTGGAAGTTCACGGCGACGAAGCACGCGCCGATGTACGCGCATCCGAAGTACGCCTCCAGGAATGCAATGGAGTTGCGTGCCAGGATGGCGACATTCGCCTTCGCAAGACCTGCCGCCTGGAAGGCGTTCGCGTACTGGAACACCCGTTGCGCGAACTGCTGGTGTGTCAGAGAGACGCCGTCTTGATCGATGACGGCGACCTTCTGTGGGCAGACCTGGGCATTGAACCTCAGGTTTCGACCTAGGATCATGGCGACCTCGACTTCAGGAATCCGCAGGAAACTCCGCCATGGCTTCGCCGGTCGCTACCACGTCGCCATGCTGGTTCTTCACCTCGACGTCGACCCGCATCCATCGGCCTCGCGCGGTGCTTTGCTTTGCCGTCACCGTCGCGAAGGGCTGGATCGTGTCGCCGGGCTTGACGGGGGCCCGCCAGCGGGTTTCCAGTCGCTTGTGGACGCCGCCCCGGGGCTCCAGCCAATCCACCAAGGCACGGGTGATGATCGAGAACGTCGTCATCCCGTGGACGATGACGCCGGAGAAGTTGGTCTTGCCGAAGTCACCCTGCATGTAGGTGTCGTCGAGATGCAAGGGGTTGTAGTCGAGAGAGGCTTGCGCATACTCCTTGATCGTTTCGCGGGAGGTGGCGTAGGCCGGACCTTCGATGGCATCGCCCACCGAGATCGCGTCGAAATTTTGGGCTTGGCTCATTTCTTATCCTTCCGTTTACATGGGCCGAACGGTCCAGCCTCGGCCGGAGCAGATGACTTCGCCCTTCTGATTGAAGAAGACGTTGTCATGGATGACGAACAGCCGCTCCTTCTTGATGAATTTGTCCAGTGCCTTCGCTTGAAGCGTGATGACATCTCCGGGGCGGGCAGGCACGTTGTAAGACCATGATTGCCCTGCATTGATGGTTCCAGGGCTGCGCATGAAATCATCGATGGGCGTGCAGCCGAAGACGAACAGCGGGTGGATGTAGGGCGGGGCGATCAAGCCGCCCCAACGCGTCTTCCTCGCGTACGTTTCGTCGAAGTACACGGGATTCAGATCACCGACGGATCTGCAGTAGCGCTGGATCGCTTCAGCCGTCAGCGTGTAAGGAACCGTCGGGCGTGTCTCGCCGGGGACGATGTCGTCCCACACTTTTCTTTTGGCGTTGTCCTTCCAGAAATCGGTTTCAGTCAGTGCATCCATGAAGTAAGGGCCTCAATCGAATCGATGTTGTTCGTCTGGCGAACGATATGTGCGTCAGACGACCGAATGTAGCGTGAGGATTCGGCGCGTGTCAACCGGAGGTCTGTACCCATGCCGGTGGGCCACGGCCCTTGCTGGATCGAAGGCGAGGGTGTGTGGGCGGATGCCAAGACAGCCGCCTCGCTGCGCGGCTTGCCGCATGGCGCGGTCACGCGTCAGCGCAACGAGACCAAGTGGACGCGGGCTCGCGTGGGGCGTGCGGCGGCACGCGCGTGCCGGCGTCCACTCCAGCGCGAAGTTGATTGGCCGGCGGCGAGGGATTCACCGAGGGCGAGCAGACTGTTCGGGAAGTCCGGGTCCGCCAGCGCGCAGGGGCGCGGCCGACTCCCCGCCGAGACGGCTCAGGTGCGCCAGGGTCCCATGCGCGCCATGACCTTCGCGCGGCGCTCCAGCCACCAGCCGTGCGGCTCGGGCCAATGCGCATAGTCGCCGGACGACAGCGCGGTGATCGCCTGCGCCGGCCAGTTCGGGTTCTCCAGCGCCTGGCGCGCAATCGCCACCAGGTCGGCCTGGCCCGAGTCGATGATCTGTGCCGCCTGCTGCGGGTCGACGATCAGGCCGACCGCCATGGTGGCGATGCCGGCGCCTTCACGCACCGCGTGTGCATAGGGCACCTGGAATCCGTAGCCGCGCGGCACCGACGCCGCGGTGGGCGAGAGCGTCACGCCGCCCGACGAGCAGTCGACCACATCCACCCCCTCGCGCTTGAGCGCCGTGGCCAGCGCCACCGTGTCTTCGATCGTCCAGCCGTTCTCGGCGCCGTCCACTGCCGAGACGCGGAAGAACAGCGGCCGGTCATCGGGCCACGCCGCGCGCACCTCGGCGGCGATCTCCAGCGGCAGCCGCATGCGGCCTGCGCGGTCGCCGCCGTAGGCATCGCTGCGGTGGTTGGTCAGCGGCGAGAGAAACGAGTGCAGCAGGTAGCCGTGGCCGCCATGAAGCTCCACCACATCAAAGCCGGTGCGCAAGGCGCGTTGTGCGGCGAGGCGGAAGTCGCGCTTCAGCGTGGCGATGTCGTCCAGGCTCATCTCGCGCGGCATCAGCCAGCCTTCGGCCACCGGCTGGGGCGACGGGCCCATCACCTCCCACGGCATGTCGCCGCGCGCGGCATCGGCAGCGTCGAGCGGCCCATTGCCATGCCAGGGCCGCTGCATGCTCGACTTGCGCCCCGCATGCGCGAGCTGGATCGCCGGCGTGCTGCCGTTCGCCTTCAGGAAGGTGGCCACGCGCGCCAGGGCATCCACCTGCCCGTCATGCCACAGGCCCAGGTCACCGTGCGTGATGCGTCCGCCCGCCTGCACCGCCGTCGCCTCGACGAACACCAGCCCGGCGCCGCCGAGTGCGAAGCGGCCGAGGTGGACCAAGTGGAAGTCGGACGCCATGCCATCGCGCGCCGAGTACATGCACATGGGCGAGATGACGAGGCGGTTGGCCAGTGTCACGCCGCGCAAGGTCAGCGGCTGGTTCAAGGGGGAGGTCAAGCGGGGCTCCTCGGGTCGATGCAGACCGCGCCATTCTTCGCGATGCGGCCCGGCTTGTCTCGTCGCTTCGCAATAGCCCTAAGGCCCTGGCTCAATGCGCCAGCGGCTGCGTGGTCGCCTGCAGATTCGGCCGAAGCCACAGCCCCAGCACCGCGGCCAGCACGCCGCTCACGGTGCCCGCGAAGAAGGCGAGCCGGTAGCCTTCATACAGCGCCAAGGCCTGCGGCTCCCCGCCGGCCAGTGCCGAGGTGGTTCGGGCTGCGGCGATGCTGGCGAGCACGGCCAGCCCCAGCGCGCCGCCCATCATGAACGCCGTGTTGACCACGCCTGAGGCCAGCCCCGACTCGCTGGCCTCCACGTCGCTCATCGCGGCCAGCAGCAAGGGGTTGAATGCAATCCCGCTGCCCACGCCGAGCAGCAGCATGCCGGGCAGCACATGCCAGAGGAAGCTGCCGTTCGGCGGCGCCAATGCAAACAGCGCGAGGCCCGTCGCGCCCAGCAGCAGGCCCACCGTGAGCGGCAAGCGGATGCCGAAGCGCAAGACCAGCCAGGCCGACACGCCCACCGACAACACCGCCATCGCCAGATTGCCGGGCAGGAACGCCAGGCCGACCTGCATCGGCGAATAGCCGAGCACCAACTGCATGTACAGCGCCGACATGAAGAACCACGCGAACATGGCCGCCGCCCACAGCACGGCCACGCCATTGGCGATGGACACATTGCGCAGGCGGAACAGGCTCAGAGGCATCAACGGGTGCGCGACGCGCTTCTCGATCGCGATGAACGCGGCCAGCAGCCCCAGCGCCGCGCCCAGCATGCCGAGCGTCTGCGCGCTGTACCAGCCCAGCTCGTTGCCATTGACCACGGCGTACACCGCAAGGATCAACGAGGCCGTGATCGTGATGGCGCCCCAGGCATCGAGGCGCTGCTTGTCGGCCGCCGGTGCGGTGCGGGGCAGCAGTGCCGCACAGATGAAGTACACCGCCACGCCGATCGGCAAGTTGACGAGGAAGATCCAATGCCAGTGAAACGCGCCGGTCAGCAAACCGCCCAGCACCACGCCCACACTGCCGCCGCCGGCGCACACGAAGCCGTACACGCCCATCGCCTTGGCGCGCTCGCGCGGCTCGGAGAACAGCGTCATGATGAGCGACAGCGCCACCGCCGAGACCACCGCACCGCCCAGTCCTTGCACCGCGCGCGCCACGACCAACGTGGTTTGCGAATTGGCCACGCCGCAGGCCAGAGAGGCCAGCGTGAATGCGGTGATGCCGATCAGGAACAGCCGGCGTTGGCCAAACAGGTCACCGAGGCGGCCACCCAGCAGCAGGAAGCCGCCGAACGTCAGAAGGTACGCATTGACCACCCACACCAGCGCCGTTTCGGTGAACGCGAGATCGGCGCGGATCGACGGCAGCGCCACATTCACGATCGTCGAGTCGAGCACGATCATCAACTCGCCAAAACACAGCACGATCAGCGCCAACCAGCGTTGGCGGTCGGTGAGGGAAGAAAGAGACATGGGGGGAAAGACCAGGGGAGGGTGGGGCCGACGGGTGGAGCAGGCGCCGCTCCGCGGCGAGCGCCTCATTATTCCTGAGCCGTCGGCATGACGCTCTTCAGGGCGTGCGGAGTTTTTGCTCGCCAAGCTGCCTGCCTGCCGTCCGGCAGGCTCGTCAGCGCACAGACAGAGAAGACGTCGCGCGGGCAGTTGGTTCACAGGCGGGCGTTCCAGTCGCCTTGACGCAACCGATCCGTTGCCAACGGAACGCTGTGCTGGCGATCAAGAACATGAGCATGAGCATGAGCAGCAAGACGACGCCGAGCGAACGATGCGTGGACACCAAGCCATACACGCCGAACCAGATGCCGCTGAAAGAGAGGGTCATCAACGTGCTCTCGGCCTTCTTCGCAGTGTGGTACGGCCTTTATGGCCTGTGGACCAACACCCTTTACGTACCGTTGAGGCATCGACCCGCCGGAATCGCTGTACTTCACGGCCTAGAGGCGTGGCTCGTCAGTGGCGCACTGATCTCCATAAGTGTAAGCACCGTATGCACGGTGATAGACCACTGCGATCGACGCAACAATGAACAGACCTATCGAAGATGGGTCTTCACCTTCTACTATCTATCTAGGGGTATGTCTCTTGCTGAGCGGTTTGGGGCTGTACGTCAAGAATCGGCCGCTCTGAGTGAATGGCCAGGGCGGGGAGGTCGCCGCTTCTCTCCGGGGTCGTGCGCTGTGCATCTCGTCGAGATGCCTCGCTGAGAATCAGACCGCTCGTTCGCCACGTGGCAGGCCGCTGTACAGCCAGCGTATCCGCAACATCCGGCATCACAAGGGCACGCGGCGCGGCAAGCCCCAGGTTGAAATGCAATGGCAGCTCTATTGCCTGGTGCATCGCATCGAGAAGCTGGCAAGGCTCGGGTAGCCAACCAGAAAGAGCATGGTCTTTGCGTGTTGGCAAGAGCCCTGGATTGACGGTCCCAGTGACCTCGCGGTCCAATCTCTGGCGAAACAAGCCACCGCCGCTGCCATGCGACACGACCCGATCGTTCAACGATCCTCGCTGCTCGCGCCAAGCGCGTGAGGGGGTTTGGCACAGTCTCGTTAGATTGACCTGAACATATGCGCTACTGGACAGTCCGTAACCACCTCAAGCCTTACGTCATCGTGTCGCGGCGCAAAACGACGATTAATCACGCTTTTGCTGCGGCAGTTGCACCCAATGACGACTACGACGAACAGCGGACCAGAGAGGCCATTGTCATTCTTGGCCAAGACCCAGATCAAGACCTACGGTGTGCTTACTGCGGTGCTCCTGCTCAAACGTGGGATCACGTATTTGCCACGGTCAAAGAATCGCGCTTTAGCGGACACGGACACCGACTTGGCAACTTGCTCCCGTGTTGCAAGTCATGCAATTCGGCAAAAGGCAACAAAGACTGGCGCCGCTTTCTTGCACAACTTGGATTGCCTGCTTCTAAGCATCAGGCAGCGGAGCATCGCATTGACATGTACCTGTCCTCGCTCTCCGTCCAAGACGTGGTTCCCGAGAGTCCGCCGGAGTACGAGAGGCTCCTGCAGGTCAGAGCCGAGGTACTGGCACTTTTGGCAGAGGCGGATGAGCTTGCCAAGGTCATTCGCGAGCGACAATCTAGCAATTCGTTCAAGTCGAAGCCGCTTCGCGGCTCGGCTTCACTCAAGCGTTAGGGATGCCTGGCAACAGGTCCCGGCCGACGGTCTTGTTTTCGCTTCGGACCTGAGCGTTCGGCTTTGCATGAACATCGTCACCGCCGGAGAGTTGGAGCTTCTGAGCCTCTTTGAAATCGAGCCGGCGCGGCTCGATCCTGCGTGCGTTGCAGCGTGAGGCGGGCCGGTGCTCCCTGTTCATTGGAGTCGTTGAGGCATCATTCAGCGCCTCGCTCAAGACCTTGCGCAGCGCACCGTGCTCGAGGCGGGCACCGGGTTGAGCGCGGCCAGCGGCCCGTGGATGCGTTTGATGCCGGCGATGCACGCGCACCATGCTCTATTGCGTGGTGCTCTTGACGGGGATGAAGCGCATGCGGGACGCGAGGCGGCCTCGCCAATGGTCGCGGCATCGTCGGCGTCGTTCTTGCCGGTGGCGCCTTGTACCCGATAAGGCGGTACGAGCGGCGGAGGGGCAACTTTCTTTCCCGTCGGGTGTTTTTTCAACAGCCGGTTCATTCGGCACGCAGAGCGAAGGAAAACGATGGCGACACATCACCTCCATACGGAAATCGAGATCGACACGCAGGCGGAACGGGTGTGGGCGGTTCTGTCGGATTTCGCCTCTTATCCGCAATGGAATCCTTTCATCAAGTCCATCGTCGGCGTGCCGCAGCAAGGGGCGCGGCTTCAGATCGCGATCCAGCCCGACGGCGGCAGGCTGATGCGCTTTTCTCCCGTGGTTCTCGCCGCGCAGCCTGGGCGTGAACTCAGGTGGCTGGGGCGCCTTGTGTTTCCGGGCGTTTTCGATGGTGAGCATCGCTTCGTCATCCAGCCGCTGGCGCAGGACAAGGTGCGTTTTGAGCAGAGCGAGCGGTTCAGCGGCATGCTGGTGAGGCCGCTGCGTGCCAGCCTGGATCGAGACACCCGGCGCGGGTTCGAAGCCATGAATCGGGCCTTGAAGGCGCGGGCTGAAGAAGGCGCGCAGCGGGCTTGAAGGCCGGGACAGGCTGGCAATGCCGAGTGCTGAATGGCTCCATGCCGCGAGCAGGACCAGCGCGACTTTTCCAAGGCGCAGTTGCTGTTCTGGATGCTCTGCGCCACCGGTGGGCACGCCAAGAATTTCAGCCGGTTCCTTCGCCCCGGTGGACGTTACCAACACACGCCGCTGTACGACGTGCTGTCGGCCGACCCGGTGCTGGGCGACGGGTCTTCGAAGGTTTCCCCCTTCAATGTCAGGATGGCCACGGCGGAGCGCTCCAGGAATGCGCGCTGGACGATGCGCGACATCCTGCATCGACATTGGCTGGCGCTGGGTTCGCGCCGCGGCGTGGTCACCGAGGGCGGCCGACACGTCCAATTCCTCATTGACGACACCATCGCGCGCACGCCTCAAGTCATCGCTGCCGTGCGGACCCAATTGCCCGAAGGCTTCCCCATGTGGGTGGCCGACAGCATCTTCGACGGGCTGCAAGACGCGGCGAATCGGCTTCCTGGATAGTCACAAGGTGGACGTCGCCACATCCTCGACGACTGCGGTACCGCCGTCGTCCGCCGTGGCGGTTGCCGGCGGCTGCGGTTGAATACCGACGCGCTGGCCGGGTTCCCTGCGCTTTTCGGCAGTGGGCCCCATGGAGCCGTCCTTGTCTCGGTCGCGCGATGAATGGCATCCCCCGCAAAGAAGAGGCGGGAGCCTGATCTCACCCGCATCGGCACGTCTGCTCCGACTTAGACTGATGCACTTGAGCAGAGACACCTCACCATGAACGCAAGCGACAGCGCCAGCATTTCGGCAAAAGACGAAGTTCATTCACGCCGCTCGTTCGAGTTCGTTGTGGCGCACGTTCGAGGCCAGCTGTCGTCTGGTGCCATCAAGCCTGGGGACAAGCTGCCATCGGAACGCGTGATGTCGGAGCAACTTGGCGTCGGGCGCAACGCGGTTCGCGAAGCCATGCGCAATCTTGAGAACGCCGGCGTGGTGGTGCTCGAGCGAGGTGCAAAGGGCGGGGCCTTTGTCCGTCCCGGCGACGCCGCCAAGGTGACTCAGGCCATGCACGACATGGTGCAACTGGGCTCGATCTCGGTGGATGAAATGACGGAGCTGCGCATCTGCATGTTCGACGCTGTCGTGCGACTGGCGTGCGAACGCGCGACCGACGACGACTTTGCCGCCATGCAGGTCCTCGTGGAACGCCTGGCCACCACGATCGACGACAAGACGCCTGAGCGTCGCGTGTCGTACTCGTTCGAGTTCTACCGGTTGCTGGCCGCGGCGACAAAAAATGGCGCCATCACGATGGTCGTTGAGTCGATCAACAATGCCGTCGCCCAGCTGGTGGGCCCCACCAACTACCCGGTCGACCAACTGGTTCTGGCACGCACGCGCTTTCTCACGCACTTCCGCCGGCGAGATCACGCGGCCGCCAGCCAGGAACTGAACGAGTTCCTGATCTCCGTGCGAAATCGAGCGCAGCAGGTTGCCCTGGCGCGCTGATCTGCGGACCCCCTCAGTTCATTTTGTGAAACGACGACGACGTCGATCGGGTTAACCCCCGACCGTTCTCTGTGGTGGGCTCTTAGGATGGATCGGGTTGATTCATTGGAGGGTCTTTTATAAGACCCATGTATGAGTTGGCGCATTCGATCCGTTCATCCTCGCCAGGAGACAGTCATGACCCATGCCGTTCCGTTCACCAGGCGCCGTTCAATCTTGGCGGCCGTCATCGGGGGCCTCGCCAGCATTGCGAGCCTTGGAGTTGCCGCCCAGGAGCCGTATCCCAACAAGCCGATTCGTCTCGTCGTCCCGGTGGCTGCGGGGGGCGCGGGGGATGTCGCCACGCGGCTCATCGCGCCGCGCTTGGCGGCGCGCCTGGGTCAGACGGTGGTTGTCGAGAACCGGGTGGGGGCCGGGGGTGCCATGGGGGCTGCCAGCGTTGCCAAAGCACCTGCGGATGGCTACACGCTGACCTTCGCATCCGTGGCTTTCAACTTGATGGGTGCGATGCAGAAAAATATCCAGTTCGATCCGGACAAGGACTTGGCAGCCATCGGCTTGTTCTGTACGCAGCCTTACCTGTTTCTTGCGCGGGCAGATGCGCCCTACAAGACACTGCCCGATTTCATCCGCCATGCCAAGGCGAACCCGGGTGAGGTTCGATTCGCGCATGCCGGCGTGGGGACGCTGACGCATCTGTTCGGCGCGTGGCTGGCCGGTGACGCTGGCATCAGCGTCAACGAGATCCCGTACGGCGGTGTCGCCCCTGCGCTGCAAAGCCTGCTCGCCGGGCAAACTGACATCTACTTCGGCCCTCTGAATAGCCTGCCGTATGTCACCGAGGGCAAGGTCAACGCCATCGCGACGACTTCCGACAAACGGATCGCTTCCATCAAGGATGTGCCCACGCTCGAGGAGCTGGGTTACCGCGTGAGCGGATCGACCTGGTTCGGCCTCATGGCCCCGGCCGCGACGCCGCAACCCATCGTCGAGCGGTTGAACCGAGAGTTGAACGCCGTGCTTCAGGAGACGGAGATCCGGCAACGTCTGGAATCGATGCACTACCGGGTGGAACGCACGACGCCGCAGGAGTTCAGCCAGTTCTACAAGGAGCAAACCGCCCTTTGGACGAAGCTGATCAAGGACAAAGGTATCCAGCCTCAGTAACCTGGTGACACTCGGAATCGGTGCATGAACGACTACCTGAGCAAGGTCCGGGTCCTGGACCTGACGCAATTGATGGCCGGCTCGCTGTGCGGCATGTTCCTCGGCGATCTGGGCGCGGATGTCGTCAAGGTCGAGCCTCCGGAGGGTGAAGTCAGCCGGACACTGGGGGATACGACGCTGGGAGGGGAGTCTGACTTCTTTCTCAGCATGAACCGAAACAAGCGCAGCGTTGTTCTCGATTTGAAGTCAACGCAAGGCGCCGCGTGCTTGGCTGCATTGGCCGCGCAGTCCGACGTCCTGGTCGAGAATTTTCGCCCTGGCGTGGCAACGCGGTTGGGCATCGACTACGAGACGCTTTCGAAGGCCAACCCCGCATTGGTGTACTGCTCGCTTTGCGGCTTCACCAATGATGGCCCCGATTCGGCGCGGCCAGCCAGCGACCCCATCGTCCAGGCGGCCAGCGGCCTGATGTACTTGACCGGCACTGCGCAAAGCGGGCCTTTGCAGACCGGGTTCCCGGTGACGGATCACCTCACGCCGCTGTTCGCAACCGTCGGTGTTCTGGCGGCCCTGCACCACGCCCGTTCCACCGGCCGGGGACAGCGCGTCGACGTGTCGATGTTTGACAGCGCGGTGTTCTCGATCATGCCCCGCGAGGGCGCTTACCTTCACAAGGGCGAGGCCGCTGCGCTGCAGGGCAACAGCAACAGCCGGGTTGTGCCGGCCAATACCTATGCCACATCGGACGGCCGTTTCATCATGGTCTTTGCGCACGCCGAAAAATTCTGGCGTGCGCTGGTTCTCGCGCTGGGAGACGCCGAACTCGCCACGAACCCGAAGTTCACCGGCAATGCGGCGCGCGTGACCCACAGATCGGAGATAGACGAGCGGATCGCAGCGGCCTTCCGTGCGAAAACGCATGACGAGTGGCTTCGCCGCCTCACGGAGGCAGGGGCCATCTTTGCGCCGGTGCGCACGGTGCCGGAAGTGCTCGACGATCCCGCGGTGCGCAGCGGCATGCTGACGGAACTGGCGCACCCCAGGGCCGGGCTCATCAGCGTGCTCAACAACCCGGTTCACATGTCCGAGTCGCCGCCCGCCATCCGCAAGCCGCCGCCCTGCCTCGGTGAACACACCGATGAAGTGCTGCGTGAATGGGCCATGCCGAGAACCACCCAATGAAGCAGATACCGATGAACCTGGCGCATGGAATCGCCAGCAGTGCCTTGACGGTCGACGCCGTCTTTCGTCAACGCACGGCCATGCAGCCCTCTTGTGCTGCGTTGGTGCAAGACGGCAATCTGATCACCTACGCCCAGCTGCTCGATCGCACAGACCGCTTGGCTCACGCCCTGCGCCGCATGGGGGTGGGGCGTGGAGACCGCGTGGCCATCCTGTCGGAAAACCGAAAAGAGTACGTGGAGGCGATCCTGGCCTGCGCCGTGATCGGCGCCATTGCCGCCTGCAAGAACTGGCGCCAGTCCGATGCCGAACTGACCCATTGCTTTCGCTTGACGCAACCCGGGGTGGTGTTGGCGTCGCCGCGCCACGTCGGGCGGCTGAATGCCATTGACGACGTGCCTGGCCACGTCGTCATCTTCGGGCAAGACTATGAGGCGCGGCTGGCAAAGGCCGATGCCGCCCCGGCTGCAAGCGCGTCCCAGCCCGAGGATGGCGTCGTCATCATGTACACGAGCGGCACGACGGGCCATCCGAAGGCCGCCGTGGTGAGCCATCGCGCGGAGATCGCGCGTGCGCTGATCGGCGTCGTCGACGGCCAGATCCACCCGGGGCATGGCACCATTTGCTGGTCTCCGCTGTACCACAACGCCGCGTCCGATCACCTGTTCGGCATCCTCATGCATGGCGACACGGTGTTTCTCACCGACGGATTCAAGCCCGACGAGATGGTGGACATCATGTCGCGCGAATCGCTGGGCACGGTCAGCATCATGCCGGCGGCCGTGGGGCGGATGATCGACGAGCTGAATCGCTCCGGGCTCAGGCCCAAGGGCCTGAAAGCCTGCGGAAGCATGGCGGATCTGGTGCCTCGTCACCAGATCGCGGAGCTGTCCGCCTTGCTGAACTCGGAGTTCCGAAATACCTTCGGCTCGACGGAGACCGGGCAGCCGCCGGCCAGCCGCGGGCGATTCCCTATCGGCGTCGTACCGCAACACCTTTCAAAGGTGCAGAGTTCCTATTGCCAGCTGCGCTTGGTCGACGAGGACGACAACGATGTGGCGCAAGGCCTGCCGGGAGAGGTGCTGATTCGCGGGCCTTCGCTGTTCTCGGGCTACTGGGCTGCGCCCGAGGTCAACGCGCACGAGTTCCGGGGCGGCTGGTTTCACATGGGCGACGTGATGGTGCGCAACGAAAACGGCACGCTGGATTTCGTCGACCGGCGCAAGTACCTGATCAAGTCAGGCGGCGAAAACATCTATCCCGCGGAGATCGAGCGCATCCTGCTGGGCGATCGGTCGATCGGTGACGTCGCGGTCGTGCGCAGGCCCGACGCGCACTGGGGCGAAGTGCCCGTTGCATTCGTCGTGGCTGCGCGAGAAGGGCTGCGTGCCGAAGATGTCCTTGCCATGTGCCGAGGGAAGATCGCGCCCTACAAACTGCCGAAGGCCGTCCACTTCATCTTGGAGTCGGAGATGCCGCGCAGCGAAACGGGCAAGGTGAAGCGGTTCGAACTCGAAAAGCGGGCGCTTTCCGAAGCTTCGGGTGGCGAAGGAGCCAGCACATGGCGTTGAACGTCGAGCAACTGCTCTCCAAGCAGTTCCCGGTGGTGGAGCATTCATACACGTGGATGGACACGGTCCGGTACGCTCTCAGCATCGGGCTGGGAATGCAGCCGACCGACGAACGGCAGCTGCGGTACGTCTATGAAGAGTGCCGAGGCGGTTTGCTGGCGCTGCCGTCGATGGCCGCCGTGCTCGCCTATCCGGGCTTCTGGTCTCGCGATCCGGCCCTGGGCCTTGACTGGAAGCAGATCGTCCACGGAGAGCAGCGTATCGTGCTGCACCGTCTGGTTCCGACGGCGGGCACCGTGGTGGCGCAGAACCGCATCGTGGCGGTCATCGACAAAGGCGCTGGCAAGGGCGCCCTCCTGATTTCCGAGCGAGAGATCAAGGACAAGGCCACGCAGGAACCCATCGCGACGGTGACCATGCTGACGTTCGCGCGGGGTGACGGCGGTCGCGGCGGGTCGACGACGCAGCAGCCCGTGACGCACCAAGTGCCTGCGCGAAGCCCGGATCTGGTCCGCGATTTCACCACCTCGCCCCAGGCCGGTTTGCTTTATCGCTTGGCGGGTGATCTGAATCCGGGTCATGCCGATCCGCAAGTGGCTGCCGCAGCAGGATTTCGGGCGCCGATCCTGCACGGCTTGTGCACCTTCGGCGTGGCGGGTTATGGCCTGGTCGAAGGCGCTTGCGACGGAAACCCCTTGGCACTGCGCTCACTGTCATGCCGCTTCACGTCGCCGGTCTATCCCGGCGAGACGATTCGCACCGAGATGTGGGTGGACGCAAGCGTCGTTTCATACCGCGCCTCCATCCCCGCACGGAGTGTCGTCGTCATCGACCATGGCCGCGCCGACATTGGCTGAGCCCTTCGTCGTCGTGCGGCTCGACCTGCCGTTCGATACCGAGACCTTTGACCGCACCCTGTTGGCCGTGCCGGGCATCCAATTGCGGGTCGGTGCTGCGCGTGGTGACGACGAGGCCACGGGCAAGGCGCTGGCGAAGGCACACGCCTATCACGTCTCATCGGCCCAGCAGGACCTGCCGCGCCATTGGTTCGTCGATCGCGCTTTGCTGCAGCGCTGCCCGCAACTGCTGGCCGTGTCCACTTACGGCGCGGGTTCAGACACCGTGGATCTCGCGGCATGCACCGATGCCGGCGTCTGCGTCGTCAACCAGGCGGGGAGCAATGCCAACGCCGTTGCCGAACATGCCTTCGCGCTCATCCTCGGCCTGTCGCGGCGTGTTGCCGAGTGTGACCGCAAGCTGCGCCGGGGCGACAGGTTCGCGCGGCAGGACATGCAAGGTCGGGATCTCGCCGGTCGCACGCTGGGGCTTGTCGGGCTGGGGCAGGTCGGGCGCCGCATGGTCGAACTCGCCAGGGCATTCGGCATGACTGTGCTGGCCAGCGGCCGAGCCGCAGGCTCACTGGGTTCCGGTCCTGGGGGTGACGTCTCCCTTGTTGCGCTGGAAGAACTGCTGGCGCGTTCCGACATCGTCTCGCTGCACTGCCCTCTGACTCCCGAAACAACAGGCCTGTTCGGCACTGCGGCATTCGCTGCCATGAAGCCCGGCGCGCTGTTTGTCACCACCGCGCGAGGCGGCATCCACGATGAAGAAGCATTGGAGCACGCGCTGGCGTCCGGGCACCTCGGCGGCGCGGGACTCGATGTCTGGGAGGAAGAGCCACCGCCTCAGGATCACCCATTGATGGCGTTCGACAATGTCATCGCCACCCGGCACATCGCTGGTGCGACGCAAGAAGCGCATCGGCAGATGGCGGCCATGGGAGCCAGCCAGATCATTGCGCTTGCGCAAGGCCGAAGACCCCCGCGCCTGCTCAATCCGGCCGTCTGGCCCGTTTACGCAAATCGGTTCCGCAACGTCGTCGGGCGCCCCTGCGACTGGAGCTGATTCAGCGCACAACGTGGGATGTCGTTTCCGACCTCCCATCGGGCTTCCTTGTTGCGATTCAAAGCGGCCCTTTTCCATGCCAATGGACGGTGACGCCCCAAACCTAGGGATCGGCTTGCGGCAGAACGCCCGCGACGATGGCCACGCAAAGCCGGGTTCGCTGGCTTTGCGTATTGGCCGCCCACCGCAGTGGGCTCTCTGACACTACTGACACCGAAAGGCATTTCGTCATGTCCCGCAATTCCTTGAACTCCACGCGCGCTGTTCCCAAAGACCACCTGATGTGGCGCGTGGTTGACTACGTAAACGCGAACCCCTCGGAGGTACTCACGCGCAATGACATCGCCACCAAGTTTGATGCCGCTCCCAGCACCGTCGATTCGGCGCTGACGTTTGCGGTCGCCGCCAGCATGCTGAAGCGCGAGGACGGGACGGAAGACGGCACAGTGTGGCGCCACCCTGGGGCGAAGACCAGCTTTCCGCGTCCCTTCACACCGTCGCTTGGCGCTGCGACCCGTGCCGAGCGAAGAACGAGGGCGGCTGCCCGACGCGTTGACTTCGATGCAATCGAGATTGAAAGCGGCATCCCCGTTCTTGAATCTAGAGCAGGTTGTGGCGGGCAGTGGACAGCGCTTTTTGATCGAATGAAACCAGGCGACAGCTTCCAACTGCCCACTCGGACGGCCGGCGCAGCCTCGCATGCCAAATTGAAGTACTGCCGACAGGTGGAAGGAGCGAAGTTTGTTTTGCGCAAGGTGAGCAGTACCCACACTCGCGTCTGGCGCACCGCGTAGTGCCCGGGGGGCCGCGCATCTGCGCCTCACCGCTTGCCGCCTTTGCGCTGGCCCTTTTGCTCTACTCTCATGAAGCAGCGGTCCAGTTCATCGTGAGGAACATCCAGGCGCCACGTGGATGGATCGATCTTGAACGGCTTGCCGGGCAGCGACTGACACACGAAATCACTGTTGCGGCCGTCAAAGACCTTGAGCTGCACAGTCGGCTCGTGCCAGTCCATGCGAGCGGCGTAGGTACCGCCCTCGCCCTCGGCCTCGGCTCGCCACCGGAATTCGACGGTGAACGCCGCCTGGACAATCATCTGAACGATGGCGTCATATGCCGCAAAAGTCCTTTGCGTTGACTGCGCGTCGCCGTCGGTCAGCTTCTTGTCTTCGTTGTCGGCGTCGAAAATCGCATTCGACCCGGGCGGCCCCCAAGCGGCTCTTGGCCTCCCTTGGGGGTCACGGGTGCCCAGCGAGCGCATGCGTTCGCGCCCAAGGGCCTTGCACAGGGCTTCCGGGCTTGGCGTCGAAGCTGGTAGATGCCCCCCGTCGTCGGGTGCTTGATCGGCTGTGCCATGAGCGATCTGTGCCGCAGTGTTTTTGCAGTACCGCGAGTGGAACAAGAAAGTGCCACGGTGTACCTGCTTGGTGCACCAATCCAAGCGGTTAGCGGACCCCAGGATGTGAAAAAGCCCTTGATCCTGTGAAGGATCAAGGGCTTGCGGTCTTGGTGGCCAAGGGCGGAATCGAACCACCGACACGCGGATTTTCAATCCGCTGCTCTACCAACTGAGCTACTTGGCCAGACTGTGAAAGTCAGCCCGCGATTATAGCGGGAAGCCCGAAGGCCGGTTCAATTGCCGCTGGTGGCGCGTTTGTTGCGGCTGAGATCGACGCCGAGCTGTTTGAGTTTGCGGTAGAGGTGGGTGCGTTCGAGGCCGGTTTTCTCGGCCACGCGCGTCATGCTGCCGTTTTCCTTGGCGAGATGAAACTCGAAGTAGCTTTTCTCGAAGGCGTCGCGGGCTTCGCGCAGCGGGCGGTCGAGTTCGAATACCTGCTCGGCTTGCGGGCCGTAGGACAGGGGCGCCGAGGGGTGCATGGACATCATGCCGATCGAGGCGGGGTCGACGTGCCCGCCGTTGGGCTCCGCGCGCAACGGGTGATGCGGCGCCAGCGCCTGCGGGCGGCCCGTCGGCTTGGCGAGGGCTTGCTCCACGGCGCGCAGCAATTTTTGCAGGGTGATGGGTTTTTCGAGGAAGGCCATGGCGCCGACCTTGGTGGCTTCGACGGCGGTGTCGATCGTGCCGTGGCCGGACATCATGATGACCGGCATGTTCAGCAATGAGGCGGCGCCCCATTCCTTCAACAGCGTGACGCCGTCGACGTCGGGCATCCAGATGTCGAGCAGCACCAGGTCGGGGCGCAGACGCTCTCGCGCCGCGCGGGCCTGGGCCGCGTTCTCGGCCAGCTCGACGTTGTGGCCCTCGTCGGTCAGGATCTCTGACAGCAAGGCGCGTATGCCCAGTTCGTCGTCGACAACA
>CAZBOF010000010.1:1420-15284 GCA_964493285.1 uncultured Rhizobacter sp. | reverse complement strand
AATGCGCCCGTGTATCGGCGGTGGCCGCGGCCGGCGCAGGCTGGCCTGCCGGGGCAAATTTTGAAAATGATAGCGAAACTTGCGCCCCGGTCACCGGGGAAACCTCGGCGCCATCGGCCGTCAGGTTGCCCAGCCGCACGCGGGCACCGTGTTCGTCGGCGATTTTCTTGACGACCGCCAAGCCCAGGCCGGTGCCTTTTGACTTGGTGGTGACGTAGGGTTCGAACGCGCGTTTGAGCACCTTGTCGCTGAATCCGGGGCCGTTGTCGCGCACTTGCAGGCGCACCGCACGCAACTCGCCTTGTTCGGTGCGGGCGACGTCGGTGCTCAGGTGCACGCAGCCTTCGGGGCGTTCGTTGACCGCATCCAGCGCATTCTGGACCAGGTTGTGGATCACCTGGCGCAGCTGGGTGGTGTCGCCCAGGATGAACGGCATCTCGGGCGCGAGGTGGGCGCGCAGGCGGCCCGACTCCTGGGCTGTGGCGTAGAGGGTGAGCACTTCGGTGACGAGGGCGTTGAGGTCGAGCGGCTGCGGGCGGGCGGCGGGCAGGCGGGCGTAGTCGCGGAACTCGTTCACCAGCGTCTTCATGGCTTGCACCTGGTTGACGATGGTGCCGACCGAGCGCACGAGCATGGCCTGGTCGGTGCCTTCCAGCTTGGCTTCGAGCTTGTGTTGCAGCCGCTCGGCCGACAACTGGATGGGCGTGAGCGGGTTCTTGATTTCGTGCGCCAGCCGGCGGGCCACTTCGCTCCAGGCTTCGGCGCGCTGCGCGGAGACCACCTCGGTGATGTCGTCGAACACCATCAGGCGCCCTGCGTGTGGCATGGCCGCGCCGCGCACGAGCAGCGTGACCTTGTCGTTCTCGCGGCCGTTGGCGGTCACGGTCTGCAGTTCGAAGGCGTCCTGCCAGTGGTCGCGCTCGCCGGCTTCGGGGCTGCCGTGGTGCAGTTCGAAGCGCTGCGCGACGGCTGCGGCGAAATCTGCCAGGCCGGGCACGTCGCCCAATTCGCGGCCACGGTAGGCCGACACGGGCAGGCGCAGGATGCGTGTGGCGCCGGGGTTGACGGTGTCGATGCGCCCGTTGCGGTCGAACACGATCACGCCCGCGGTGAGGTTGTCGAGGATGGTCTGCAGGTTGGAGCGCGCCGCCTCCAGCTGCGCGAGGCTGCGCTGCACCAGCGAGCGCGCGTCCGAGAGCTGCTCGGTCATGTCGGCGAAGGAACGGGTGAGGCCGCTGAGTTCGTCGCTCGACGCGAACACCTGCTTGCGCGTGAGGTCGCCGCGGGCCACCTGCCGCACGCCTTCGGCCAGAACCAGCAGCGGCCGTGCGAGCTGGTTGCCCAGGGTGACGGCGAGCAGCAGGGCCCCGAACACGGCGAGGATCAGCGTGAGCGTGAGGGTGCCGATGTACATGCGGCGCAGCCCGTCGCGGGCGAGCGAGCGGGCCTGGTATTCGCGGTAGGCGGCTTGCACCGCCAGCGCATTGGTGACCATGGTGCTGGGCAGCAGTTGCGTCACCATCAGGTAGCGATCCTGCGTCCCGAGCGAGTAGCTGGCGCTGGGCACGAAGGCCACGGCGCGGATGCGCGCGGCGTTGGATGCCGCGGCGTTGTCTTCGTCCAGGCCTTCGAGCTGGCTGATGACCCGCGTCGAGCGGGCCAGCCGCAACTGCGTGGCGCTGGGGCGTTCCGGCGCGAAAGCCGCGCTGGTGCGCCCCACCGTCATCAGCACCTGGCCGTTGGCGCCGAGCAAGGTGACTTCTTGCGCCGAAAGCTGCTCGCGCGCGCGCTCCAGTGCCAGCGGCGCCACGACGCCGTCGCCCAGCCGCTCGGCGGCGAGCCGGGTCTTGACGGCCAGATCGTTGACCTGGGCATCGAGCGTGGCGCGCCCCAGGCTCAGGCCGGCGTCCAGTGCGCCTTCGACCTTCACGTCGAACCAGGTCTCGATGCTGCGCGAGACGAACTGGTACGACACCGTGTAGATGAGCACGCCGGGTACCACGCCCACCATGGCGAACACCGCAGCCAGGCGCAGCAGCAGGCGGCTGCCGAACTTGCCGCGGCGTACCCGCAGCAACAGGCGCACGCCCGCAGCGCCGATGACCAGCGCCAGCAGCACCGCCACCACCACGTTGACCCAGAACAGCCAGACGTAGTGCTGTTCATACAGGCCGCGGCTGTTCGTGGCCAGCGAGAGCAGGAACACCAGCACCAGGCCCGCGCCGGTGACGGCCACCAGGGAGATGATCCACGCCCAACGGGATGCCTTGGTCATGGTGAAGCCGGCAAGGTCAGGCGCCGCGCGGCCGCACCGGCGGGGCGGGCGGCACCCGCGGGAGGCGGGGGCGAAGCGGCATGGCGGCAGCGCGGGTCATGTCAGTTCAGGCGGCGAACGCGTTCGATGCGCAGCGTCCAGTCGGACTGCCCGCCGATGCCGATCTGCATGGGGCGCGGCATCTGGGTGGTGTCGAGCTGGTAGCTGAATTCCACGTAGTGCCCGTTGTCGTCGAGCTGGGACGCATCGGCCAGCCGCCAGCTGACCACGCGGCTGACTGTGGCCAGTGCGTCTTCGAGGTGGTCGTACGACTGGCTCAAGCCACCGAAGGTCACGCGGTACTTGCGCGTGAGCGGCTGGTAGGCGAGGCGCCAGGTGCGGGCGACGCGGCTGATGCGCTTGTCACGCCAGTACCAGCGGTCGCGAAACACCTCGGCTTCGGCCACGAAGAACAGGGGCACGCCTTTTTGCAGTGCGTCTTCCACGGGGCGGGACAGGGTGAAATTGGCCGAGAAGCTGAGCGTGAGCCCTTCGTCGGTGCGGACGAGGTCGAAGGAGTCGAGGTCGGTGGTGTCCGCCTGCGCGCCGGCCGACATCAGCAGCACCAGCGCCAGCATCGCCCAGCCGGCCCATGCGCGCAAGTCGGAGAGCCCACGCATCAGCCGGCCTGCGCCGGAGGGGGCGCACACATCAGCGGTGAAGGGGCGTGGGCAGGGCACGTCGGCGGATTCAGGTGGAAGACTTGCTCAGCAGGGCATAGAAAAAGCCATCGGGCGGCGCCCCGGCATCCGGGGCGCCGCCGTTGTCCGGATTGTCGGCCAGCGGCAGCAGGTGGCCCGGCGAAGCGGGGTGCCCGGCTCGCTCTGCATGACTGTGGCGTTGCAAAAAAGCGTCGATCGCCGCAGCCCCTTCGGCCTTGAACACCGAACAGGTGCAGTACAGCAGCCGTCCGCCGGGCCGCAGCAGGGGCCAAAGGGCATCCAGGAGCCGGGTCTGAGTGCGGGCGAGCGCGGGGATGTCGCTGTCGCGGCGCAGCCAGCGCACGTCCGGATGGCGCCGCACGATGCCCGAGGCGCTGCATGGGGCGTCGAGCAAGATGGCGTCGAAGGGGCGGCCGTCCCACCAGTCGGCCGGGCGGCCGGCGTCGGCGGCCTGGACGTGGGCGTTCAGGCCGAGGCGCTGCAGTCCCTCGGGCACGCGGGCCAGCCGGGTGGCGTCGCTGTCGATGGCCAGGACGTCGAGATCGGCGAGTTCCAGCAGGTGGGCGGTTTTGCCGCCCGGCGCGGCGCAGGCGTCGAGAACGCGTGCGCCCGCGGCCAGGCCGTCGCCCAGCAGCAGCGGGGCGGCCAGCTGGGCGGCGGCGTCTTGAACGGAGACATCGCCTTGCGTGAAACCCGGCAGTTCGTGCACGGGCCGCGGCGTGTCCAGCACCACGGCATGGGGGCCCGCCACGTGGGCGGTGATACCGGCTTGGGTCAGCCGCTGGACATAGGCCTCGGGCGTGCTGCGGCGTGCGTTGACGCGCAATGTCATCGGTGCGCGGGTGTTGTTGGCGTCAAGCAGGGCTTGCCAATGCGCCGGCCAGTCGGCGCGCAAGCGCTGGATCCACCAGCGGGGGTGATTGCTTCGCGCGACCGGATCGTCGGCGACGGCTGCGGCGAGCGCATCGCGTTCGCGCAGGAAACGCCGCAGCACCGCGTTCACGAACGAAGCGCTGGGTTGCGCCCGGGCCTTGGCGGCTTCAACCGCCTGATTCACCAGCGTGTGCGGGGCGTAGTGGGCGCCGCTGTCGTCTTCGGCGCAGAGCAGGGCTAATGCGGTGAGCAGCAAGGCATCGACGGCCGGCGGTGGCGCCTTGGGCGCCAGGCGCTCGCGCAAGGCCTGGGCGGTGCCGAGGTGGCGCATGGCCTGGAAGGCCAGCGCCTGCGTGCCGGGCCGCGCGGGCGCCGGGCAGCGCGCCAGGGCGTCGTTGAGGGAGCGGCCGGCGCGCACGGCCTGGACCGCGTCGGCGGTGTGGTTCAGCAGGCGCGCCAGTGGCAGCGAGGTTCGGTCGGAGGCAGGGGTCACGCGCCGAGTCTACGGGGCCGGTGTGGTGCTCAATCGTTGAATATCTTGCCGGGGTTCATGATGTTGTTCGGGTCGAGCGCCTGCTTGAGGCTGCGCATCATGCCCACGGCGCCGGCGCCGGCTTCTTCCAGCAGGAAGTCTTTCTTGTGCAAGCCGATGCCGTGCTCGCCGGTGCAGGTGCCGCCCATCGCGATGGCGCGCTGCACCAACTGGCGGTTGAGTCGCTCCGCCAGCTCGCGCTCTGCAGGCAGGGCCGGGTCGACCAGATAGCCGAGGTGGAAGTTGCCATCGCCGACGTGGCCGACGATGAAGTACGCCAGGCCCGATGCATCGACCTCGTCCACGCTGGCCTGGATGCATTCGGCCAGCCGCGAGATCGGCACGCAGGTGTCGGTGGTGACGCAGCGGCAGCCGGGTTTGGTCTGCAAGGCGGCGAAGTAGGCGTGGTGCCGCGCCGTCCACAGGCGCGTGCGCTCTTCGGGCGTGGTGGCCCACTCGAAGTGGTGGCCGCCGAACTCGGCCGCGATCTCCTGGACGGTGGCGGCCTGCTCGGCCACGCTGGACGCGCTGCCGTGGAACTCCATCAGCAGCATCGGCGCTTCGGCCAGCGTGAGCTTGTCGTGGCGGTTGACGGCGCGCACGGCATTCACGTCGAGCAGTTCGCAGCGCGCGATGGGCACCCCGGTCTGGATGATCTGGATGGTGGCCCGCACCGCGGCGTCCACGCTGGGAAAGGTGCACACCGCCGCCGACACCGCCTCGGGCAGCGGATAGAGCTTGAGCGTGATCTCGGTGATGACGCCGAGCGTGCCTTCGCTGCCGACCATCAGCCGCGTGAGGTCGTAGCCGGCCGACGACTTGCGCGCTCGCGTGCCGGTGCGAATGATCTCGCCTTGCGGCGTGACGACGGTGAGGCCGAGCACGTTTTCGCGCATCGTTCCGTAGCGGACCGCATTGGTGCCGCTGGCGCGCGTGGCACACATGCCACCCAGGCTGGCGTCGGCGCCGGGGTCGATCGGAAAGAAGAGGCCGCTGTCGCGGATCGCCTGGTTGAGCTGGGTGCGGGTGATGCCTGGTTGCACCGTCACGGTCAGGTCTTCGGGATGCAAGGCCACGATCGCGTTCATGCGGCTCATGTCCAGGCTCACGCCGCCATGCACGGCCAGCACATGGCCTTCGAGGGACGAGCCCACGCCGAACGGAATCACCGGCACCGCATGCGCATGGGCCTGGCGCACGGCAAAGGCCACGTCGGCGTCGCTCTCGCAGAACAGCACCAGTTCGGGCGGCGGCGCGTCGAACGGCGATTCGTCGCGGCCATGCTGCTCGCGCACCGCGAGCGAGGCAGCGCAGCGTGTGCCGAAGTGCGACGTCAGCGCCTCCCGCATGGCCGACGGCACCTGGCGCGGCTCGAACAGGGGCGGGCCATGGGGCGGCAGCGGTGCATTCATGGGGACTCCCGAGATCTCGAAACCAGCGGCCATTGTGCTTCGGCCCGGATCCTAGAATACGCCCCATAACACGGGAGGGAGAACCGATGAGCACGACGGGCAACGATGGGCGCTACGCGCCTCCGGTGGCAGAGGTCCAGGACGTCCGGGCCAAGGGCGAGGGCGAGGGCGAGGGCACGCGGGTGCTCGCCAGCCGCTGGCAGCGATTGGGCGCCGCGCTGCTGGACGTGGTGGCGGTCGTCGTGCTGCTGCTGGTGCTGGACGCCGTCACGCCCTTTTCGGCGTTTTTACTGTCCAGCGGCTGGGTTACCACGGTGATCGACGTCGTGCTCGGCTTCGTGTTGTTCATGCTGCTCAACGGCTACTTGCTGGTGACGGCCGGACAGACCCTTGGCAAGCGCGTGCTCGGGCTTCGCATCGTGCGGCCGGATGGCTCGCGTGTCACGCCGGCCCGGCTGATCGGCCTGCGCTACGGCGTGTTTTCCGCGCTCCACTTGTTGCCGGCCGTGGGCGGGATCGCGAATCTGGTCAACGTGGCCTTCATCTTCCGGTCGTCGCGCCGTTGCCTGCATGACGACCTCGCCGGCACGGTGGTGGTCCGGGTCTGAGGCAGCCGCGCTGCGTCGTGTCGCTCGACACCGTCCGGACTGCCGAAACGCCTGAAGGCATTGCGCTGTCGTTGCGTCCGGCGGGTGCCGTGCCGCGCATGCTGGCGTATCTTGTCGATCTGTGCGTGCGCATGGGTCTCTTCATCGCCGCGGCGGTTGCGGCCATCCCGTTGGGCGGCATGGGATCGAGCCTGCTGGTCATCAGTTACTTTCTTCTGGAGTGGTTCTATCCGGTCGCATTCGAGCTGATGCGCGGCGGCGCCACGCCCGGCAAGCGTGCGCTGGGGTTGAAGGTCACGATGGATTCGGGCTTGCCGGTCACGCCTGCGGCTTCGCTCACGCGCAATCTGCTGCGCGCCGCCGATTTCTTGCCGGCGCTCTACGGCGCGGGGATATCTTCGATGCTGGCGCGCGCTGACTTCAAGCGGCTGGGCGACGTGGCCGCGGGCACGCTGGTCGTCTACCAAGACACCGTGTCGCTGCACGGCAAGATGCCCGATGCCGCGCCACTGGCGCCCGCGCGCAGCCTGGCGCCGCGCGAGCAGGCGGCCGTGATGGCCTGGGCCGCACGTGCGAGCACCCTCACGCCGGCACGGCTGGACGAGCTGGCGCAGTTGGCGCAACCCGTTCTGCCGGGCGCCGCGCGGGGACAGGCCGACGCCACGCAACGACTGCTGGGTGTGGCGCAATGGCTGGCGGGTCGCCGCGAGGGCCCGCCCGCATGACGCCGCTGCAGTTCGAAGCGAGCTACGCGCCGGTCTGGGACGAACTGGAGGCCTTGCTCGACACGGTCGAGCCGCGGTCCCGGCGGCGCAAGCCAGCGGATGGGCGCAAAGCGCCAGCCGCCGGCATGGACGGCGCCCGTCTGGCCGCGCTCTATCGCCGCAGTTGCGAGCATCTGGCGCTCGCGCAGGCGCGGGCCTATCCGATCCACCTGACGCATCGACTCGAGGAGCTGACGCAGCGCGCGCACCAGCGCATCTACCGCCGGCATGACTACGGCGGCGCGCGGCTGAGGCAACTGGTGCTGGTCGACGTGCCGTGCAGCGTGCGCCGGCACCGCTGGTACGTGCTCGTGGCGGCACTGCTGTTCACCGTGCCGTTGCTGCTGGCCGGCGGGGCCACCTACCTGGACCCGGGTTTCATCCTGCACATCGTGGACGCCGACCAGGCGCGGCAGTTTGATGCCATGTACGACAGCAGCGAGCGCGCGCTCGGGCGCGCCCGCACCGCCGACACCGACTGGCAGATGTTCGGCTTCTACATCATGCACAACATCGGAATCGGGTTTCAGTGCTTCGCCGGCGGCTTGTTCGCGGGCCTGGGCAGCGTGTATGCGCTGGTGTTCAACGGGGTGTCGATCGGCGGCGTGGGCGGGTATCTCACCGCGCGCGGGCATGGCGAGAACTTCTACAGCTTCGTGGCGACGCACTCCTCGTTCGAGCTGACCGCCATCGTGCTGGCGGGCGCGGCCGGCCTGCGCCTGGGCCACGCCTTGCTCGCGCCGGGCCGGCTGACCGTGGTGGAGTCGCTGCGCACGGCCTCGCGCGATGCCATCGTGACCATGTATGGCGTGATCGCGCTCTTCGTCATCGCGGCGGCCGTGGAGGCGTTCTGGTCGTCCGCGCGCTGGGTGGCGCCGCAAGTGAAGTACGCCAGCGGCGTCATGTGCTGGTTGCTGGTGCTGGCCTACCTCGGTTGGCAAGGGCGTCCGGCGCGGGAGCCTGCCCGTGAAGGTTGACGCCATCGCACTGGAGCTGCGGCCGCGCCCGACCTGGGAAGCGGCCGACCTGGGGGTGCGCTTCGTTCAACACAACGCGCGTTCAGTGTGGCGAACCTGCCTGCCGGTTTTTGCCGTGGTGGCGCTGCTGGCCGGCGCTACCGTGGAGATCGCGCCCTGGTTGCCGGCGTTGCTGCTGTTCTGGCTGAAGCCCTGGCTGGACCGCAGCGTGCTCTTCGTGCTGTCGCGTGCCGCGTTCGGGCAAGCCACGTCGTTTGCCGACCTGTGGCACGCCAAGCGTTGGGTGTGGGGTGGTCAACTCGGGCTCACGCTGCTGTGGCGCCGCCTCTCGCCCTGGCGCGCGTTTACGCAGCCGGCGCTCCAGCTCGAAGGGCAGCGCGGAGCGGCTCGGCGTGCCCGCCGCGCACAGCTGCTGAGCCGCCATCGCGGTGCGGCGCTGGGCGTGCAGGCGGCGTATGCGCATGTCGAGATCGCGCTGGTGCTGGCCTTGCTGGCGTTGATCGCTTTGTTTGCGCCCGCCGAAGCGCGGCTCGACACCGTGCGTTGGCTGATGGACGCCGAAGGAGTCGCATCCACCTTGCTGGGATTCTCGGCCTATGCCGGCGTGGTGCTGCTGCTGGAGCCGTTCTACGTGGCCAGTGGATTCGCGATGTACCTGAACCGCCGCGTGCAGCTGGAGGCATGGGACATCGAGCAGGAGTTCCGGCGTGCGTTCTGACGTGCTGCGCGCAATTGCGCTTTGGGCGGCCTTGGTGATCAACGCCGTGCCGCTCGCCCATGCGCAGGAAACGCTCACGCGCGAGCAGGTGGCGCAGGCTGCCGAGGCCGTGCGCGCCGACCCCAACCTGCCTGGCGTGCGCCGGGAAAAGGCGCTGCGCTTCAAGGACCGCGAGAAGCCCCAGGATGCGCCGCCGGGACTGCCCGCATGGCTGACCAACCTGGCTCGCTGGTTGTCCGAAACCGGCCGGCTGCTGGTGTGGTGTGCGGGCGCATTGCTGCTGGCTTGGGTCTTGGTGAGCTTGCGCCGATGGGTGCGTGAGCGCGGCGCGCCGACGACCGGGCGCATGGCCGCGTTGCCGAGCCACGTGCGTGATCTCGACATCCGCCCCGACAGCCTGCCCGATGCGATCGGCGATGCCGCGCGTGCGCTCTGGAACCGCGGCGAACACCGCGCGTGCCTGTCGCTGCTGTACCGCGGTGCCTTGTCGCGTCTGGTGCACCACCATGCCGTGCCGGTCCTGGGCTCGAGCACCGAAGGCGAGTGCGTGCATCTTGCCGCGCAGCACGCGCCATTGGCGCAGAGCACCTATTTCGCGCGGCTGGTGCGAGCTTGGCAACCCGCGGTGTATGGCGCCCGGTTGCCGGCGCCGGATGAGGTGATGGCCTTGTGCGCGGAGTTCGACGCGCAATGGGCCATTCCAGCCGGGGAGCCTTCGCGATGATGCGCGACAACCTCCTGCGCATCCTGGTCGGCGCACTGGTGCTCGCCGGCGTGGTGTGGTTCGTTCACGCCACCGAGTGGCGCGAGATCGAGGTGCCCACCGAAGCCAAGGGCGAGGCCGTTCACAACCCTTTCTATGCCGCACAGAAGCTGTTGCGCGAACTGGGCGTGCGAACCGATTGGCGTGCCCACCTGGGCGAGATGCCCCCGCCCGAAGCCACGCTGCTGCTCAATTCAAGCGGTTGGAACTTCCTCGACGGCCGGGCACAGGCGCTGGAGCGCTGGGTTCACGCGGGAGGGCATCTGGTGCTGTTCGATGCCAACGACCGCGACATCCAGGCGTGGAGCCCGGTGTCCCCCAAGCCACGCCAGCGCAAGCCCGCCGCCGAAGCGGATTCGGACGATGCGAACCCCGACGATGAATCGCCGGACGGCGAGAACGACGAGGACGGCTGCCGGCCATGGCGAGAGCCCGATTCGCTGCGGCCCTTCTTCGGCGACGACACGATGGCGCGCACCTACCGCGTTTGCCGGGCATGGGGTGCGCGGGACTTGGCGGCGCGTGTGCCGCTGTGGGCGCTGTCCGATGGCGAGGCCACGCCCGTTCTGCGCGCGGCCCACGGGCGCGGGACGGTGACGGTGCTGACCGCCGGCCTCCTGTTTGACAACCACAACGCGATGCGCCACGACCACCCGGCGCTGCTGGCTGCCGCGCTGCAGGCGCGACCGGGGCACACGGTGTGGTTCGTGACCGAGGAGTCGCGTTCGCCGCTGCCGGTGTGGTTGTGGCAGCAGGCGGGCGTGGCCATCGTGCTGGGCGCGCTTGCCGTGCTGGCCGCGGTCTGGCGCATGCGATTGCGGTTCGGGCCGCGCGTGCGCCCCACGGCGCCGGGACGCCGATCGATGCGCGAACAGATCACCGGCACCGCGCAGTTTCTTTCCCGTGCCGGTGCGGACGACTTGTACGCCGCGCAGTTGCAGGCCTTGCACGACGCCGCGCAGTCGCGCCTGAGAGGCTATGCGGAGATGCCGCGCGCGGACCGCGCCGTCGCGATGGCGCAGGCCACGGGGCTCGATGCCGGCGAGCTGGGCCGCGCGCTCGACCGCAGCATCCCCCGCCGGCCGCAAGACTTGCCGCCCGTTCTGCAACTGCTCGAAACCGCCCGCCGCCTGCTTGTGCAATCCACGCGTCATTGAGACCTTCACCATGTCCATCCCAGTCAACGACCTCACACGTGCCGCTCAACTGCTCGACCAACTGCGAACCGAAATCGGCCACGCGGTGGTGGGCCAGCAAGACGCGGTCAGCCAGATCCTGGCCGCGCTGCTCGCGTCGGGCCACGTGCTCATCGAAGGCGTGCCCGGCCTCGGCAAGACCTTGCTGGCGCGCGCGCTGTCCAAGGCCCTGTCGCTCAGCCATGCGCGCATCCAGTTCACGCCCGACCTGATGCCCTCCGACATCACGGGCCACACGGTGCTCGACGCCTCGCCGGGCGCGAGCGGCGTCGCCGCGCTGCGTGTCCACCGCGGCCCGGTGTTCACGCATCTGCTGCTGGCCGACGAAATCAACCGCGCGCCCGCCAAGACGCAAAGCGCGCTGCTCGAAGTCATGCAGGAATACCAGGTCACGCTGGAGGGCCAGACACTCGCGCTGCCGCGGCCATTCATGGTGCTGGCCACGCAGAACCCGATCGACACCGAAGGCACCTATCCGTTGCCCGAGGCGCAGCTCGACCGGTTCCTGTTCAAGATCGACATCGACTACCCGCCGCAGGAAGATGAAACCGCCATCGTTCGCCGCACCACCACCGGGCAGATGGGCGACCAGTTCCCGCTCGATGGCGTGCAAGCCCGTCTCGATGAGCGCACTCTGCTGACGCTTCAGCGCATGGCGGCCTATATCCGCGCCGACGACAACGTGCTCGACTACGCGGTGCGCATCGTGCGCGCCACCCGCGGCTGGCCCGGGTTGCACAGCGGCGCGGGCACGCGCGGTGCGATCGCGCTGGTGCGCGCGGCCCGCGCCACCGCGTTGATGGAGGCGCGCGATTTCGTCACGCCGGATGACATCAAGCGGCACGCACCCGCGGTGCTGCGGCACCGGGTGTCGCTCGCGCCCGATGCGCAGCTCGAAGGCCGCCGTGTTGGCGAGCTGCTGACGGCTTTGCTGGCGCATGTGAATGCGCCGCGGCTCTGAGGTCTGCCGATGCGCGTGATCCCCAGCCGGCTCACCGTGGTGTCGCTCGCCGCAGCGGCGCTGGCCTGCGCGGTCGCGCTGCTTGCGGGCGTGCCGCTGCGGCGTGTGTCCCAGCTGGCGGGGCTGGTCGCGGCAGGGGGGCTGCTCTGGGTCGTGCTCGACGCCTCGCGCACCGCGCTCGCCTGGCGGCGGCAGCCGCTGCGCATCGAACGGCACCTGCCGCATGCCTTTGCGCTGGGTGTGTCGCGCGAGATGGTGTTCACGCTGGTCAATGAAGGCCCGTGTGCGTGGACGGTGGATGTGTTTGACGAGGTTGATGCCAAGCTGGCGTTCGAAGGACTGCCGCAACGCGTGCACGTGCCGAAGGCTCAGCGCCTGGATGTTCGCTACCGCGTCACGCCGCGCCAGCGCGGCGAGGTGCGTCTCGGTGCGGTGCAGTTGCGCTTGCGCTCGCTCGGCGGCACGTTCGAGCGGCTCGTCACGCTCGGCGACGCCGAACCCCGCCATGTCTTCCCGAACTTCGCGGCGGTGGCGCGCTACGCCTGGCTGGCGGGCGACAAGCGACTCAGCGAGATCGGCATCAAGAACTACCCGCAGCGGGGCGCGGGCACCGATTTCAAGCAGCTTGCCGAGTACAAGCCGGGCGACCCGATCCGCCACATCGACTGGAAGGCCACGCTGCGCCACCGCCGGCCCGTCGTCCGCGAGTTCCAGGACGAACGCGACCAGCGCGTGATCTTCCTGCTCGATTGCGGGCGCCGCATGCGGGCCGATGAGGGCGATGCCGGTGCGGGCGGCAGCCATTTCGACCAGGCACTGAACGCGGTCATGCTGCTGAGCCACGTCGCTTTGAAGGAAGGCGATGAAGTGGGGGCCATGACCTTCGGCCATGCCAACGAGACGGCCCGCCACTTCGCGCCGCGCAAGGGCGCTGCCACGCTGAACGCGATGATGGCGCGGCTGTACGACATCGAACCGAGCCCTGTCCATTCCGATTACCTCCTGGCTGCGCAGACTTTGCGCGTCCGCCTGCCCAAGCGCGCGCTGGTCATCCTCGTGACCAACTTTCGAGACGAAGACGTGGCCGAGCTGGCGCCGGCCGTGCGCTTGCTGCGGACACGCCATCTGGTCATGGTGGCCAGCCTGCGGGAGCGGGTGCTGCGTGAACTCAGCGAACAGCCGCTCACGCAGGCGAGCCATGCCGTCGAGGTCGCGACGGCGCACCTGTTCGACCAAAGCCGCCGCGCGGCCTTTGCTCGCGTGACACAGGGCGATGCGTTGTCGGTGGACGTCGAGGCGCAGCATCTGGCTGTGGCGCTCGTGAACCGCTACCACGCCGTCAAGCGCGCGGGCTTGCTGTAGTCCGTGTTTGCCGCCGCGGTAGCGCCTCGCTACCATCTGCAGCCGAGCCAGCCGCCAGAGCCAGCCTGTCCCATAAACAACCCGAGGAGGTTCTCGTGTCTGCCGTCAATCCGTTTTCTCCGCCGCAAGCCCATGTGGCCGATGTTCATGCCACAGTGCCCGAGTTCTCCGAACCGAAGGTGTGGTCGTACCGGGGGCGCATCGGTCGGCTGCGGTTCCTGAGCTACACCACGGTGGGCTATTTGTGCATCATCCCGGCGGTGATGCTGCTGGGTTTTCTGGGGGCCATTGCGGGAGATGAGAGTCTGGCCAGCATCGCCGCGCTGGCGGCCTCTGTGCCGTACATCGTGCTGTATGTTCTGGCGCTGATCCAGCGCTCGCATGACATGGGCTGGTCGGGCTGGACGGCGCTGCTGACCTTGATTCCGCTGGTGATCTTTGTCTGGATCTTCAAGTCGGGCACGCCGGGCGCCAACCGGTTCGGCGCGCCGCCGCCGCCCAACACGACGGGAGTGAAGGTCGGTGCGTTCATGCTGGTGGCGCTGGTGGTCCTGGGCATCCTGGCCGCCATTGCGATTCCTGCCTATGCCGACTATGTACAACGTGCTGCGGCCACGGCCAACGCCAACCCGTAAAGGACGTCGTCCTCCCATGGCCAATCGCCTCACTCAGATCGCCACCCGCACCGGAGACGACGGCACCACCGGGCTGGGCGACGGCAC
>CAZBOF010000010.1:0-1410 GCA_964493285.1 uncultured Rhizobacter sp. | reverse complement strand
CGCCCATGGCCTGCACGCGCAGATGGTCCTTCGGGACCCGCGTGCCGAAGGACCATCTGCGCGTGCAGGCCATGGGCGATGTCGACGAGTTGAATTCGCAGATCGGCGTGCTGCTGGCCGAACCGCTGCCGGACGGCGTTCGCGAGTTGCTGGTCGTCATCCAGCACGAGCTGTTCAACCTGGGTGGCGAGCTGTCGATTCCCGGTTACGAGCTGCTGAAGGCCGAGGCCGTGCTGCGCCTCGACGAGGCGTTGGCCGAGCACAACGCGGCGCTGCCGCGGTTGAAGGAGTTCATCCTGCCGGCGGGCACCCGAAGCGCGGCCATTGCGCACGTGTGCCGCACCGTGGCCCGCCGCGCCGAGCGTGCGGTGGTGGCGCTGGCGGCTGCCGACACGGTGCGCGCCGAGCCGCGGCAGTACCTGAACCGTTTGAGCGATCTGATGTTCGTGCTCGCCCGCGTGCTCAACCGTGCCAACCTCGACGGCCTGGGCGGCGACGACGTCTACTGGCGCAGCGAGCGCTTGGCGCGCAACGAATCGCCCTGAGCGCCGGGCGCTATTCGCTGGCGCTGTAGCCCACCGCGAACTCCGCCAGCGTCAGCGCGCCGTCGTGATCGCGGTCAAGCACTTTGAACTTGGCGGCGATCGCGGGCAGGTGCTCCGCTTCGGCCGGTGACAGGCGGCTGTCGCCGTTGGCATCGGCGCGTGCAAACGCCGCTTCCATCATCGCCTTGAGGCGCGCGGATGGTTCTTCGGCCGGTGCGGGTGGGTCGATGCTGCCGGCGGCGTGGGCCACACCGGCCGCGCCCAGGGCGCAGGCCAGGATTGCGCGCCGGCTTCGGGGCCCCCGGCCAAAGAATGCGCTCATTGGTGGTCTCCTCGTTCTCCAGCAAGGATTCCAGCGCGTCGGGCCGCTGCCCGCCAGCTTTCTTGCCCGTGCTTACCGCGCCAACATCTCGCTGACCGAACTTACCGATCTTTGCGAAATGCGGCGACAGTGGTGCTTTTTACTGTGCGCGGCGGCGGCGGGCTTCCACCGCCTGGCTGAGCACATCGAGCACCGCCAGCGAGTCGTCCCAGCCCAGGCAGGCGTCCGTGATGCTCTGGCCGTAGACCAGTTTGGTGGGGTCGTCCTTGCCGGCGCTGAACTTCTGCGCCCCTGCTTTCAGGTGGCTCTCCACCATGACGCCGAAAATTCGGCGCGAGCCCTCGCTCATCTGTTGGGCAATGTCTTTCGCCACATCCAGTTGCCGTTCGTGCTGCTTGCTGCTGTTGGCGTGCGAGCAGTCCACCATCAGCTTCGCCGGCAGCTTGGCGGCTTCGAGGTCGCGGCTGGCCGCTTCGACGTGGTTGGCATCGTAGTTGGGCGCCTTGCCGCCGCGCAGGATGACGTGGCAGTCGGTGTTGCCCT
>CAZBOF010000009.1:46649-48105 GCA_964493285.1 uncultured Rhizobacter sp. | reverse complement strand
GCGCAACTCCTGCTTGATGGTGTCGATTGCAGCAACCACCCGATCGCGCGGGGTGACGTAGTGGCTCGAGGGGTACACCGTGAAGCGCGGGATCTTCTGCCGGATCTGCCCGGTCAGGGGGTCCAGGAGCTGCAGCGACTCCACCTCGTCGTCGAACAGCTCGATGCGAATCGCCAGTTCCGAGTGCTCGGCAGGGAATACGTCGATGGTGTCGCCGCGCACGCGAAACGTGCCACGGCCGAAGTCCATCTCGTTACGCTGGTACTGCATGCGAATCAGCTGTGCGATCGCATCCCGCTGGCCCAGCTTGTCGCCGACACGCAGCGTCATCACCATGCGGTGGTAGTCGCTGGGGTTGCCGATGCCGTATATCGCCGACACCGTGGCAACGATGACGACGTCGCGCCGCTCCAGCAGGCTCTTGGTCGCGCTCAGGCGCATCTGCTCGATGTGCTCGTTGATGGAGCTGTCCTTCTCGATGAACAGATCGCGCTGCGGCACGTACGCTTCGGGCTGGTAGTAATCGTAGTAGCTGACGAAGTACTCCACCGCGTTCTTCGGGAAGAACTCGCGAAACTCGGAATACAGCTGGGCGGCCAGTGTCTTGTTGGGCGCGAACACGATCGCTGGGCGACCCAGTCGGGCAATCACATTGGCCATCGTGAAGGTCTTGCCGGACCCCGTCACGCCGAGCAGCGTCTGGAACGTCAGGCCATCGTTGACCCCCTCAACCAGTTGATCGATCGCTTCGGGCTGGTCCCCGGCGGGCGCATAGGGCTGATGCAACACGAAAGGCGAATCCGGGAATCGCACATCCTCTCCCCCTGGGCCGGGGTTGGCAATGGCATCGATGAGTGGGCCCATGGCAGCTAAAATCCCTCGGGTTTCCCCGGACAACAACCCCGCAGGGCAATCGCCCAGCGTAGCCCAAATCCAACTCCCGCTCCAGTGACAAGCTTCAAACGCCTCTGCAGGCATGCAGAGGCACGCCGGGTGCGGCTTGCAGAGCACTTCGTTCTTTTTCCTAGTGACAAGGACTTCCATGACTTCGCTGTTCGCCGCCGTTGAAATGGCCCCCCGTGATCCGATCCTGGGTCTCAACGAACAATTCAACGCCGATACCAACCCGGCCAAGGTCAATCTCGGCGTGGGCGTCTACTACGACGACAACGGCAAGCTGCCGCTTCTCAAGTGCGTGGCGCAAGCCGAGCGCCAGTTGATGGAGACCCTGACACCACGGGGCTATCTGCCCATCGACGGGATTGCGGCCTACGACAAGGCGGTGCAAGGGCTGGTGTTCGGAGCGCAGAGCCCCGCTGTGAAGGAAGGCCGCATCGCCACCGTGCAAGGCATTGGCGGCACGGGCGGGCTGAAGATCGGTGCCGACTTCCTCAAGCGACTCAACCCGGGTGCCAAGGTCCTGATCACTGGCGAAACGGGCGTCGGCAAGGATGTC
>CAZBOF010000009.1:31638-46639 GCA_964493285.1 uncultured Rhizobacter sp. | reverse complement strand
TGATCAGCGACCCCAGCTGGGAGAACCACCGCGCGCTGTTCACCAACGCCGGGTTTTCCGTCGACACCTACCCTTACTACGACGCTGCCCGAAAAGGCGTGGACGTGGACGGGATGCTGCAAGCCCTCGGCGCGGCGCCCGAAGGCACGGTCATCGTGTTGCATGCTTGCTGCCACAACCCCACGGGGTATGACATCACCCCCGCGCAGTGGAGCCAGGTGGTCGAGGCTGTGAAGACGCGCAAGCTGGTCGCTTTCCTCGACATGGCCTACCAAGGTTTTGGCGAGGGCATCGCCGAGGACGGCGCCGTGATCGGCCAGTTCATCGACGCAGGCCTTGATTTCTTCGTCTCCACCTCCTTCTCGAAGAGCTTCTCGCTCTACGGCGAACGCGTGGGCGCGCTCAGCGTGGTCTGCGAGAACAAGGACGCTGCAGCCCGCGTGCTCAGCCAGTTGAAGATCGTCATCCGCACCAACTACTCCAACCCCCCTACGCACGGCGCACAAGTGGTGGCCACCGTGCTCAACACGCCCGCCCTGCGTGCGCTGTGGGAAGAAGAACTTGCCGGCATGCGTGCACGCATCAAAGACATGCGCCTGGCGCTTGTCGAGAAGCTGAAAGCCGCCGGCTTGCAGCAGGACATGGGTTTCATCACCCGCCAGAAAGGCATGTTCAGCTATTCCGGGCTGGACAAAGCCCAGATGCAGCGCCTGCGCAGCGAGTTCGGCATCTACGGCGTGGATTCGGGGCGCATCTGCGTCGCGGCCCTGAACAGCAAAAACATCGATGCGGTGGTGCAAGCCATCGTCAAAGTGAGCTGAAGCCGCCCAGGTGTCGCGTGGGTGACACCTCCGAGTGGTCTGCTTGGTGAAATTGTGGCAGTCGGCGCGGCCCCCTGTTGGGCCGCCGCCTGCAGGAGTCAAACATTCTCCCTAGAATGTTGCGACGCACAAGAGTGGCGGAGTTTGCCGTCTCAAGTGCAACCACACAAGGACACCGATGCTGTATCAACTCTATGAAACCCAGCGCGCTCTGTTGAGCCCGTTTTCGGAGTTCGCGAGCGCCTCGGCCAAGCTGTACCGCCACCCCCTGTCACCCTTCACGCACACGCCGATGGCGCAACGCGTGTCCGCAGGATTTGACCTCGTTCATCGTCTCTCGAAAGAGTACGAGAAGCCAGAGTTCGGCATCACCTCGGTCAAGGTTCGCGGCGAAGACGTCGCCGTGCAGGAGCAGGTGGCGATGACCCTGCCCTTCTGCCGCCTGGTGCGCTTCAAGCGTTTCACCGACCAGACCGTCTTGCTGGCGGAGATGAAGGTGCAGCCCACCGTGCTGGTGATCGCGCCCTTGTCGGGCCACCACGCCACCTTGCTGCGCGAAACGGTGCGCGCCCTGCTCGTCGATCACAAGGTGTACATCACCGACTGGACGGACGCCCGGATGGTCCCCACCGAAGCCGGCCCGTTCCACCTGGATGACTACGTCGCCTATGTGCAGGAGTTCATTCGCCACGTGGGCCCGCAGGTCAACGTGATGTCGGTGTGCCAACCCACCGTACCGGTTCTGGCAGCCGTCTCGCTGATGGCAAGCAACGGCGAGTTCACACCGCAGACGCTGACGATGATGGGCGGGCCGATCGACGCCCGCAAATCGCCAACGGCCGTGAACAACCTGGCCATGAACAAGAGCTATGAATGGTTTGAGAACAACGTGATCTATCGCGTGCCGGTCAACTATCCGGGCAACGGCCGACGCGTGTATCCGGGCTTTCTGCAGCACAGCGGGTTCATCGCGATGAACCCAGACCGCCACCTGAAGTCGCACTACGACTACTTCATGGACCTGATGCGCGGCGAAGACGAAAGCGCAGACTTCCATCGTTCGTTCTACGACGAATACAACGCGGTGCTGGACATGCCGGCGGAGTACTACCTCGACACCATCAAGACCGTCTTCCAGGATTTCGCGCTCGTCAACGGCACCTGGAAAGTGGACGACCAACTGGTGCGCCCACAGGACATCAAGACCTCGGCGCTGCTGACCATCGAAGGCGAACTCGACGACATCTCGGGTGCAGGCCAGACGCGCGCGGCACACGACCTGTGCACCGGCATTCCGAAGTCTCGCCAGTTTCATTACGACGTCATCGGCGCGGGTCACTACGGCATCTTCTCGGGGCGCCGTTGGCGCGAGAAGGTGTACCCGTACTTGCGCGATTTCATCGCCAGGCACCAGGCGTCCGCGCGGGCCGCAGCGTCGTCCAAGCCCGCTTCCAAACGGGCAGCCTCGCGCGCAAAGGCGCGCTAAGCTGGCGGGGTGAATCCCGATCCTGCCCTCGTTGACGCGCTGAACGACGCCCTGCCGCAAACGCAGTGCACCCGGTGCGGCTACCTCGATTGCCGCGCCTACGCCATGGCGCTCGCCGAAGGAGCCGCTGAGATCAACCAGTGCCCCCCCGGCGGCGCCCAAGGCATTGAACGCCTGGCACGCCTGACCGGCCGGCCTGCCCTGCCCCTGAACCCGCAGCACGGCAGCGAAGGCCCTCGCCAGCTGGCGTTGATCGATGAAAGCTGGTGCATCGGATGCACCTTGTGCCTCAAAGCTTGTCCCGTGGACGCCATCCTCGGAGGCCCGAAAGCCATGCACACGGTGATCGATCCGCTGTGCACCGGCTGCGAACTTTGCATTCCGGTGTGCCCGGTCGACTGCATTTCCTTGGTGCCGGTCACGGGAGATCGAACCGGCTGGGAGGCGTGGTCCGATGAGCAAGCGCAGGAAGCGCGCGCGCGGTATGCGTTCCGCACGCTGCGGGACCAACGCGACGAGAGGGAGCGCAATGAACGACTGGCGGCGCGCGCGCAAGCCGCATCCGATGCCGTGAAAAAAGGGGCCGTCGCAGCGGCATTGGCACGCGCCCGACAACGATCATGAAAACATCATTCATCGCGCCCTTCTTCGCCACGTTGAAGGCAGCCAACCCCTATCCCGTCACCGAACTGGAATTCACCAACGCCTTCGAGCTGCTGGCTGCGGTGCTGCTGTCCGCGCAGGCCACCGACGTGGGCGTGAACAAGGCCACCCGCAAGCTGTTTCTCGTCGCGAACACGCCTCAAAAAATGCATGCACTCGGCGTCGAAGGTGTCAGCGATTACATCAAGACCATCGGCCTGTACCGCAACAAAGCCAAGAACCTGGTGGAGACAAGCCGCATCCTGGTCGAGGAGCACGGCGGCACCGTCCCGCGAACGCGCGAGGCACTGGAGGCACTGCCCGGCGTGGGGCGCAAAACGGCCAACGTGGTGCTGAATGTGGTCTTCGGCGAGCCGACGATGGCCGTGGACACGCACATCTTCCGCGTGAGCAACCGCACCGGATTGGCGCCCGGCAAGAATCCCCTTGAAGTGGAAATGGGCCTGCTCAAACGGGTGCCTCAGGAGTACCTGGAGCACGCCCACCATTGGCTCATCCTGCACGGGCGATATGTCTGCCAGGCGCGCAAGCCACTCTGCTTCGAATGCAGCGTGGCGCGCTATTGCGACTCGGCGCCGCCCGGGCTGCGCGCAGCTCAGGCCTGACGCGGCGCCAGCAACCCCATCAGCACGCCCGGGGCAAACCGACGGTCGATGAAATCGGCCAAGCCGTCATAGACCGCGTCCAAACTGCGAACACGGACCCCGAACAAGGCCTGCATCGTGGCCGGACTCTCAAACAAGCCATGCACGTAGCAGCCCAGCACGCTGCCTTGCTGCCATCCGATGGCATCACCGCCTTCGTTGCGCAGGGCGATGCTCGCCGCGGGCAGGCTCGGATGCTGGGCCGTCACGCCCTGGCGAATCTCATAACCATCGAGCGCGGTGTTCGACAACGGCGCCCAGACGCCGGTGAGCGGGCGCCACTGCACCTGCGTGTGGCGCAACAGCTTGGCCGGCTCGAATTGCGTGACCAGAGGCAGGAGTCCCAACCCCGGCCCGTTGCCGTCGACGCCATGGGCGTCGACCAAGGCTTCGCCAAGCATCTGCATCCCGCCACAGATGCCGAGCACCGGCTTGCCGGCAGCGGCGTGGACAGCGATGGCCGCGTCGAGTTGTTGCATACGCAGCCAGGCGAGATCGGCGCTGGTCTGCTTGGAGCCGGGAAGGATGATCCAGTCGGCGTCGCCCAGTTCCGCAGGCGTTCGCGCCCAGCGCACCTGCACGCCGGGCAAGTTGCGCAGGGGTTGGAACTCATCGAGATTGCTGATGCGCGGGTATGCAACGATGGCGATACGCTGTGGGGCGCCGCCGCCGGCTGCCGGCGTGTCGAACACGCCATCTTCTTCCGGCAAGCCGTGCTGATGCCACATCGGCAGCACGGCCAGCGTCGGCACGCCGGTCAGCCGCTGCAATGCCTCGGGACCCGGCGCCAGCAAGTTCTCGTCACCGCGGAAGCGGTTCAGCACGAAGCCGCGCAACAAGCGGCGTTCGGCCGGCGGCATCAGTTGGTGCGTGCCGTACAGGTGCGCAAAAGCGCCACCGCGGTCGATGTCGCAGACGAGCAAGCAAGCCGCTTCGGCCTCGGAAGCGGTTCGCAGATTCACGTAGTCGCTGGCCGCCAGGTTGATCTCGGCCGGCGAGCCCGCGCCTTCGATCACCAGCACGTCGTGCGCCTGCTTCAGGCTGTGCAAGGCATCGCGCGCAGCAGGCCACAGCGCCTCGCTGCGCGCACGCCACGGCACGCTCGCCAGATCGGGCCGCACTTGGCCCATCACCACCACTTGGCTGCCGGTGTCGCATTCGGGCTTGAGCAGCACGGGGTTCATGCGCACATCCGGCGGCACCCGCGCAGCCTGCGCTTGAAAATACTGCGCGCTGCCGATTTCGCCCATCTTCCCTTCGGGGCCAGGCACGACGCGCGCGTTGTTGCTCATGTTCTGCGCTTTGTAGGGTGCAACGCGCAAGCCTTGCCGCGCATACCAGCGGCACAACGCGGTCGAGAGCCAGCTTTTCCCTGCGCCGCTGGTGGTGCCAAGCACCATGACGCAGCGCGCGCTCACGCGAGCATCGCCCGCCCCGCCCAGGCCAGCAGCGCCAGCATGAGGCAGGCCGATGCGGCCGCGCCAGCGTGGCGCAGGGCTTGCGCCATGTTGCGCTGCGATGGCGCCGCACCGGTTTCGTTGAGCACGTATGCCCCGGGCTTGGCAAGGCGCACGCCCAGGCGCAATGCCATCGCGCCCATCACCCAGCCGGCATTGGGAGACGTGGTGCGACGCGCCTGCCGCCGCAAGGCGCGCCATGCGGCGGCATCCCAGGTGGGGAACAGCGCCAGCGCGGTAATGCGCGCCGGCGGCCAGGTCAGCATGTCGTCGGCGCGCGCCGGCCACTTGCCAACCCACTCCCACACGCCACGCAATCCCCACAGGCGAGCCAGCGTGCTGGAAACCCGATAGGCCACCGCACCCGGCAATCCGGCCACGGCAAACCAGAAAAGCGGCGCGATCACCGACACGCTCAGCTGTTGCGCCAGGGTTTCGATGGCGGTTTCGCGCAGCGCTTGTTCCTTCAGGCCCGAGACATCCCTGTGGACCAGCGGAGCCAGGCGCTCGCGGGCGAGTTCATCGCCGACATCGAGCGCTTCTTCCACCAGATTGACATCGTCGCGCAGACTGCGCCAGGAAAACAGCGGGCCGATCAACAAAGCCAGCAAGGGTGCCGACGCCCACACCGGCAGCTTCAGCAACTGCGTCTGCAGCGCCCAGGCAATCGCGCCCAGCCCCCCCACCGACACCATCCAGGTGACGGCACCCCAGCGATAGGCTTTCTTGGGACGCAGAACCCTCAACCGACACCCCAAAGGCCAGAACACCCGGCGAAGCCAGGCGGCAGGCCGCATGGCTTCGGGGGCGTCGCCGAAGAGCGCATCCGCGCCCCATGCCAAGGCCAGGGCGAGCGCCATCGTCAACGCGGCATGCGCAGAAAGGTCAAAGAAGAACACGAACCTTCAGCTCTCGTTCAAGTTGGGCAGAACCACGTGTCGATCGCCTGCGCGTTCGATGCGCACGGCATGATGGAACACATTCACCAGCGCGGCATGAACCTCGGCATCGTCGTGCGCGCCCTCCGCCACGACGTGCCCCGATTGCATCACCACCAACCGGTCGGCATGCAACGCCAGGGCCAGATCATGCAACACGGTGGCAATCGTACGGCTTGCCCCGATCCGCTTGAACAACCGCACGAGCGACACCTGGTGCGGCGGATCGAGGTGCGTGGTGGGCTCGTCCAGCAGCAGCACCGGTGCATCGACGGCCAGAACACGCGCCATCAGCACCCGCTGGCGCTCTCCGCCTGAGAGCTGGTCAAGCCGCCGATGCGACCAGGCATCGCACTCGGTCTGCGCCATGGCCTCGCGGACCACGCGCTCATCGTGCGGTCCGGGCTGTCCGAACAGGCCGAGGTGGGGCAAGCGACCCAAGCGAACCACGTCTTCCACCGTGAGTTCGCCCGTTGCGTCGCCTTGCTGGGCAAGCCAGGCGATCTGGCGGGCGCGCTCGCGCACCGTCAGGTCGGGCAGCGCCCGCCCGCGCAGGCGCACCTCCCCCGCGTCCGGCAAGACCAGCCCGGCCAGACTGCGCAGCAGCGTCGACTTGCCGGCGCCATTCGGTCCGACGATCGCGGTCCAGCCGCGCGCCAGGTCCATGGACACGCCATGCAGCACACGCACGCCGCCCAACGACACGCAGACCCCATCGGCCGACAACATCTCGCTCATGCGAAACGGCGCCGATGCAACAGCCACAGCAGGTACCCGCCGCCCAGAACGGCCGTCAGCACGCCCACCGGCAGTTCTTCAGGTGCGGTCAGGCTGCGGGCCAGCACGTCCGCGGCCAGCAGCAACACGCCACCGGTCGCCGCACTCGCAACCAACAGGTGGCCGTGCCGCCCTGGCGCGAACCGCCGCACGATGTGCGGCGCCACCAGGCCCACAAAGGCGACCAGGCCAGCCTGCGACACCGCCAGGCCCGTCGCCAGCGCCAACGCGCCCACCAGCGCCATGCGCAGCCGGGACAGCGACAGTCCCAGGCTCACCGCGCTCTCTTCACCGAGGGTCAACGCGTCGAGAACGCGAGACAGGCGCCAGGCCAGCGGGAGCGACACGGTCAAGCCGACCGCCATCACCACGCAGCTCGACCAGCTCAGGTAGCCGGTGGAGCCCAGCAGGAAAGCCTGCTTGCCGCGCAGCGCGTCCGGCACGGCCGTGGTCACCAGATCGCTGATCGCCGAGAGCATGACCCCCACCACCACACCGGCCAGCAGCAGGCGCCCGGTTTGCTCGGCACCGCGCGCCAACAGGAGTGTGAGCAGCACGCCCAACCACGCGCCGACGAACGCCGCCCCGACCAAGCCGATGCGAGACAACGCGTCCACGGCCAACAGGCTCACGCCGGTGCCCGCCAATGCGCCGCTCGCCAGCACCATCACCACCCCCAGCACGGCGCCCGATGCGCCGCCCAACAGATACGGGTCGGCCAGCGGGTTGCGGAACAACCCCTGCGCCACGGCACCGGACAACCCCAGTAAAGCGCCCACCAGCCACGCGCCCACGCCACGTGGCGCGCGGATGTCGCCAAGGACCAGCCCCGCGCTGCCGCTCTCCAGCAAGGCCAGCGTGTCCCGAACCGACCACCCCTCGCTGCCCGCGGCCAGCCCAACCAGCAGCAGCAAACCCGTCAGGATCGCCAACCCGACCGCCATGCGCCTGCGCGCACGCGGCGCGGAGCCTTCGGGCGCAGTCACTTGCCGGCCTCCAGCCGCACCAGGCAATCAACGATCAACGCCGCCCCTTCACCGACGCGGGGGCCGGGCCGCACCAACAATTCGTAAGGCGCCTCGGCAAATCCGCAGGCCCGCCCATCCCGCAGCGCGAGCAACGCCGACCAACCGGGACGCGCCGGCATGGCGCTCAAGTTGGCGCGGGATGCCATCACGATCAGCGGCTGCGCGCGAACCACGAATTCGGCATTCAGCCTCGGAAAAGGCCCCATGCTGGCCGGCACGATGTTGTCCAGCCCCAGCCGGGACAGCGTCTCACCGATGAAAGACCCCGCACCCGCTGCGTACGGCGTGGCCTCCACTTCGAAGTAGACCCTTCCGCCACGCCACACCTGGGGCACGCGCGCCGCCGCATCGGCCAATGCCTGCTCGACGCCGGCCCACACTTGCCGATCCCTGCCCGGCACGCCAAGTACCTCGGCCAGGGACTTGAGCACACGCTGCACGTCGGCATGCGACTGGGTGTCGAACACCATCACGCGAATGCCCAAGCCACGCAGACGTTCCACAACCCGGGCAGATGGCGCTGCAAGCACGAGATCAGGCCGCAACACCGCGATCGCCTCGACGCGTGCGTCATCCAGCCCCCCCAATTTCGGCAGCGCCTGAACGGAGGCGGGTTCATTCGAGAACCGGTCCACCCCCACCAGCGCGCCGCAAGCGCCCAGCGCACAAACGCTTTCGGTCAGCGAGGGCACCAATGAAACGATGCGCTGAGGCGGCTGCTCCCAGGCGTAGACCGCCCCACGCCCGTCCGAGACTTTCGGCGATTGCGCCACCGCCGCGCACCCGGCCAGCAGCAACGCCACCCCACAAAAGCGGCGGATCATGCCGGCCTCTTCACGCAACCGGCGCGCAAGGCGCCGCAGCGGTCGCCATCACCACCGAGCTACTTCGGCGTGAAACGAAGCGAGACGTACACCTCACGCCCCGGCTGGTTGTAGCCATATGCCGTTTCGTACACCTTGTCGGCCACATTGTTGAGATTCACGCCCAGTGACAGTTCAGGGTTGAAGCGCCAGTCGGCGCGCAGGTCAAGCCGCCCGTAGCCGCCAAGGCGATTCGTGTTGCCCGCGTCATCGTAGCGTCCGCTGAACGCAGCCAGGGTAGCGCCGGCGCGAAACTGCCCGAGGCCGCCATCCACCGACACCCGGGCCGCATTCCTGGCTTTGCGCGGCAGCAGTTTGCCGCTGTTGCCGCCGGCGGTGTCCCGGTTGCGTGGATCCACATGGTCCAGCGACGCAGACAGGTCGAGTCCGGCCACGTGGGTGTCCAATCCAACGGACAAGCCTCGGGTCTGCGTCTTGGGAATGTTCACCGGTGCCACGCCGGAGGTGATGAAGTTGTCGACACGGGTTTCGAACAGCTCCACGCGGACCGTGTAGTTCGCAGCCTGGAAGCGCAGGTTCAGTTCGGCCGACTTGCCTTCCTCCGGCAACAGATTGGGATTGCTGAAGCCCGGCCAATACAGCTGGTTGAAGCTGGGCGCCACGAACGACGTACCGAACGAGCCTCCCAGACGCCATGCGGAAGACAGTTCGTAGGCATAGCCCAGCGCGCCGGTGGTCTTGTTGCCGAACTGCGAGTTGCGGTCATGGCGCAGGTTGGCTTGCCATGTATGCCCTTGGGCGTGGCCATTCAGGCCGGCACCCACGCCGTTGATCGTGCGCCGGCTGACCTCGTACGGCGTCACCGGCCGGTCAACCTTCTGCTTCACATGATCGGCCAGCAGAAGGACCGTGCCGATGCCGGTATCGATGCTCTGCTCATGCGAGACCTGCTGCTGCACGTTGATGATCGAGCCCAGGTCCGTCCACATCGAGGCAGATTCGACGATGTTGGCGTTGTCGCTGCTGCGGGCCACGCGTGTGACGGCACGCCACCCCGGACGGAAGTTTCCCGTCAGGTCGAATCCGAGCACTTCCGACGTGGTGGTGCCGCGCGCGTTGGCACCTGGGCCATCGTCGAACTGATGGCGGCTGCGCGAATGCACGGCCGAGGCATTGGCCTGCCAATCCTTGCTCAGCTGCAAACCCAAACGCACATTGGCGGCGTTCTGGTAGAAACCGTCGCGGTCCGGGTCGTGGTTGCCGAAAGGCTCACGGTCGTTCGTTGACGAGAAACCGCGCGTCTCCACGTGAGACACCTGCGCCGCGCCCGACCAACGTCCATCGCCGAAGCTCACGCCCGCGGTGCCCTTGCCGTAGTCGTTGCTGCCGGCGGTGAGCGCGCCATTGAACCGCAGCCCCTGCTGACCGCGGCGCGTGAAGATCTGGATCACGCCACCCAGCGCATCGGTGCCATAGAGCGAAGAGAGCGGGCCGCGGACGATCTCGATGCGCTCGATCTCGTCGAGCGGGATGTTGTCCAGAATCGGCGTACCGAGCGTGGCCGAGCCGAAACGGATGCCATCGATCAGCACCAACGTGTGGCGCGACTCCATGCCACGCAGTCCGACGGAGCTGGCCATGCCCAGGCCACCATTGCTGTTCATCTGCACGCCGCGGGCATTGGCCAGTACCTCGGCCAGCGTGCGGCCGGTCGCGCGCGCAATGTCTTCCTTGCTGATGACCGTCGTGTCAGCGACGGTCTGGTCGATTCGACTTTCGGTGCGCGTTGCCGTAACCGTCACGGCCGGTAGTTCGGATTGGGCGTAGGCCGCCGAGTACTGGAATGAAACCAAAGCCAGAACGGCAGCACACGTCGGGCGCACGGCAAAGCGAGGCTTGCGCACCGAAGCAAAAGAGTTGTTCACGTTGTCATGCTCAAAAAAACGCGCGCGCCGGCTTCCCCGCCAGAACGCACCTCATGACGGGCGGCAAGCCGCACGTCCCCTGTTGGCCGGTATCCGGGCTGACGGACATCTCATGCGACCCTTCCCAGCGTTGTGAAACGCCAGTGGACTGTGCACACAAGCGAGGCGCGAGCCTCGTCCGCTTACCGTTGCGGGGGCAGCGCAGGCAGGATTGCGGCCTTGAACGGCCCCCAACCCTCTGCTTCCCGTTTAACTGTGACGGCGTGAAAACCGCCACGGCACCAACGTGAAGGATTGTAAGCACCGCGAATGGCGACCCTACAATGATCCATTCGCAACCCTCCAGGGCGCCATGTCGAATATCCATGAACTCGCGGACCGCGTTGAGCGCTTGCTGCTGAGGCATGAAGAGCTCAAACGAACCAACGAACTGCTCGAACAGCAGTTGACTGTCGTCACGGGCGAGCGCGACAACCTGCGCTCGCGGCTGAATGCCGCACGCAGCCGCATCGATGCGCTGCTCGAGCGCCTTCCCGCCGGCGCGCCGGCTGCCCAGGATGAAGGAGATCCTCCGTGAAGCAAATGGAAGTGACCATCATGGGGCAGAGCTACATCCTCGGTTGCCCCGAAGGCGGCGAGGTTTCGTTGCTCGAGGCCGTGGGCAGCGTCGATCGCGAGATGAGCGCCATTCGCGACGGCGGACGTGTGAAGGCGCGCGAACGCATCGCCGTGCTGGCCGCGTTGAATCTGGCCTACGCGTTGGCGGAGCGCCCGCCCGCCAAGGCGTCTTCGCAACCCGGCGGCGAGGAGGTCGACATCGCAGCCTTGGTGCAGCGCATCGACCAGGCGCTCGGCGCCGACGGTCAATTGCTTTGAGACGCGCGCGGCACACACCCCGCGCGTAGAATCACCCGGTCCGTTGCGTTCGCGTGAGTCTTATATTTCCTTGAACCGATGCTCGCAAGAGCAAGGGCTTGGAACATCGCCCGGCAGGCGTGATCGTCTCGCGTCAGATGAACCCAATGCCCGGCTGACCTCGCCCACCTGAACTGCCTGGGTTCAGGAATGCGGCTCATGGCTCGCGACGGACGCCTCTTCGACCCGACCCTTCGAGCATGGCATGGCGGCACAGTACTGGCTCATGAAGAGCGAACCGAGCGAATGCTCGATCGACGATCTCGCCGCCGCGCCACGGCGCACGGTTGCCTGGATCGGCGTGCGCAACTACCAGGCACGCAACTTCATGCGCGACACCATGCAGGTGGGCGATGGCGTTCTGTTCTATCACTCGTCTTGTCCCGCGCCTGGTATCGCGGGGCTGGCCACGGTGGCCAGCGAAGCCTATGCCGATGAGACCCAGTTCGACGAACAAAGCCCGTACTTCGACGCCAAGGCGACGCGCGACGCGCCACGCTGGTGCCATGTGGACGTGAAGCTCGATCGCAAAACCCGCTTGCTCTCGCTGGCGGAAATGCGGCAGACACCATCGCTCGCAAGCATGCAGGTGCTTCGCCCCGGCAACCGCCTCTCCATCACGCCGGTCACGGCAGCGCAATGGCGCGCCGTGAACAAGCTGCTGTAGTCGTCAGTTCGTCTCGAACCGAATGCTCGCCAGGCTGACGTGGTTGCCACCGCGCCGCTGCGCCTGAGCCATGGCGGCATCCGCCGCGTGCAGCAAGTCGTCCTGCGACGACGCGGTATGCGGGAAGCTGGCCACGCCCATCGAGATGGTGAAGCCCAGGTTCTGCCCGTTCAGCACGACGATCTGCGTGGCGCACTGGCGGCGCAGCCCCTCCATGCGCGCATGCGCGGTCGCCAAGCCAACCCCTGACAGAAGCACTGCGAACATGTCTTCATGAAGGCGGCATGAGGCGTCCATGGCCCGGGTGTTGCTTCGCAACAGACGGCCCAGCGCCTCCAGGATCCGCGTCCGCGCTTCCGGGCCCAGGCTGCGCGCGGCATCACTCAGCGGATCGAGCGCCACCGAGACCAATGCGAACTCGCGATGCTCGCGCGACGACAGGTCGATCTCGCGCCGAAGCTGGTCGTCGAAGTGGCCGCGCTGGTACAAGCCCGCCCCATCCCGCAAGCCGGGTTCCGCGGCCTCGCGCCGCAAGGTCTCGTTGGCCTGCTGCTGCTCTTCGAGCTGGCGCAGCGCCATCCGCAGCTGGGTTTCGGCCTCGCGCTGGGCCGTCACATCCACCCAGGTGGACAACAGGTAGCGCGGCGCCTGTCCATCAGACGCAGGCAACGGATAGCGGGTGACGCTGAACTCGCGCCGCACACCGGCCACCTCGAGACGCTGTTCGTTCACCTGAGGTGCGTTCTGCGCGACCGCCGCGTTGTCAGCCACGCGCATGGCAGCGCAAGCGCCTGGCTCCAGCCATTCATCATCGGCCAGGCCGTCGCCCGGCCCGCCAAACAACGCCGACATGCCGGCATTCGCGTGGACATAACGCCCGCTCGTTGCATCCTTGACGGCGTAAAGCGCCTGGTGTTGACCCAGGAACGCCAGTGCCAACGCACCCCAGGCATCGGGCGCCAAGCCGAGTGCCTCGGACAAGTCCCGAGACTGATCGGCGCAAACCTGCAGCGCGCTCTGATTCGGTTCCGTCATGCTGTGTCTCGTGGTGTGTCAGCGGTCGCAGATCGGTCGGTTGAGTACCCTGGCGAGATGAAGCTGCGAAGCATTCGCCCACCGAGATTTGGCTCTGAGAACCCCTGGATTGATCTTAGCGGCGCGGGTCTGGCAGAAGCCACCGTACACCTCATGTGTGGGGTGTGCAAATTGCGCATTCGAAGAGATGTCGATACGTTCCCATCCGTTCAACATCGCTGCACTGCATCAACGCCGCGCGCCTCCGGCGCCAGGGCCCGGCCTTCGCCGGATGCGGCCGGCACTGTCCTTGCAGTGCCCCTTGCGCGCACGCGTCGGCCCACTTCCTAGAATCGCACCATGACCATCCGCCACTACATCAAGGAGATCGGCCGCGGCAAAGAAGGGGCCCGCCCCTTGGACGCCGAGCAGGCGCACGACCTCATGGCGCAGGTTCTGGATGGTGCCGTATCCGACCTGGAACTCGGTGCGTTTGCCATGGCCATGCGCATCAAGGGCGAAACCGTCGACGAAACCGCGGGATTCCTGCGTGCCGCGAATGCCCGCTGCCTGTCCATCGGTGCCGCGCACCCCGTGATCTTGTTGCCCTCGTACAACGGGGCACGCAAGCTGCCCAATCTCACGCCGCTGATCGCCCTGCTGCTGGCGCGGTCGCGCATCCAGGTGCTGGTCCACGGCATGCCCGATGACCCCGGCCGCGTGACCACCGCCGAGATCTTCGACGCTCTCGGGCTGCGCTTGGCGCATGGCCCCGAAGACATTCGCCAGGCCTGGCTGCGCAACGAGCCGGCCTACGTGCGCACCGACGTGCTCTGCCCGCCACTGGCCCGCCTGCTCGATGCCCGATGGACCATCGGCCTGCGCAACTCGGGACACACCATCGCCAAGCTGCTCGACCCGTTCCCCCTCGGTGGGGCCCTGCGGGTGGTGAACTACACCCACCGGGAATACGCATCAATGCTCACCGAGTTCCTGGCCCGCACGCAGGCCAACGCGGTCTTGATGCGCGGCACCGAAGGCGAACCCGTCGCCGATGCGCGCCGCATGCCGCGCCTCGACGTCTTCATCCGGGGGGCGCTGCGCGATGACTTGAGCATCCCGGCCCAGGAAGGCGTCCTCAAGGATCTGCCTGCGTTGCCCCGGAGCTGCGATGCCGCCACGACGGCGAAGTACATCCAGGCCGTGATGGGCGGGGAGCAGCCCGCGCCGGGCCCGCTGGCACGGCAGTGTGCCGCGCTCGCTGCGGCGCTCGAGGCCATCGGAGCGTTGCAAGCGGTGGAGACCTGAGCGCTTCGGCGCGCACTCTGGGGCTCGTGATAATCCCGCGATGCAGACATTCGACGCGGTGGTCATCGGTGCGGGCGCGGCAGGGCTTTTTTGTGCAGGGATGGCCGGCCAACTGGGTCGCAGCGTGCTGCTGATCGACCATGCCACCAAGGTGGCAGAAAAGATCCGCATTTCCGGCGGCGGCCGCTGCAACTTCACGAACCGGGACACCGGCCCGGCCCAGTTCCTTTCCGCCAACCCGTCCTTCTGCCGCTCCGCGCTCGCCCGCTATACGCCCCAAGATTTCGTGAGCCTGATGCAGCGTCATCGCATTCCCTGGCACGAGAAGCACCGCGGCCAGCTCTTTTGCGATGAGTCCGCCGAGGACATCATCGCCATGCTGTTGCGCGAATGCGATCAAGGGCAGGTGACGCGCTGGCAGCCCGCCTCCGTGCATTCGATCCGCCACAACGGCAGCCTCTTCGAGTTGGAGACCACAGGCGGCGCCGTGCGCACGGCCCGCGTCGTCATGGCAACCGGCGGCCTCTCGATCCC
>CAZBOF010000009.1:0-31628 GCA_964493285.1 uncultured Rhizobacter sp. | reverse complement strand
GAAGATCGGCGCCACGGATTTCGGCTACCGTATCGCCCGGCAGTTCGGCCACCGGATGGTGGAGACGCGGCCTGCGCTGGTGCCGCTGACCTTCGACCCCGGCACCTGGGCACCCTATGCGGCCCTGGCCGGCCTCTCTCTGCCGGTGGACATCCAAACCGGTTCCGGGAAAGCGCGTGGCCGGTTCCTCGAAGACCTGCTGTTCACCCACCGCGGCCTGAGCGGCCCGGCGGTCCTCCAGATCTCCAGCTACTGGTCGCCCGGAACACCTCTTCGCATCGACCTCGCTCCAGGCAGCCACTTGGCCGACCATCTCGTTGCCAGCAAACAAGGCAGCAAGCGGCAAGTTGGCAATGCGCTGACCGCCCTGCTTCCGGCCCGCCTTGCCCAGAACTGGCTCGCCAAGCAGCCCGGGTTGGGCGAGAAAGCCCTGGCCGACGCCCGCGACAGTGACCTGCGCCAGCTCGCCCAAAGCCTGCAGGCATGGAACCTGTCGCCCTCCGGAACGGAGGGTTATCGAAAAGCGGAGGTCACGCTCGGGGGCGTCGACACCCGGGAACTCAGCTCCCAAACCATGGAGAGCACGCGCGTGCCGGGGCTGTATTTCATTGGCGAAGTGGTGGATGTGACCGGCTGGCTTGGAGGCTACAACTTCCAGTGGGCCTGGGCCAGCGCCGCCGCCTGCGCCCAAGCCATCGGGTCGCAGGAGAGCGGTCACTGACGTGAATATTGCATGACGCCCAGGCGCTGCTTATAATCCCGCCTTTGCTGCAAAAACCCGCGCCACGATTCGCCAGGCCTCTGGGGCTGGAATCCGGAACCTCCACCCTGAGTCACCGGCGAGCACCGAGCGCATCAACCTCTGGATCTATGACTTCTATCCGCGTTAAAGAGAATGAGCCGTTCGACGTGGCTCTGCGCCGTTTCAAGCGCACCATCGAGAAACTCGGCCTGCTGACCGACCTGCGTGCCCGCGAGTTCTACGAGAAGCCCACGGCCGAGCGCAAGCGCAAGAAGGCCGCCGCGGTGAAGCGCCACTTCAAGCGCATCCGCAGCATGCAGCTGCCCAAGCGCATGTACTGAGCCTCGCGCTCAGCCATCCGAAGCCCGCACCACGCGGGCTTTGTCGTTTCTAACCTCATGAGGAGCCGTCACATGAGCCTGAAAGACCGAATCACCGATGACATGAAAGACGCCATGCGCGCCAAGGACGCGCCGCGCCTGCTCACCATCCGCGGCCTGCTGGCGGCGCTGAAGCAGAAGGAGGTGGATGAGCGCGTGGTGCTGACGGACGAGATGGTGATCGCCATCGTTGACAAGCTCATCAAGCAACGCAAAGACTCCATCAGTCAGTTTGCCGCGGCCCAGCGGACCGATCTGGTCGAGAAGGAGTCCGCCGAACTGGCTCTGCTCGAGCAATACCTGCCAACCCGCATGGCGCCCGACGAGATCCAGGGAGCCATTGCGGAGATCGTGTCCCGACTGGGCGCGACAGGCCTCGCCGACATCGGCAAGGTCATGGCTGCCGCCAAGGCCGAACTCGCAGGCAAGGCCGAGATGGCCTCGGTCGCGGCCGCGGTCAAGCAAGCACTTTCCAAGTGAGGAGCTTCCATGTCTGACATCACCACACGCCCACTGAGCCAAGACCTGAGCGTTGCGGGCCAACTGACGCCCGAGGCGATGCAGGCAGCGGCGGCCGAGGGCTTTCGCAGCGTGATCAACAACCGCCCCGATGGCGAAGGCGGGCCCGAGCAGCCGAACTCCACGGACATCGAAGTGGCCGCACGCGCTGCAGGCCTTTCGTATCGGTATCAACCGGTCAGCGGGGCGTATCAAAGCCCTGACGACATCGCCGAGTTCAGGCGGCTCATCGACGAACTGCCCAAGCCGATCCTCGCGTTCTGCCGTTCTGGCGCGCGATGCACGAAGCTCTTCATCGCCGCCACGCAGAACGGCAGCACAACCTCCTGATCAGTTCGCGGCGCATCCCAGGGATTTCCCTGGATGCGTTGGAATTGCGCGTACTCCCGGGCGTCATGAAAGGCCTCCTTCAGATAGCATGATCTGTCTGTTGGTGAAAAGTCCTGTTCGATCTACTTTCATAAACCCGATGAGGAGACCTAGATGGACCGTCGTTCGATTCTGAAGCGCACGCTGAGTGCAAGTGCCACGATTGCAGGGGCTGCAGCCCTGGCGGCTTGCGGCAAGAAGCCCGAGGAAGCATCGGCCACCGCATCGACAGCCGCCCCCGCCGTCTCTTCAGGCAAGCTCGAATGGCGGATGGTCACGACCTGGCCGAAGAACTTCCCCGGCCTGGGTGTCGGTGCGGAGAACCTGGCCAAACGCATCTCGGAGATGAGCGATGGCCGCCTCACCGTGCGGGTGTACGCCGCCGGCGAGTTGGTCCCCCCGCTTCAAGCACTCGACACCGTGATCAATGGCGGCGCAGAAATGAGCCACGGCGCGGCTTACTACTGGCAGAACAAGAACCCCGGTCTGTCGTTCTTCACGGGCGTGCCTTACGGCATGACATCGCGCGAGCTGGCAGCCTGGGTCCGTTTCATGGGCGGCCAACAGATCTGGGACGAGATCTACGATCAATTCGGCGTCCAGGGATTCCTCTCGGGCGATACCGGCACTCAGGCAGGAGGGTGGTTCCGCAAAGAAATCAAGGGGCTCGCCGACATCAAAGGCCTGCGCTTCCGCACGCCGGGATTGGGCGGGCAGGTGTGGCAAAAGCTGGGCGCGTCGGTTACCAACATGGCCGCGGGCGAGATCTTCCAGGCGCTTCAAACCGGCACGCTGGATGCCGCCGAGTTCGTCGGCCCCTACAACGACCTGGCCCTCGGCTTCTATCAGATCTGCAAGGACTACTACTTCCCGAGCTTCATCGAGCCGGGTCTTGCCACCGAACTGGTGGTCAGCAAGTCGAAGTTCTCGGCGTTGCCGAAGGATCTCCAAGCCATTGTTCGCACCGCATGCCAGGCCGAGTACGACAACGTGGCCTGCGATTTCTACGCCAACGATCCGCGCGCGCTGGCAAGCCTGGTCGCAGAGCATGGCGTGAAGATCCACCAGTTCCCCGATGAAATTCTTCAAGCCGGCGCCCAGGCCTCGAGCGAAATCATCGCGGGCATCCGCAACAGCGACAACGCACTCGCCAAGAAAACGGCCGAAAGCTTCGTGGCGGCCCTGAAGGTGGTCCGGACACGGATGGAAACCACCGACACCCCGTACCTTCGCGCCCGGGAACGCTTCTTGAAAATCGACTGATCCATCAACCCCATCGCGTCTCTGAGGGGTTGATCGGCGTCTCGCCGATCAACTCTTTTTTTGGCCCTTCACCCGACTCATCACATGCGAATACTGAAGTGGGTTGTGATCCTCGTCGGCCGGTTGAACACAGTCGTCGGCCATGCGTTCTCGTGGCTTGCGCTGGCCGCCGTTCTCGTGTGCTTCGCGGTGGTGCTGCAACGCTACCTGTTCAACAGCACCCACTTGTGGATGCAGGACCTGTACGTCTGGTTGAACGGCTTCATGTTCACGGCGGTGGCGGCATACGCCCTGTTCCGTGACGATCACGTGCGGGTCGACATCTTCTACCGCCCCGCCACGCTGCGACGCAAGGCGTGGGTTGATCTCCTTGGCGTTCTCGTGTTCCTGATGCCCTACTGTGCGGTGGTCTGGATCTACAGCGAGCCCTATGTCACGCGCTCGTGGCGCCTCCAGGAGGCGTCCGGCAACATCGGAGGCATGCCGGGCCTGTTTATTCTCAAATCGTTCATCTTGGTGTTCTTGGTGCTGATCGCGCTGCAGGGGCTCGCCATGATCGCGCGCAGCATCCTGGTGCTGCGCGGGCTCCATGACCAGCTCCCCGAGCCATATCGCTACAAGACTGGGACATGACATGGATCCAGTTCTGATTGGCGAAATCCTCGCCGGGTTGATGTTCTTCGGCATCATCGGCGTCCTGCTCTTCGGGTTCCCCGTGGCGTTTTCCCTGGCGGGAACTGCGCTGTTCTTTGCCCTCATCGGCTTCCTCACCGGCGTCTTCGATCCGTCGAACTTCGGCGCGCTGGCATCGCGCTATCTCGGCTTCATGACCAATGAAGTCCTGGTGGCGGTCCCGCTTTTCATCTTCATGGGCGTCATCCTCGAGCGTTCCGGCATCGCCGAATCGCTCCTGAGCACCATGGGGAAAGTGTTCGGCAGGCTGCGGGGCGGGCTGGGCATCTCGGTCATCGTGGTCGGCGCGCTGCTTGCGGCCTCCACCGGCGTCATCGGAGCAACCGTCGTGACCATGGGCCTCATCAGCCTGCCTGCGATGTTGCGGGCCGGCTACGACAAGGGCCTCGCGTGCGGCGTGATCTGCGCCTCGGGCACGCTCGGGCAAATTGTTCCGCCTTCAACGGTGATGATCTTCATGGGCGACATCCTTGCCGGGATCAACGCGCAGGTTCAGATGGCGAAGGGAAATTTCTCCCCCACCCCGGTGTCCGTCGGCGACCTGTTCGCAGGGGCCGTCCTGCCGAGCGCTTTGCTGGTCGGCCTGTATCTGCTCTACATGGTGGGGAAGGCGATCTTCGACCCCAAAAGCTGCCCGGCCACGCCGCCCAGCGCCGAAGAGCGCCGCACCCTGGCCTATGACGTGATCACGGCGCTGGTTCCCCCGCTGCTGCTGATCGTTGCCGTGCTGGGATCCATCATCGGCGGCTTCGCCACGCCGACAGAAGCCGCCTCCGTCGGCGCCGTGGGGGCCATGCTGCTGGTGGCGCTCAGGCGCCAGTTCAGCATCAAGATGCTGCGGGAAGCCTCGCTCTCGACCGCCACCATCACTTCGATGGTCTTCATTCTGTTGTTCGGCGCTGCGGTGTTTTCCGTGGTGTTCCGGATGCTCGGCGGCGACGATCTGGTCCACGAACTCCTGTCAGACTTGCCTGGCGGCGCCATGGGTGCGCTCGTGGTCGTGATGATCGTGATGTTCCTGCTCGGGTTCATCCTCGACACGTTCGAGATCATCTTCATCATCATCCCGATCACCGCGCCCGCACTCCTGGCGATGGGCGTGGATCCGATCTGGCTGGGGGTGATGGTGGGGGTCAACTTGCAGACGAGCTTCATGACACCGCCGTTCGGGTTCGCGCTGATCTACCTGCGCGGCGTCGCGCCCAACAGCATCACCACGGGAAACATCTACCGCGGGGTGATTCCTTTCTTGGCGCTGCAGGTGATCGCCATCGCAACGGTGATGCTCGTGCCGAGCATGGCCACCTGGCTGCCGAACCTGATCTACCGATAGCCGACAGCGCCACCCGCAATCTTGCGGGTGGCCGGTCCGCTTCAGCTGCCAGCCACCTTCATACGATCGATCAACACCGATCCGATGGTTTTCGTGCCCATCGTGTAAGCATCGGCCCCGATGGCAGCGATGCCCTTGAACATGTCGCGCAGATTGCCTGCGATGGTGATCTCGTGAACCGGATAAGCGATGCGCCCGTCTTCGACCCAGAAGCCGGCAGCGCCACGCGAATAGTCACCGGTGACGTAGTTCACGCCCTGCCCCATCAGCTCGATCACGAACAGGCCCCGGCCCAGCTTGCGCAGCATGGCATCGAGGTCGTCGCCAGCGGTGGTGAGCCGGCTGGAAAGCTGGAGGTTCTGCGACCCGCCAGCATGCCCCGTGGTGCGCATGCCAAGCTTGCGGGCCGAGTACGTCGACAGAAAGTACCCTTGGACCACGCCGCCCCGCACCACGTCGCGCACCTTGGTGACGACGCCTTCGTCATCGAACGGGGCGCTGCCCTTGGCGCGCGGCAGGTGCGGGTCTTCGTGGATGTCCACATGCGAAGGCAGAACCTGCTTGCCCAGGCTGTCGACCAGGAAAGTGGACTTGCGGTACAGCGCCCCGCCGCTGGTGGCCTGCACATAGGCACCGAGCAAACCCGCGGCCAGCGTGGATTCGAACAGCACCGGCACTTCACAGGTCTTGATCTTGCGCGACTTCAAACGCGACAGCGCGCGCTCGGATGCGTAACGCCCCACCGCCTCCGGAGCAGCCAGCTCATCGGGCGAGCGCATGGAGCTGTACCAGGCGTCGCGTTGCATATCGTCGCCGCCGCGGCCCGGCAGCGAGGCGATCGGCGCCACCGACAGCGAGTGGCGCGAACTCGCATAACCGCCGCGAAACCCTCGGCTGTTGCCGGCATAGAAATGCGACTGTTGCGCCGACACGCCGGCACCTTCGGAATTCGTGATGCGGGGATCGACGGCGAGCGCATGTGCCTCGCACCGCATGGCGATGTCTGCGGCCTGAGCGGCATCGATCGGCCAAGGGTGGAACAGGTCGAGGTCTTTCTCGGCCGCGGCACCCAGCGCAAGATCGTCGGCCTCCGGGAGGCCTGCGGCCGGGTCTTCTGCCGTGAAGCGGGCAATGTCGTAGGCGGCGCGAACGGTCTGCTCGAGCGCGGCGGGTGAAAAATCGGACGTGCTGGCATTGCCCCGGCGCTGCCCGAGGTAGACCGTGATGCCGATGGACTTGTCGCGATTGCGCTCGACGTTCTCGATCTCGCCCTTGCGTACCGAGACCGACAGCCCGGCCCCTTCGGAAACCTCGACCCCGGCGTCACTCGCGCCCAGCGATCTGGCCAGCGACAAAGCATCATCGACAAGCTGCTGGAAGGTCTCGCGGGCGTACGAGAACCCGTGACTGGAAGAGAGGGAAGATGTCATGCGCGCTCGCGTTCGATGAGGAAATGCACAGATCGGCGCACGGCAGACCGCGCCCGCGATCAGGGGCGAGGGCTATCATAACGGCGCGCCATGAGGAACCCTGCACACCCCCCCCCCGCTCCCGAGTTCAACGCCGCGTCGATGGACGACGACTTCCATCGCCCGAGCAAAACGCAGCTCAAGAGCGCGATGCACGAGCTGCAAACCCTGGGTGAGGCGCTTGTGAAGCTCCCTGACAGCCGGGTGGTCGATCTGCCGATGAGCGAAACGCTGCGTGACGCCGTGGCCGAGTTCAAGCGCACACGCTCGCACGAGGGCAAGCGCCGCCAGATGCAGTACATCGGCAAGCTCATGCGCCAGAACGACGTCGAGCCCATTCGCGAGGCCGTGGCGGCCATGCAGCTGGGCCGCGCCAAGGATTCGCTGGCACTGCATGAGGCTGAGCGCTGGCGCATTGAACTGCTGGCCGACGACGGCGCCATGACCCGCTGGCAATCGCAGCACCCCCAATCTGATCTGCAGCACCTGCGCAGCCTCGTGCGCGCCGCGCGCAAGGACGCCGCCGCTGCGCCCGAGCAGCGCAGCGGCCGCGCCTACCGCGAACTGTTCCAATTCATCAAAGCTGCCCAGTCCGACAGCGATGAGTAACCCGGCGCCGCTCGACACCGTTCACATCGGACTGCTCTCGGTCAGTGACCGCGCGTCATCAGGCGTCTACGAAGACAAGGGCATCCCTGCTCTGCAGGACTGGCTGACACGTGCCATTCGCAACCCCATCCAGTGGACCACGCGGGTCATTCCCGACGAGCAGGCGTTGATCAGCCAGACGCTGTGTGATTGGGTCGACGCCGCAAGCTGCCACCTCGTGTTCACCACGGGCGGCACGGGCCCCGCGCCACGAGACGTCACGCCTGACGCCACCCTCGCCGTGGCCCACCGCGAGATCCCCGGCTTCGGAGAGCAGATGCGCCAGATCAGCCTGCGCTTCGTTCCGACGGCCATCTTGTCGCGCCAGACGGCGGTTGTCCGCGGCCGCGCGCTCATCATCAACCTGCCAGGCCAGCCCAAGGCGATTGCAGAGACCCTGGAAGGACTGCCGCGTGCCGCCCCCCCGGCGCCGGGCATCTTCTCCGCCGTGCCCTACTGCATGGATCTGATCGGCGGGCCATACCTCGAAACAGACGCCTCCGTTGCCGCAGCGTTCAGGCCCAAATCGGCTCTGCGCACACCTCGCCCGCAGTAAACAAGCGCAAACAAAGGGAGACAGGGCATGAGCGATCCACCGCACAACGTCTCCACGCTGCCTGATCCGCACCTGGCGTCGATGTACGCCGTGCTGGGCGCCACCAACGAGGCCCTCCTGTACGCACGCACACAAGACGAGCTGTACCAGCGCGTGTGCGACGCCGCGGTTCACGGCAGCATGTTCCTCGCCGCCGCCATCATCTTGCCGCAGCCCGACCCGTCGGCCGAACTCTGCGTGAAGGCCGCGGCAGGCGTCAATGCCATGCGCATACGCAGCACCCGCATTTCCCGCGATCCCGACGCCCCTGAAGGCCGCGGGCTGGCGGGGGAGGCATTTCGCAGCGGCCAATCCAGCCTGAGCCAGGATTTCCAAGCCGACCAGCGATCCGGGGCCTGGCACGAAGCAACCATTGCAGCCGGCATCAAAGCCGCTGCGGCCATTCCGATTACCGACAAACGGGGCATGGTCGGCGTGATGCTGTTCCATTCACCGCAGAAGGACAGCTTCAGCCCCGAGATCGTCAAGTTGCTGGAACGCATGGCGACGAACATCGTCTTCGCACTCGGCGTCTTCGAGCGAGATGCAGAACGCCATCGCACCGAGGAGGCTCTGCGCCACAGTGAGGACAGATCGCGCAGCATCCTTGAAAGCCTGGATGACGCCTACTACGAAGTCGATCTGCGCGGACGCCCGCAGTACCTGAACCTGGCGTACATGAAGATGCTCGGCTACACGCACGAGGACATCGGCGAGCGCGACTATCGCCGGCGCCAGACACCGGCCATGACCGCTGTCGTCGAGAAAGCATTTGGCGAGGTTTTCACCACCGGCATCTCCAAGAAAGCGCAGGCATGGCAGTACCTGCACCGTGACGGCACCGTGGTTCATGTGGAAGGCTCGGTGATGCTGGTGCGCGACCCCGAGGGCAAGGCGGTCGGCTTTCGGGGGATCCTGCGCGACGTGACCGAGCGCCGCAAGATGGACAAGGCGCTGCGCGAGAGCGAAGCGCGCTTTCGCGCGATGACCAATCTGTCGGCCGATTGGTACTGGGAGCAAGATGCCGAGCACCGCCTGATCCGCGTGGAAAGCCGCAGCAGCGAAACCGAGCAGACACCCAATCCGATGCTGGGGCGCCGCCTCTGGGAGAGCACGCTGCAGGTGCAGCTGCCCGGCGGATGGCCGGAGTTCCAGCATTTCCTGGACAAGCGCAAGCTGTTCCGAGACGTCGTGATGAGCCGCGTGTCGTCGGACAACCGGCCGTACTACATCAGCCTGAGCGGTGAGCCGATCTTCGACGCCAACGGCGATTTCACCGGTTATCGCGGGGTGTCGCGCGAAATCACCGAGCAGAAGGTGGCCGAGGAGAACATCTACTACATGGCCCGGCACGACAGCCTGACCGGGCTGCCCAATCGCCTGATGTTCAGCAGTTCCCTCGACATCACCTTGTCGACCGCCAAGCGCTATGGGCGCGGATTCGCGGTGATGTTCATCGATCTCGACCGCTTCAAGTTCATCAACGACACGCTTGGCCATGAAGCCGGCGACACCTTGTTGAAGGAAATCGCCCATCGCTTCAGGCAGGTATTGCGCGCCAGCGACGTCGTCGCCCGGCTGGGTGGCGATGAATTCGTGGTGCTGGTCCAGGAGGCGAATGACCGCGAGCACGCCACCTCCGTCGCGCGCAAGCTGTTGTCCACGGCCATTCGCCCGATCATGCTGGTGAGCCAGGAGTGCCGCGTGACGGCCAGCATCGGCATCGCGATGTACCCGCAAGACGGCGAAGACGAACAGACGCTGATGAAGAACGCCGACAGCGCCATGTACTTCGCCAAGGAAGAAGGCAAGAACAACTTCCAGTTCTATGCCAGCGAGATCAACTCCCTGTCACTGGAGAAACTCGCGCTTGAATCCAACTTGCGCCATGCGATGGCACGCGACGAATTCAGCCTGCACTATCAAGCCAAGGTGGACCTGCGGTCCGGCGGAATCACCGGCGTAGAGGCCCTTCTGCGCTGGCACAACCCGGAACTGGGCTCAGTGCCACCAGGCAAATTCATCCCGATTGCCGAAGACACCGGGCTGATCGTGCCGATCGGACGCTGGGTGCTCAAAACCGCCTGCGAGCAGAACATCGCGTGGCAGCGTCAAGGGCTTCCACCCATCAACATGGCCGTCAACCTGTCGGTGCGCCAATTTGCCGACGAGAAGCTGCTGGAGGACATCGCCGCCATCCTGCAAGAAACCGGCATGGCGCCCGAACTCCTGGAACTGGAGATCACCGAGGGCATGATCATCCACAACGTGGAGCGTGCGATCCGGCTGCTGACCGCCATCAAGCAAATGGGCGTGCGACTGGCGATCGATGATTTCGGCACGGGCTATTCGTCACTCGGCCAGCTCAAGAATTTCCCGATCGACACCTTGAAGGTCGACCGCTCCTTCATCCGCGACCTGGCCACCGATTCGGAAGACAAGGCCATCACCAGCGCGATCATCGCCATGGGCAAGACCTTGAGCCTCACCGTCGTGGCCGAAGGCGTCGAAACCTCAGAGCAACAGGCATTCCTGCGCGACCAAGCCTGCGACGAGATGCAGGGCTACTACTTCAGCAAGCCCATCGCCCCCGACGATTTCGCCGCTTTGCTGCGAGCGAACGTGCTTACTTCAGCAGCTGATTGAGCCCTTCGGCATCAAACGACTCGGTGGTTTGCGCATCGGTGGGCACGCAGTCCTGACGCGTGGCCGAGAGCTTCTCGATCGCAGCCCACAGCAGCGCGATCTGGTGGGTGCTGACCGAGGCGTTGTCGATCAAGCCGCGCATCGCGAGCGATACCGGGTCGTCACCCTGCGTGACCCCGTAGGCCGAGAAACCCAATTGCGCCGACAAGGCTTCGCGCTGGACGTCGGCACGCTTCTCGATGATGCGCGCCGGAATGCCCACCGCCGTGGCGCCGGGCGGCACCGGCTTCAACAGCACCGCGTTGGAGCCCACGGTGGCGCCATCGCCCACCGTGAAGCCACCCAGCACCTTGGCACCCGCGCTCACCACCACGCCACGCCCCAGTGTCGGGTGGCGCTTGCTGCCTTTGTACAGGCTGGTTCCGCCCAGCGTGACACCTTGGTAGATGGTGCACTCGTCACCGATCTCGGCGGTTTCGCCCACCACGACGCCCATGCCGTGGTCGATGAACACACGCCGGCCGATCTTGGCAGCCGGGTGGATCTCGATGCCGGTGAGAAAACGCGCCACGTTGGAGATGAAACGCCCCAGCCAGCGCCACCCCCCGGTCCAGCAAGCGTGCGCCCAGCGATGCATCACCAGCGCATGCAGGCCGGGATAACACGTCAGCACCTCGAACACGGATTGCGCGGCCGGGTCGCGCTCAAGGATGCAGGCGATGTCTTCTCGAATTCGCTGAAACATGGTCAATCGGGGTCCCTGGAACAGGCAGTTTAGCGGTGGGGCATCAGCCCTGCTGGCGGCGGGTTGCCTGCATCGCACGCGCAATGCCGCGCAGGATGTTCACTTCCTCGGTGCTCAGGTGTGCACGGTTGAACAGCTGGTGAAGCCGAGGCATGAGCTTTCTGGGCACCACCGGATCCAGGAATCCGACATCGGTGAGCGCATGTTCCCAGTGATCGATCAGGGCCTGCACTGAGGCGGCATCGGCATGCACTGCGGGGGCCGGCGCGGCGCGGGCCCCTTCGGACATGCCGAAGCCGCCGAGCGCCTGGCGCCAGTCGTATGCGATCAGCTGAACCGCCTGCGCCAGATTGAGCGAACCGTAGCCGGGGTGCGTGGGCACGCTCAAGCAGGCGTGGCAGCGATAGACATCCTCGTTGCTCATGCCATAGCGCTCAGAACCGAAGACGAACCCGACGCGATGCGATGCCGCCGACAACGTGTCGAACAGGGCGCGGGGCGCATGGGTCGCCGGGCCGAAGTCCCGCGGCGTCATCGCAGTGGCGCACGCATAGGTCACGCCGTCCAGCGCTTGCGCGAGCGTATCGACCACCCGCGCACGCACCAGCACGTCAGCCGCGCCGCTGGCCATCGCCACCGTTTCTTCGTGCACGAGCACGTCGGGGTAGCGTGGCGCCACCAGCACCAGATCGTTGAAGCCCATGACCTTCATGGCGCGCGCCGCAGCCCCCACGTTCCCGGGGTGGCTGGTGTTGAGCAGGATAAAACGCGTCGCTTCCATGGGGGGCAGGTAAAATTCGATTATCGGTGCCCACGCGCGATGCGTGGCTCGCACCCCCCGCTCTTTCTCCATCGTCGATCCACCCCCGTTTCCTTTTGCAGGACTTCCCATGCCGCAAGCGCTCCATCCCATGCTCAACGTCGCCATCAAGGCGGCACGCACAGCGGGAGCCCTCATCAACCGTGCCTCGATCGATGTCGACCTGCTGAAAGTCACCGCCAAGTCGGCCAACGACTTCGTCACGGAGGTGGATCAAATGGCCGAGCAGGCCATCATCGAAACCCTGCTGACCGCCTACCCCGGCCACGGCATCCTCGCGGAGGAGTCGGGCCGCACGCACGGTGCCAAGAACAGCGAATACGTCTGGATCATCGATCCGCTCGATGGCACCACCAACTTCATCCATGGCTTTCCGGTGTATGCCGTGTCGATCGCGCTCGCCTTCCGCCACCAGGTGCAACAGGCGGTGGTGTACGACCCCACCCGCAACGACCTGTTCTACGCTTCCAAGGGCCGCGGCGCGTTCCTGAACGACAAGCGGCTGCGCGTGTCCAAGCGCGTGCGCATGGCCGATTCGCTCATCGGCACCGGCTTCCCGTTCCGCAAGGGAGACAACTTCAAGCGCTACATGGCCATGTTCGAAGAGGTGTCACAGAACTGCGCCGGGCTGCGGCGCCCGGGCGCCGCGTCGCTCGACCTCTGCTACGTGGCCGCCGGCTACTACGACGGCTTCTTTGAAACCGGGCTGAACCCCTGGGACATCGCGGCCGCCTCGTTGCTGATCACCGAAGCCGGCGGCTTGATCGGCAATTTCACCGGGGAAGCCGACTTCATGTACCAGCGCGAAGTGGTGGCCGGCAACCCGAAGGTGTACGGACAGCTCGTCCAGATCCTGGCGCCCTACACCCGCGTGCTCAAGGACGCCGCCTCCCCGGGGACGGCACCCGCGCCTGCCGAAGGCACGGCGACGCCGGAAGATGCCCTCATTGCAACGGCGGCAGCGGCCGAGCCTTCCAAGCGCAAGGCCATTCGCATCCGCAAGGCCGACGCTGCCGGACAGGGCTGAAGGGCGTTTGACGGGCCGCCCGCGATCGCTGTAAGTTCCTCTCACGCGTTCTCCCCCTGCCGCCCTCCTGCCCGCCATGATCGAAAAAGTCTTTGCCGCCACCGCCCTCGCCGCCTGCGTGGTGCTGATGGTGCGGCTGCTGGTCAGTCCGCAGCGGCGGTACCGGTTCGACATGGCCGTGCGCCTGGGCGCCTATCGGGCCCGTTTGTGGGCGATGAAGCTTTTCCGCTGGCGCACCTCCCGGAAGGAAGCCGAACGCCTGGCGGAAGAAGCGATCCGGCGCGCCCGCGCAGAGGGCACCTGGGACGGCAACGTCTACAAGCCCAAGACGTTCAAGCGGCCACGCAAGCCGCATTGATCGTCAGAAGCCCCGACCGAGCGCCATGTAGGCTCGCGTGGATCTGGGCGCGTCCAGCCCGCGGGCAACACCCAGCCGCAGGTGCAGGCCGAGCGCGTAAAGCAGCTTGACCTCCGCGAGCACTTCGGCCCCCACGCCGCGGCGGTACGTGGCGGGGCGGCTGCCGGCGTCCCACGCGCCGCCGATGTCGAAGAACAGCGTTCCCGACAGGCGATTCAAGCCAATGGCCGGCACCATGAGATGGCGATCCACGTCCGCGAGGGTGCTGCGCCACTCCACGCTGGTCACGCGTGCATGGTGGCCTTGCAAGCCCGTCTCGTCGCCACGGTAGCCGCGCAGCATCACGTCGCGATGGTTGAGGGTGGGACCCAGTTGCAACTGGGGATCGTGCGCGCCGCCCAGTTGGAACCGCTGTGTGAAGCCCTGCGAGCGCACTTCGGTATGGCGCAGCGCAAGCACATGGCGTCCGATCGGCACATGGCCTCGCCAATCAAGGCGCAGTACGCTGCCGTCATAGTCGCCGCGACCGGAACGGGCAAAAGGCCGGTAGGTTTCGTACAGCAGCGTTGCCCGCTGGCCTCGATTCGCACCTTCCGACCACCAGTTCCCGCCGCTCGTGTCGTAGTCGATCAGCGCCGCCAACAGGCGTTCGTCGCGCGGCACATTCGCGGGGGCGAGGTCCGGGTTGACGCGCTGCACGCGATCCATCGCGGCGCCCACGCCGAAGGTCACCCGCCGCTCCAGTCGCAACCACGGCAGGGTGCTGAGCCATTGGGCCCGGGTTTCCCGGTCGTAGCTCAGCACGTCGCTGGCATCGTCGCCGTTGCGCCAGATGCGCGGCGTCAGTTCGCGCTGGAAAGAAAACAGGTGTTGTCCCTGGTAGAGATACTGCAGCGAACCCTGCCAGTCGCTTTGCGAGGTCTCGACCTGCAACGCCCCTGCGTACTGGTGCCAGCCCAGCGCGTCGGCACCAAAGGTGCTGGCGCCGACGGCGAGCAGCCCCCGGTCCTGCGACAGCAGCGGCCACCAGGCCCGCGGCGCCATCGTGCGCCACGCGCGGTAGGGCTGCGGCTCGCCCAGGGGGGACGCCGCGCTCCCCGACGGAGGCATGGCCGGCGGCCCCGCCTCGCCTGCCGCCACGCGCCGCAGCGCAGCCACAGCCGGGAAACGTTGCAGCGCATACCCGCCCGGCACCACGACGGACAGCGCCATCGACCCATCGTCCTGCGTTCCCGTGTGCGCCACCACGCGGGTGTGGGTCTGGCTGAGTTGCAGCCACTCCCGGCCTGCCAGGCGCCAGACATTGAATACACCGTCGCGCGCCGCGATGAACTCCAGACCCGCCGCGCCCGCTGCCAAGCCGTGGATCGGCGCATCGTGCGTCAGAAGCTGGCGTGGTGAGACAGCGCCCGGCCCGTGAAGAGATGCTTCATGCAGCCCCCAAGCGTTCGTCTGCTTCGTGGCCAGATAGACATGCTGCCCATCGCGTGAAGCGGCCAGGTCGACCAGCGTCACGCCCTGAGGGGGTTGCCACAGGACACGCAGGTTCTGTCCTTGCGCATCCAGCCACACCAGCGAGGTCGCACCCGCGTGCTGCTGGATCGCGGCGATGCCCTCGCCCACCTGCACGGCACGGCGAAGGCGCGCGCAGTGGGTGAGCTGGGTCCAGCCACCCTCCGCCCGCAAGCGGTAGAGGTCGTAGGAGAGATGGCGCCAGCGACAGATGTCGGGCTGCGATACGAGCACGCTGCCGGCCGGGCTGACATCCACATGGGCGCCGCTGTGCACCGGAGCCAGCGTTTCAGCCGCCCCGTCCACCCCGTAGCGCACCAGTTTCGGCCGGTGCAACCCATCATCGACCACCGCCAGCGCGCCACCGCCCGGCCATCCGGCCACGGAACTCAGCCCAAAGAGGGGGCCGGTGACGCGCTCCCCCACGGCTTGCACCCGCGCACGCGTGGGCTGCGCACGCAGATCCACCTGTGTTTTCAGATCGACCAGGAATTCGGCCCATAAGACATCCAGTGTCTTGCCCGTGGCGCGCACGGGGTTGGTGTGCAGGCGCGGCCACAGCGGGGGGTTGCCGCTGTAGCCATCCACGTACCTGCCGATCGCCTCAGGCCCATAGCGGCGCGCCAGGAACTCGAAAAAATAGGCGCCATACAGATAGGCCTTGGACACAGGCAAGGTGCGCCCACCCGCATTCATCTCATGCAAAGAAGGAAAGCCAGTTTGCGACTCGGCGCGCAGCCAGGCTTCGAACGCCGGGCCTTGCAATCGGCCCCGGCCCGCCATGTCGCTTTCCTGGTAGACCGCCAGGCCCTCGATGGCCCAGCCAGGCTGAAACAGATTGGGGAACAGCAACAGGTCGCGGCCGATCACGCTGCGCAACGCACCCGACAGGCCCCGCGCTTTGTCCAAGTGCACGGCATGCGTGAACTCATGCATGAGCAGCAGATCGAGCCAATCGCTGTTGTCGAGCAGTTCGCCTTCGTCGGGCGGCGACAGGAACACGCCGATGATGTTGTAGGGCAGCGGCGTGGAGAACCCGTTCGGTGAATCGTACTGATCGATCAACAGGATCTGCGTGCGGTCGCGCGGTTGCCAGCCCAGTGCCTTCGTGACCTTGGGATACGCACGCTCGGCGGCCTGGGCCACCCGTTCCGCCTGGTCTCGCCACGGCGCGCGGTAATTGACGCGGAAATGCGGCGTGTCCGCGGTCTGCCAATCGGGCGCCGGTTCGATGCTCTGGCCCCGCACCGCTCCAGCCATCAGGCAACCAAGGACGAACGCCAGTGCACGGATTGTTCCCAAGTCGCGAGCCTCCTTTCTTGGCGCGAATGGCCAAGCGGCGCAAGGGTACAGGATGCGCACGCGGCGCCTGGCGGCCCTGGCGGCGTTGGCCGCTCGGCCTCGGCCCGTCAAGCCACGCCGATCTGCCGCAGCATGGCAGTGACCAAGGGTGTGGCGTTGCCCCAGTTCACCAATGATCGAGAAATGCGTGTGACCGGCCATTTCAAGGTAGTGCGCACGATGGCCATGGTGTCGCCAGATGGCGGCATACACCTTCGACTGCTCGATGAATTCGCCCGGCTCGTTCGTACCCACCGCCGCTTGAACAAGCTGGAAAAGACCTCGCCTGCGGGTGACCGGTTGGGAGAGTGGGAGGACGCCCACCGCGAAATGCATCACCAGCTCATCGCCGCATGCCAGATGCCTTTGCTGCTGCAGTTCTGCTCGACCCTGCACGACCTGAGCGATCGCCATCGGCGGCTCTTTCTGGAAGATCACCCCATCGACCGCGACGTTGCGCAAGAGCACGTCGACATCTGCACGGCCACCATGGAACGGCGAGCGGACGATGCTTGCGACATGCTGCGCGACCACATCGAACGCACAGGCAAGAATGTGCTGCGCATTCTGAAAGACAAGCACGGGTTCAACGTCAGCGCCTGACACGATGTGATGCGCACGGCGCCCGCACGCGCCGCTGCTTCAAGAAAAGCGGAGACAGCGTATCGGAAAGAGACGGCAGTTCAGTTCAAGCACGAGGCCGCGAACCGTGAGGTTGGTTAAGGAATGAGGCGATTCGGTGGCGCAAGCGTCGCGCGACGCTGGACGTACATGAGGACGCTCTGCGCAAGTGGATGAAAGATGCGACGGCTGACCCGCAGCAGGTGCAACCGTCGGCAATCGCCCATCCACGACCTGCTACGCCCGCAGTTCCCAAGCGTCAACCACAAGTGCATCTATCGGCCGTACCCTGGCGGCGGTAAGAACCGACAACGGGCCCAGCCGGCATCGGCCTCAAACAATGAGATCAAGTGATCTTCAACCAGAACTTCCACTTGGCTGATACGGCGAGTGGAGCAGGTCAAACGCTCTTGCGCTTTCCGACTGAATTCAGTGCTTGGCGCTTTTGCTCGAATGGTCGATGGCTTGACACGGTTCTTGCAGATACTTTTTGCCATGTCGCGCCACAGCGAGGAACGCTTGGAGAATTGGCGAACGATCTTCAGTTCGATAAAGGACACTCAGCTCGATGTCCTTCAGCTTGCGTGAAGACAAAGGCTTGTATACGACGCCAGGAAGCCGCAGGTTCGATGCAGAGTCCGTGGTCACGCAAAGTCCGAAACCGCCTGCCACCAAGGCGATAGCCGTCACGACGTCTTCGACTTCCTGTTCGATCGCCAGCCGTACATTCTCACCGCGAAACGCTGCCATGACTTCTTGTGCCAGCCCTGGCAGTGGAGCGTTGGGGTAAAGAATCATCGGTTCGCTGTCTAGGTCGTGCAAGGTCAGCGTACCTTTCCCACTGAGGCGGTGATTTGCGGGCAACGCCACAATCATGCGCTCGCGGAGCACCGTTTCGGTCTTCAACCCGGGCTCCTTCGGAACCAAGCGGTTGAAGCCGACAGTGATGCGGCGCTCACGCAGCGCCTCGATCTGTTCGGCTTTGCTCATGTTGTGCAGACCAATCCGAATTTCCGGCCGCTCACGATGAAACCGCGCCAGCAAGAGAGGGATCACGTTCAGCAAGCCTGAGCCGAAGATCCCGACCTCCAGCGTACCGATCAAACCCCGACCTGCGCGCTGGGCTTTCTCGTGCGCGCGTCGCGCCATGCCGAGAACGTTCGGCACATCTTCCAGCAACGCCTCACCAGCCTCGGTGAGTTCCACGCCTCGAGCCGAACGTATGAAAAGCGGCGTGCCGAGTTCCTCCTCGATCGCGTGGATGTATCGGGTCAGCGGCGGCTGCGCCATATTCAAGCGCGCGGCGGCGCGGCTCAAGTTCCGTTCTTCGGCCACAGCCAGAAAGTAGCGCATCTGCTTCAGGTCCATCGGGTTTTCTTCCTTTTTCCTACCACCCAAGGCATACCGGAATGGTATGAGTGATGTGAAAAACAGTATTGGACTGTATGACGTAGCCAGCAGATGATCCTATCGAAATAGGAACTTACCTCGCAATCCTTTCGACAAGAGAAGCGCCTTGAGCACCGCTTTTCTTATCGACCGGCCACCAGCTCGCCGCCAAGCTTCGGACATGCGCCTTCGCGTTTCGCCGTGACGCATACAGATCATGTTGGGAAGCTGACCGGTGACCAACTGGGCGTTGTGTCTGCCGCGATCACGCAGGCCGGGACAACGTCTGTGCATGCGCTCAGCGATCAGCTGAAGCAGGAAGGCTTCGTAGCCGAGACACTGCGAGAGGCGAGAACGCAGATTTTTAAAGATAGCGCCGCTACAGGCTGACATCAAAGGAACATACATGCCGCTGGTTCAGATCACCCTGGTCGAGGGACGCGATCGCGAAATCGTCAAGCAATGCATCAAGGAAGTCGCCCGAACCGTTCACACCACACTGGGCGCCCCACTGGAGGCGATCCGCGTGATGGTGACCCAGGTGCCGGGCGCGCAATGGGCCATCGGTGACTGCACGAAAGACGAGATCGACGCGATCCGCGTCAATGACGAAACGACAAAAGCATGACATCCGAACAGCTACAAGTGGCCGCGCAGGCCTTGCGCGAGGCTAGCGGCACGGGCGAGTGGTTGGCGCCGTTGCGCGTGCAGTATGCGAGCCTAGATGCCACGTCGGCCTACGAGATCCAGCGAATCAACGCGGACTTGCGGGTGGCTGCTGGCCACCGCGTCGTCGGCCGCAAGATCGGTCTGACCGCGCGTGCCGTTCAGGCCCAGCTCGGCGTTGACCAGCCCGACTTTGGCACTTTGTTCGACGACATGGGCTACGGCGACGGCGAGCCGGTTCCTGTCTCGGCGCTGCAGCAGCCCAAGATCGAAGCGGAGGTGGCCTTCATCCTCGGCCGGGACCTCGACATGGCGCGTCCGGGCTTTGCGGACGTGTTGAGTGCCGTGGACTACGCGCTGCCCGCGCTGGAGATCGTCGGTAGCCGCATCGCCAACTGGGACATCAAGTTCGTCGACACAGTCGCGGACAACGCCTCTTCAGCTGCCTATGTTCTCGGTGCCACGCCACGTACATTGCGGGAGTTCGATCCGCGCCTGTGTGGCATGGTGACGATGCTTCGCGGTGAACCCGTCTCCACCGGTGCGGGCGCCGCGTGCCTCGGCCACCCGCTAAATGCAGTTGTCTGGCTGGCTCGCACGATGGCCGAACTCGGCACACCACTGCGCGCAGGAGACCTGGTGCTGTCAGGTGCCCTGGGACCGATGGTGCCTGTACAACCTGGCGACGTGTTCGACGCCCACATCAACGGTCTAGGCAGTGTGAAAGCCGTATTCGAGATGGAGCGCATGCCATGACGCAGGCTTCGCATTCCGTCCGAGAACTCGCGGCCATGCTCGACGGTGCGGCGACGACCGCCACCGCAGTGCCGCAGTTTGATATCGACAAGACCCTCTCCGTCGCTGAGGGCTACGAGATCCAGGCCGCGATAATCGGCTTGCGCTTGTCGCGAGGCGAGCACCGTGTCGGCGTCAAGATGGGCTTCACCAGCCGCGCCAAGATGGTCCAGATGGGCCTATCCGACGTGATCTGGGGACGCCTGACTGATGCCATGCTGATTGAGGAAGGTGGCTCGGTCGATTTCGCCCGCTTCGTACATCCCCGCGTGGAGCCCGAACTCGCCTTCCTGCTCAAGCGTCCACTGTCGGGTCATGTGACCGCGGCGCAGGCCCTGGCGGCAGTCGAGGCGGTGGCACCGGCGCTGGAGATCATCGACTCGCGCTATCAGGACTTCAAGTTCACATTGCCCGAGGTAATCGCCGACAACGCCTCTTCGAGCGGCTTCGTCGTCGGTGCCTGGCACAACTCACGCAGCGACATCGGCAACCTCGGCCTAGTCATGTCGATTGACGGCCGGACTGTTCAGGTGGGTTCCACCGCAGCCATTCTCGGCCATCCGTTGCGCGCCCTCGTTGCCGCAGCACGCCTTTCGGCGGCCACCGGCGAACCGCTGGAAGCGGGCTCGATCGTTATGGCCGGCGGGGCCACGCAGTCCGAGTGGATCAAGCCGGGTCAGTACGTCTCGGTCGACATGGAGCAGCTCGGCCATGCTGGTTTCCGCGTGATGAATACGAAGAAGATGAAATGACCCGCAAGTCAAGTCCTCGATCCTCGGATCGAGGCCACGTCGTACCGGCTTGATCGTCATGATCATGCGGCAGGGTTGGGATGTGAAGATGGGCTCGATGTAGGCGCTCTCTGTACGTGCGGCTCGAACCGACGATCAGAATGCGCCCTGCCACGTATGGGCCTGTCGCGGCAAGGCGCAGCGAGCCCTTCGTGGTGCGACCTTCACTTTGATAAGCCTGTGCGGGAGCGCTCGCCACCGGCCGCATCCAGATCGCACTCCGCTACTCGTTCGGCAAATCTGCGCCGCGACGCGCTCGGCAACCGATAAGCGCAGGTCGGGAGCAACAGCATCAGCCGCACGATCGGCGCATTCAAGTCTCCAACGCTGTCGGGGAGGCACGAGGGTTGATGCAGCTCCTTAGAGGTGCCGAGCCGCTGACGCCGGGCCAGGCGGCCCGGGTGTTGCCGTCAGAGGCAATTGGTAGGCTGCGGACAGATCATCTCGGCTACTGACGCGGGATGCCGGCCTTGTCGAGTACGCCGCGCCACTTGGCGACGTCGGCTTGCATGCGCTGGCTCATCTCCTCGGGAGTGCTGGACTCGGCGACCATGCCGACATCGCCGAGCGTTTTCTGCACGGCAGGCGTCGCTACCGCCAATCTGATTTGCTGGTTCAGGTAGGCGACTATGTCGGGCGATATGCCGGCAGGCGCGCTGATGCCGAGCCATGCGGTCGACTCGAAGCCAGGCAGCGTCTCGTTGACGGTTGGCACATCAGGCAACGCGGGGAAGCGCTGAATCGAGGTCATCGCCAACGGCCGAACGCTTTTCGCTGCGATCTGGCTCATCAGCGGCGAGACGGTTTCGATCACGACGTGCACGTCCTTGGCACGCAGCGCGGTGATCAGTGCGGCCGGGGTGCGGTAGGGAATGATGACGGCGTCAATGCCCGCCGTCGTCTTGAGCAGCTCGGCCGTTAGGTTCTGCGTGCTGCCAAGTCGCGCGGCGCCGATGTTTAGCTTACCGGGGTTCGCTTTCGCCCACGCAATCAGGTCGCCGATCGAATTGAACGGTGAATCACTCGGCACAGCGAACACGAAGCTGAAGGAGGCAACAGTCGAGATGTGCTGCAGGTCGTTGATCGGGTCATAAGGCAGCGCTTTGAAAAGCGCCGCGTTCAAGGCCGAACCCCCACCCAGCACGATCATCGAGTAGCCGTCCGGCTTCGCCTTCGCGACTAGCGCTGGCGCAACGTGGGGAATCGGACGATTTTCGACCACCACCGCCTGGCCCATGGTGTTCGACATCTCGCGCGACACGGCGCGGCCCAAGATATCGCCCGCCCCCCCGGGACCGAAGGAAACATAGAGCGTCGCGACGCGCGAGGGATAGGGCTCGGCAGCTTGAGCAGGGCCGCAGACCAGCGCTGCGGCGGCAACCGCAAGCAGAATAAAGGACTTCATTGTTGTCTCCATATGGGCGGCTTCCGCGCCCGGTTGTGTCGATGCAAGGGGCTTAGCTCATGCACCCATCTGGGCAGTCACGTCATTGAACAGCTCGTCGACCGCGAAGGCATGCTGGATGATCTTCTGATCGTGGGCCCACTGAATGGCAAGCGCGATGCCCTTGCGATTGGCTTCCAAACCGATCGGCGGAAAGGTCTCGAAGGTCTCTGGCGGTGCCATGCTTCGGCTCTCGATCAGCATGCGACCGAGTTCGCGGACGACATCCGGGCGCTGAGCAAGCAGGTCCTCGTGGACCACGAACATGTGGTTGATCGGTACCACGTGCTCACGCGCGTACCAAACCTTTGCCGCGTTGTTCGGGTCGGGAATCAGGCGCTCGATGCGCTCGTCCTTGGGCATGTCACTTCCCATGATGACGGCGGCCAGCTCTCCGTTCAGCATCATGTCAGCGAGCGACGAGCCTTTGGGCAGCCGCTGGCAGTTCGGCGGATCGCGATACTCGGCGAGGTGTGATTCGTCGGTCGTCATCCAGGACACCTTGTCGAGTTCGACGCCGTACTCGTGCTGCAGGATGCCGCGCACCCACAGGCCGGTGGTCTGCGCATAGGTACGCACGCCGACCTTGCGACCCTCGAGGTCTTTCGGGGCGATCTGGCCGAACTCCTTGTTGAAGCCAATGCAGTGGTGCTGAAAGCGCCCGACCATCGGCACCGGCAGCATCACGTACGGCTTACTGAAGTCCTTCGCCTGCAGGTAGGTAACGATTGCGAGTTCGCCAGCGTCGTAGGCTTGCTCGCGCACCATCGATTTGAAGCCATTGATTGCCGGCTTGGGGCCGACGAACTCGAGCTTGACGAGATCGGAAGTAACGCGGCCATCCTTGAGGGCCATGGACACCGGGTAGTCGTCGAGAAGTATCCGCAGGGTTAGCGGGCCGGTCTTGGCGTATGTGGGCATTGAATTCCTTGTGCCTAATCGGTGGGTTGTGGGGATGGTCATTGAGAGCGCGCCGACTTTCTCGCCGACCCGACCAAACCAGGCGTGGAGCATCGCTTCGCCCTCCTCGGCCATCATCGATTCGCAGTCGATCATCTTCAGGTGGACGTTGAAGACTAGCGCGACCGGCGGTCTCGGGGGGCATTCGAAACCGCGCACGTGAGATGAAAAGTTCTCCCGAGCGGGAGTGCAGTCCATGGCCCCAATCGTTTTGCTTCCGCAGCCATTCCATTTCGTCCGGAGCTATCGGCATAGCCGATTCGCGCTCTTACGATGGCAGCAACCTCAACCAGCGGAAGTACCGTATGCCAAACCGAACTAGCCTCAAGAGTGCCATCGACGATCACGGATACGTCGTCGTCGCAAAGGACGAAGCGCCCCGATCGAAGGCGTAAACGCCGAGTTCATCATCGCGAAGACAGAGAGCGGCGCCTACCTCGCGTGGTGCGCGAGCTGAAGCTCGACGTTTGCGACCCGGCTCCGATCACCTGCATCGCACTGATCGATGACGCCCCCTCTGTTGCAGCCGATCGTCGTGCAGCCCTCACCGTTTTAAAAGCAGAAGCTGCTGCCTTTCCCTATCTCGATGGCCCAGCTGTTCGTCCACCCTCAAGTTCAGCCTGAGACACACCATGATCATTGATTGCCACGGTCACTTCACCACCATCCCCAAGTCCCTGCGCGACTGGCGTGCCGCCCAAGTCGCCACCGCCGACAACCCCGCCAACGCGCCGCCGCGCAAGGGCTCGCACGTCAGCGACGACGAGATCCGCAGCGCGATTGAGGGAGGCCAGTTGAAGCTGCTGCGCGAGCGCAACATCGACATGACACTGTTCTCGCCGATCGCCGGCCTGATGAGCCACCACCTCGGCAACGAACGCACCAGCCTCGAATGGTCCGAGTTGTCGAACGACCTGGTCAAGCGCGTCTGCAACCTCTATTCCGACAATTTCGTACCGGTCTGCATGCTGCCGCAGTCGCCGTTGGCGCCGCCGAAGAACATCGTGCCCGAGCTGCGCCGCTGCGTCGAGCAGCTGGGCTTCGTCGGCTGCAACCTGAACCCCGACCCGAGCGGAGGTTTCTGGACCGGCAAGCCGATGACCGACCGCTCGTGGTACCCGGTCTACGAAGCCCTGTGCGAACTCGATGTGCCGGCGATGATCCACGTCGCGGCATCGTGCAACGAATGCTTCCACAGCACCGGGGCGCACTACATCAACGGGGACACCTCGGTGTTCATGCAGCTGATCCAAGGGGATCTATTCAAGGACTTCCCAACGCTGCGCCTGATCATCCCGCACGGGGGCGGCGCGGCGCCCTACCACTGGGGGCGCTACCGTGGGCTGTCGCTCGAAGGCTCCCACCAGCGGCCACTGGAGGGCCTGCTGGACAACGTGTACTTCGACAGCTGCGTGTATCACCAACCGGGCATCGACCTGCTGACCAAAGTGATCCCGGCGAAGAACGTGCTGTTCGGCTCGGAAATGATCGGGGCCGTTCGCGGTCTCGACCCAAACACGGGTAATTACTTCGACGACACCAAACGCTACATCGACCGTTGCCCCGAGCTGAACGACGAGGATCGCCACGCGATCTTCGAACGCAACGCGCGTCGCGTCTTCCCGCGGCTAGATACGCAGCTCAAGGCCAAGGGCCTTTAAGGGGAAGCGACGAATGACACGCCTCAATAGCATCATCGGCGCCCTCGAAACCGGGCGCAACGCCTACGCCGCCTTCACCAAACTCGACAAGCAGGCCGCCATCGAGATGAGCGATTCGCCATACGACGGCGTCGTGTTCGAGATGGAGCACAACCCTTACGATGTGTCAGCGCTCGGCGATGCCCTGCAGTACATGCTGAGCCGCAAGACGATCGCCGAGTCGGGCTCGCTCGCGGCGACGGTCACACCGATCGCGCGCATCCCGTCCAATGGCGTCGAGATGAACCAGGCCTTCGCAAAGCAGGTGCTCGACCGCGGCTGCTACGGCGTCATCTGGCCGCACGTGGCAACGGTCGAGCAGGCCTATAACGCCGTCGCGTCTTGCCGCTACGCGCGACCTAAGAACGCGCCGCTTTACGAACCCAAGGGCGTGCGCGGCGACGGGCCGACTACAGCGGCGCGCTACTGGGGTCTGAGCGCCGGGGAGTACTACGCCAAGGCCGACATCTGGCCGCTGGCTCCCAAGGGCGAGATCCTGGTCGGTCTCATGTGCGAAAGCCCAGAGGCGATCGAGAACCTCGACGACATCCTCACCAACGTGCCCGGAATCGGCTTCATCTTGATCGGTGAAGGCGACCTCAGTCAGGCATTGGGTTACCCGCGCCAGTACGAGCATCCCGAGGTGCTGGATTCAATGCGCCGTATCGCTGAGACCTGCCACAGACACAAAGTAGTGGTCGGCAACCCTCACGTCACGGCCAAGAACCACGATCGCCTCGTGGCCGAAGGCTACCGCTTCCTGATGGCCGCGCCCCAACGCAGCTACGGCGCGGTGGGTAAGGCACGTGAGACCGCGAGCTACTGACGACCGCCCCACCCTGTCAATGCTCTCGGCCGGTGCCTCCCAGCTGCTGGCCGAGCAGCGCCTTGCTGTTGACGATGCGCAGTGCGGCCTTTTCGCTCGCGCGATTTTTCTTGAACCCTCGTTCAACCACTACAAACATAAACGGAGAAGACAACCTCATGCATAAGCCTCTCATCGCCTCATTCGTCCTCGGCGCCTTCGTCGGCGGAGCAGCAGCCCAATCGCAAGCTCCTTCGTCGGTGAGCATCTGGGGAGTCATGGACGTCGGCATTCGGCACGTGAAGAACGGTACTGTCGGATCGATGAACTCAGTGAACAACGGCGGTACGGGCACCAGTCGCTGGGGCCTGCGCGGGTCCGAGAACTTGGGCGGAGGGTTCCGCGCAGAGTTTTGGCTTGAAAGCGACATCTTGGTCGACACTGGAGCCTCGAATGCAACGTTCTGGAATCGCCGATCGACCGTCAGCCTGAAGAGTGATTCAGTCGGCGAGATTCGCCTGGGTCGCGACCTGGTTCCCACGCACGTGGCCTCCTGCTCCTTTGACCCGTTCGGCTGCGTCGGTATGGCAACCGCGACCGTTTACCGGTCAGTGCCGGCCGCCGTGTTTGGTGGCATGGGCGGAGTGCAAACGGCGTTCCGGTCCAACAATTCTGTGAGCTATTGGACGCCCCCTGGCCTGGGCGGCTTCGCGGCTCAAGTCATGGTGTCTGCAGGTGAAGGGCAGCTTAGCGCCGGAACAGAGCAGGCCAAGAGTCAAGCGTTGCGACTGGCCTATCGCACGGGCAAAGTGAACGTGCAATTGGCCGCACGCAAGGTGAAGAACGCGACGGCGACTGTTAAGAATTTCGATGACAACGTGATCGGCGCCTCGTACGACTTTGGCCCGCTCACCCTGGCGCTACAGCGCCGCGCATTCAAGTTCGGAGTTGAAAAGTTGGCAATTTCGATGATCCACCTCCGCGCACCATTGGGCAAAGGGATCCTGAAGGCCACCTACATGAAGGCTGACCAGAAGAGCCCCACTGCGGCGACGGATGCCAACGACTCTTCCACACTGGGTCTGGGCTACCAGTACTACTTGTCGAAGCGCACGTCGTTCTATGGCACGGCGGCGCAGATTTCAAACAAGAACAGTGCAAGATTCTCGGTACCGGGCGGGCCGGCAGTGACTGCGGCCAACTTCGGCGGCCAGAAGTCGACAGCTTACGAACTGGGCTTCCGGCACGATTTCTGAAACTGGTGGCCATCTGTTCATCAGTCGCTGCGCCCGCGACCCCAAGTGATACCTGGATGCTCCACGTGCCAGTAGTGGCTGCATGAAGGAGACTACCGACGGGATGGCCTGTGGCCCAGGCTGCTGGGCGTTCAAGACTCGTAGCGTGCGCGGTGTCGTGATCGATGCCGACGCGCGAAACATCCAGCTCGTGCGGGAGATACAGCACCTCGTCCAGTCGCGCGCTGTTCGAGCAATGGATCACCACACTGGATGTCGAGAAATCCTATCTGTCCGACAGCGTTATCACCACCTCGAAGCACGTGGGCAGCGTTCTCTCGGTGGACAGGTTTGACACAGATTATTCGCTATTGGGTCGACCGTGAAAGGAGTGGTTTTCTCTATCCGGCCGCCTCGTTTTTGACCCCCAATGCGAACTCAACAGATTCATGGAAATCACAAGCCGCAACATCAACCAAGTCAGGCAGGGAAAGCGACACCCCATGCCTTCTTAAGTCGTGTAGTCCGAGAATCTGGTGCTGCGCGGAATCAAGCGGTGCAATGGCAGGCTCCCACCCTGTACGCAGCCAGGTGACCTGACACACCTGCTATGCGCGAACAGTTGGCTCGACTGCCAAGCGGAGTCGTCTTCTACCAAATCGATGTACACGTTGGCCCGCAGGAGAGTGGCCTCGTCACGTCACAGGTTGAATAGAGCCGGCCGGCGCGATCTGGCAACGCCGTCTTCCCATCGGCCCAGACACGGCAGCCAGCCACGCATGCGACCGAAGGCTTCGAGTTTCATCCCAGGCTGGCCGTGAGATCGTCGAACAACTCGTCCACCGTCAAGCGGCGCTGGATGATCCTCTGTTCGAGCGCCCAGTCGATCGCCAGTTGCAGCGCACGACGATTTGCTTCCAGCCCCAGCGGCGGAAAGTTTTCGGGCAGCTCGGCCGTCTGATTGCGGCTCTCGACCAGCAAGTGCCAGATTTCACGCACGATGTCCGGCCGCTGCCGCGACAGGTCCCGATGCACGGCGAACATGTGATTGATTGGCACGATGCCCTCGCGCTCGAACCAGGACTGCGCGGCTTGGCGAGCATCAGGTACGAGCGTGTCAATGCGCGCATCGTCGGGCATGTCGGGCCGGCCGAGCAGAGCCGCGGTCAGGTCGCCCTTCAGGAGAAGCTCGGCAACGGACGAACCGGCGGGAAGCCGCTGGCAATTCGAGGGCTCCTGGTACTCAGCCAAGTGCCCGCCACTGGTGGTCATCCACTGCACCTTGTCGAGGTCGACGCCGTACTCGTGGCGCAGCACACCGCGCATATACAGGCCCGTCGTCTGCCCGTAGGAGCGCACGCCCACCCGCTTGCCTTCGATGTCCTTCGGACGCAGCGCGCCGAATTCGCCGTTGTAGACGGCGGTGTGAAATTGAAGGCGCCCGACCGTCGGATAGGGCAGCAGGACGTACGGCTTGCCGTAGACATGGGCCTGAAGGTAGGTGGCCACGGCCAGCTCGCCTGCGTCGTAGCGATCATCCTGCACCATGTCCTTGAAGCCCCGGTGGGCCGGGCTGGGGCCGCAGAAGTCAAGCCAGGCGAGTTCGGAGCGAAGTTGGCCCTCTTTCAGGGCTCGGGAGATCGGGTAGTTATCGAGGTTGATGCGGAGCGTGGGAATGCGTGCTTGGAGGTCCATGTGTTTCTTTTTTTCAGGCGAGCGCCGGATAAAGTCGCTGCGCGGTCTTGCCGAAGATCCAGGCCCGGTCGTCGACGCCGAGGCCAGCCAGGCCCGCCTGTGCGATGCCAAGGATTTCGGACAGCGTGCCGGCCGTGGCCGGGAAGTTCGAGCCCCAGGCCAGCCGCTGCGCGCCGAAGGAATCAACCAGTTTCGGGAAGAAAGTTTCGGGGCTGGCCTCGCCCGTACGCACCTCGGTGAAGATGCGCGGCGTGACCTTCAGGAAGACGTTGTCGAACGCGGCCATATCGAACAGGCTGGCAGCCTTCGCATAGGGCGGTCCGTCATGAATGTCAGGGCGCGCGAGATGGTCAAGGATGATGGCAACGTCAGGGAAGGTCTTCGCCAACGACCGCACCTGCGGCAGGCCGATCGGGCCGCTCTGGATACACATGGGCAGGCGCAGTTCGGCCAGCAGTTCCCAGACTTTCCTCGACTTTGGATTTCCAAGTTCGCTCGGGTCGAACGCCTTGGTCGAACCGCCGGTGAAAATGCGCAGGCCTGCCAGACCCTGATCAACCAGTCGCCGGGTCACGGCCACCGCGTCGTCCGCCAGCATGTCAATCGAACCGACCGCGACCAGCCGGTCGGGGTAGCGATTGCAGCTGTCGATCACGTACGCATTGTCGAAACCATAGGTGGTTGATGAATGCACAACGGCGGCCTTGGTCACTCCAGCCTCGTCCATGGCAGCGATCAGTGCCTCAGCCGTGCTCGGGCGTTCTTCCGACCACTCGGATCGCTTTCCGAACAGGGGCGTCACCGGGTAGCGGGTCGAGTCGTCCGAGATGACGTGGGGATGAATGTCGATAAGTTGGGTGGCCATGGGATGGAAATGGGTTCGCGATCGAGCTTGTCTTCGATGACCAAAGGCTAGCTCAATCGGATGGCCCCAAGGGCATGCGAAACCGTGCACTGGAGATCAAAAGTCTCTCCGAGAGGGGCGCGGTTCACCCAGAAGACGGACCCGCCCCGATCGAAGCGTGGACGCCGAATCATCACCGTGAGAGCGGCGCGGGGCCTCCTCTGGAAAGGCACTGTCTGCGAACAGTCAATGGACCGATGTTTCCTCGTTGCACGATAGCGGGTGAAAGTCCCATGCCCACTGGCGCCGAGTCATGGCAGACTGGCCGCCGATCGGATGTCCATCCCCTCACCGGGCTCCGCCGTTAACGATGGCCAATTTCCTGGAAGCACCAAATCTTCGTCACCTTCGCATGATGCAGGTGATCGGCAGGGTAAACAGCGTAACCAGTGCGGCGCGCGAGCTTTGCACCTCGCAGCCTGCAGTAACCCATGCCGTGGCCAATCTTGAAGCCGAGATCGGCGCGCCAATCTTCGAACGCTCCGCCACCGGCAGCTATCCGACGCCTATCGGACGCCAGTATCTGCTGCGCGTCGATCGCTTCTTCGAAACCCTCGACACAGCCATCGCGCATGTGCTCGGTTGGCACGCTGACACAACCGGTCGCCCGAAGCCACAGATCGAACGTCTGGTGACGGGCACGCAGCTGCGCGCGCTCATCGTGACCAGCGAACCAGAGTGTGTCGACGAGATTGCCAATGGACTCGGGCTCTCACCGGATTCGCTGTTCCGCTCGGCCCGCTCGCTTGAACGTGCGCTCGGCACGCCGCTCTTTGACCGCACCGCGCGAGGGATGATCCCAAACCCAACGGGTGAAATGCTCGCCCGCGAGTTCCGTCGCTCAGTTCGCGAGATTGAGCTGGCGCGAAGCGAAGTGCTGCTGGCCTCGGGCACAACCGGCGGCCTGGAAATCGTGGTCGGGGCGCCTGCGATGGCCGGTTCGCGCGAACTCGCCGCAGCCACCTGCCGCTTCATGGCCGCTCATCCCAAAGTTCGGGTGCGACTGGTACCGGGCGAGTACCGCAGGCTCATCGCGCATCTTCTCAACAGCCGCATCGACATGATCTTCGGCGTGGTACACCGATCAGGGGCGGCCTGCCGCAGCGACCAGATCGACGAGGAAACCCTCTCGAGTGACGGTTACTGCATGGTCGCGCGACCAGGACATCCGTTAGCAGGACTCGACCGGGTCACGCCGGATGATCTCGTCGACTACCCCTGGGTCGTTCCGTCCGTTGGCACGGCGCGGCGCAACCGGATCGAAGCACTCTTCTCAGGCTGCGCCACGCGTCCAAACTTTCACCTGGAGACTTCGTCGCTGACGCTCAGCCGGGCCCTCGTGGTCGCCTCCAACACGCTCACCATCATGATGCGCTCCGAGATTCAGCACGATTTTGACGACGGTGGTCTGGTGCAGCTGCGATACCCAGTCCTCGATGACGTGCTGATGAAGGGCGTCACCACCAATCGCGGTTGGTTGCCAACGCGCCCACACACCGAGTTCGTCGATTGCCTTCGCAAGACAACCTCACCCGGCCCGATCGCACTGCACGAACGCGAAACTGGCGAAGTAAGTTGACTCCTTGCTGGAGGCTTCGGGCACGCCCGTCGAGTGCAGCAACGACGTTGTCCAGCGTACAGGCGCTTTCGAGGCCGATGGCTTGCCCCCGCCCAGATCTTCTTCCCCTATAGGCGTACGCTGGAGTATGGCTGTCGCTGCCGTTCAGTTCAGAGCGGCGGGCATCCTTGATGGTCTGCGAGGACCTGGAGCATGCCGTGAAGAGAAGCAAGTTCACTGAGGACCAGATCGCGTTGCACTGAAGCAGAACGAGCTGGGGGCAAATGAATCGCCTCCGGGTTCTACGGAGGGTGTTCGGTTTAAGTCAGGTCACCACGGCAGTGGCCTGGCCGGTCAGTTGCCAGTAGGAGTTTGCCTCGGCCTCGGCAGGCGGGATTGGGCACTCGTCGACAACCGTGACGGAGAAAGTCTATGCACACCTGCATACGAAGCAGATGAAGGAAGGCCTGGGCACCCTCACCGGTTTACATCGCGATTTACACCGGGCAAAGAAAAAGCGCCCGAAGGCGCTTACTGGTACTCGACTACTTGGTGGGCGGTGCAGGGTTCGAACCTGCGACCCCTGCCGTGTGAAGGCAGTGCTC
>CAZBOF010000008.1:28693-49493 GCA_964493285.1 uncultured Rhizobacter sp. | reverse complement strand
CGGCAGCACCCGCTCGAACGGGTTCGAGGTGAACAGCATGAACATCAGGAACCCGACCGAGATCAGGCCCAGCACGCCCAGCACCCGCGCCGACATGGCTGGCGGCAACTGGCGCGAGAACAGGCTCACCGCAAGCGCCCAGCCCGACAGCATCAGCATCCACAGCAGCAGCGAGCCTTCATGGCCGCCCCAGACGGCCGCGGCACGGTACGCGGCAGGCAGCTTCGAGTTGGAGTTCTGCACGACGTAGGTCACCGAGAAGTCGTTGACCAGGAACGCCTGCATCAGGCATGCGAAGGCGAACGCGACGAGGATGAATTGCGTCTGCGCGGCCGGATGCGCGAGCCGGATCCAGCCGGCGTGGTTCCGGTGGGCGCCCACCAGCGGCAGCACGCCTTGCACCAGCGCCACCAGCAGGGCCAGGATGAGCGCGAGATGACCAAGCTCGGGTGTCATGGCGCGGGGGCTCCGTAGGTGGTGGGCGAGGGGATCCTGGCGGCGCCCTGGGCCGCCTTCTGGGCCTGGTCGACCGCGTGCTGCGCTTCGGGGGGCATGTAGTTCTCGTCGTGCTTGGCCAGCACCTCGGTGGCTGCGAACTCGCCATCGGAGCCGAACCGGCCCTGAACCACCGCCCCTTTGCCTTCCTTGAACAGGTCGGGAAGGATGCCGGTGTAGCGGACCGCCACGTCTTTCGCGGTGTCGGTGATGACGAAGTGCACGGTCATCTGGTCGCGCCGGATGGAGCCGTCGCGCACCATGCCGCCCACGCGGAACGCTTTGTCTTGCGGGGCTTCACCTGCGGCGACCTGGGTCGGCGTGTAGAAGAACGCGACATTGCTTTGCAGCGCATTGAGAACCAGCGCGGCGGCCACGCCGACCACGGCGACCGCACCCAGCGCGATGGCGAGCCGTTTGTGGCGCGGCTTCATTGCGCGTACGCGGCGCGGCGGACCGTGTTGGCGTGGGGCGTGCGGCGGGGCGGGCGAGCACGCAGGGCGCTGGCTGGCAGGGCAAGGCGGGGCATGAGAGCGTCGAGGTCGATTGGAGGGGCAGGAAAACGGCCGGGCGGCTCGCGCAGCCCGAACCCGTGATTATCCCCGCACACCACTTGCACCGAATCTCACGGTTTGTCGCACCCGCGTGGGGCAACACCCACCGAGCGCCGTATCTTCTGCGACCGGTTGTAAGGCTGCTGACGTTTGCCAACTATTGACGTTAGTCTGCGCGGCGCAAAGCGTGATGATCCATGTGGATGCGCGAGGCAGCCCATGTGAGCGCTTTGGTGCGATTCGGTTCCCCGCATCGGTCTTTCACAACAACTCTGGAGGTTCCATGCATTCAACTCGGCGACCGCCGGAAGCGGCAGGGGCGACGGCATGCTGTCCAGCGCCTTGAGCACGGCTCGCGAAGCACCGGTCGTGCGCCGCCCCGTGCCGGCGCAGGCGGGCGGCTGGCTGCGGGCCGAGGACGCGATCATGGGCACCTCCGTCAGCGTGGAACTGTGGGCGCCGGAGCGCGCCGGCGGCGAGGCGGCGGTTCGCGCCGTCATGGAAGAGATGCGCCGCATCGACCGCACGATGAGCCCGCACAAGGAAGACTCCGAGCTGTCGCGCATCAATCGGCATGCCGCCCGCGGGCCGGTGCCGGTGAGCGCCGAGATGCTGCGCTTGCTGGCGCGCGCGGTCGAGTTCTCCCGCCTCTCGGGCGGCGCGTTCGACATCACCTATGCGGCTGTCGGCCACCTGTACGACTACCGTGCGGGCGTGCAGCCGGACGATGAAACCCTGGCTCAAGCGCGCGCGCTCGTCGGCTATCGCCAGATCGTGCTCGATGCTCAAGCGCGCACGGTGCGGTTCGCACGCGAAGGGGTGCGCATCGATCTCGGCGGCTTCGCGAAAGGCCATGCGGTCGACAACTGCGTGGCGATCCTGCGACGCCACGGCGTGCGCCATGCCAGCGTGGCGGCCGGCGGCGACAGCCACGTGATGGGCAGCCGCGGCGGACGCCCCTGGACCATCGGCATCCAGGATCCGCGCCGCGCCGGCGAGATGGTCGCCGTGCTGCCGCTCGAAGACACGGCCCTTTCGACGTCGGGCGACTACGAACGCTACTTCGAGCGCAATGGCGTGCGCTGCCACCACCTGATCGATCCGCACACCGGCCGCTCGCCTGCGGGTGTGCGCAGCGTCACCGTGCTGGCGAACGACGGGCTCACCACCGAAGCGATGTCGAAATGCGTCTTCGTGATGGGCTTGGAAAAAGGCATGCGGTTCGTCGAGTCGCAGGCGGGGGTCGATGCCGTGGTGGTCGATGCCGAAGGTGCGCTGCATTACTCGCCCGGGCTTCTGGCGGGCGACGCCGGGGACCGCACGCCGGGGCGCGTGCCCGTATCGCGAGGAGGAACAACATGAACAAGACACTCACAACCCTGTGCAGATCGGCGTGCGCGGCGCTCGCCTTCGGCATGGGCCTGGCGGGCTGCGGCAGCGGCAGTGATTCCGCAGGAACGGTCACGGTCGAGGGCGACGTGCCCATCGCCTATGTCAAGCGCTCGGTCGCGCTGAGCATGAACCCCACCGACGGCGTGCCGTCCGCGCCGGGCGGCGACCTTCTGGTGCGCGAGAAATCGTCACCGAGCGCGCCCGAGTACAACGTCACCGCCGCCATCACGCAAGGCCGTGGCGACGCGTCCGACCCCGAGGTGTCGTACGACGGCAAGAAGATCGTCTTCGCCTTGCGCTGCCCCACCGCCAACACGTCGCAGATCGACGGCGCGCCGGCGTGCACCGGGCGCTGGAACATCTGGGAGTACGACATGACGGTGGGCGGCCTGCGCAACGGCACGCTGCGCCGGATCACCAGTTCCAGCCAGGACGACGACGCCGACCCCGCCTACCTGCCGGCCGGTGCGGGCTTCGTGTTCTCGTCGAACCGCCAGGAGAAGGCCCGCCCGAACCAGGCGCTCGGCCAGAGCTACAAGGCGCTCGACGAGTACGAGCGAGAAGAGGTGATCGTGCTGCACACGATGGATGCCAACGGCGGCAACATCCGGCAGATCTCGTTCAACCAGAGCCACGACCGCAACCCCGTCGTGCGCCCGAACGGCGACATCATGTTCTCGCGCTGGGAGCACGTGGGCGACCGCAACCGTTTCGCCGTGTTCCGCGTCAAGCCCGACGGCACCGACATGTTCGTGCTGTACGGCGCCCAAAGCCCGGGCAACAGCTTTTTGCATCCGCGCGACATGGATCCGAGCGGCCCGTACCGCGGTTTCCTCGCCAGCTCGCTGATGCCGCTGTCGCGCACGCAGGAAGGCGGCGCGATGATGTTCATCGACGCTGCCAACTATTCCGAACACAACACGCCGGCAACGCCTTCCGTGCCCCGGCAGGGTGGCCAGGAATCGGTGACGCAGATCCGCCTGAGCGACAGCGAATACCTGTCGACGCATGGGCGCGTGACCACGCCCTACCCGTTGTGGGACGGAACGAACCGGGTGCTGCTGGCTTACCGCCCGTGCGAAGTCACGCGGGCCGGCGTCGTCGTCCCATGCTCCGAACTCACGCCGGCCGAGCTGGCCAACCTGAACAACCGCCAGCGGCTGGCGTCCGAGATCGGCCCGAACGAGCCGCGCAACAACGCGCCCGCCGCTTACGCCATCTGGATGTTCAACCCGGCCAACCAGACCTGGGCCATCGTGGCGTCGCCGCCGGCGGGCTTCATGTACACCGATCCGGTTGCCTTGCAGCCGCGTGCCGAGCCGGCCGCGGCACAGCCGACCGAGGTGGATGCCACGCTCGCCGCGGCCAACATGGCCTTGCTCGAAGTGCGCAGCGTCTACGACACCGATGGTCTCGGCCGCATGGGCGAAGGCATGCTGGTTCCGGGCGACTTGCCGGCCGGGTGCAGCCGCGGTATCGCGCTCACGGCGCCGCACGATCCGCTGGACACGCGCTCGCAGGTTGCCGATCTCGTTCGCATGAAGGACCCGGCCGACCCGGCCTACGGCTGTGCTCCTGCGCGCCTGATCCGCGTCACCCGCGCGGTGGCCCCGCCTGCCGGCATGACGGGCCTGCGCAGCTCCATCGGCGAGACCGAGATGGAGCAGCAACAGATCCTCGGGTATGCGCCGATCGAACCCGACGGGTCGTTCCGCATCCACGTGCCCGCGGATACGCCGCTGGCGCTTGCGGTCATCGACGCGAAGGGCCGTGCCATCCAGACACACACCAACTGGATTCAAGTGCGCCCCGGTGAACGCCGCACCTGCGACGGCTGCCACAGCCCGCGCCGTGGCGCGGCCATCAACAGCGGGGCGATTGCAGCCGCCGTGCCCGAAGCACTGTTGCCTTCGTGGACCAGCCACCTCGTGGGCGGCGTGACGATGGCGGGCGCACGCACCGCCGTCGACCCCACGCTGTTGAGCCTTGCGGCGGACCCTGATTTCTCGGACGTCTGGGCCGACACCACCCGTCCCGGCGTGCTGGCGCGACCTTCATTCCTGGTGCGCTATACCGGCAATGCCGACCCGGCGGACGATCTGTTGACCACGGTGCCGATCACCTCCCGTGCGGATCCCAAGCGCGGCGTCATCAACTATCCGGAGCACATCCAGCCGCTGTGGTCGCGGGTGCGTGGTGTGAACGGTGCGCAGACCTGCACCGGCTGCCACACCGACCCGGCGCGTCTGGACCTGCAAGGCACGACCGCCGGCACGGGGCGCCTCATCTCGTATGAAGAGCTGCTGCTGGGCGACCCCATCATGGATTCTTCCACCGGCCTGCCTGTCGTCCGCATCCAGGACGGTGAGCCGAGGATCGAGCGCGGGTCGCCGCTGGTGGAGACGGGCTCGGGCTTCGCGAACTCGGCGGGCGGGGCGCGCAAGAGCCGCCTGATCGAAATCCTGTTCGGGGAAGACATGCTGGCCGGCAACGCCGCCCGTCTGGCCCACCCCACGCCGCCCGTCGACCATTCCACGATGCTGAATGCCGCCGAGAAGCGCCTTCTCGTCGAGTGGGCGGATCTGGGTGGCCAGTACTACAACGACCCGTTCGATCCGAACGGGGGCGTGCGCGCGATCTACGGCCTGAGCGAGCAGGCGTTCGCGTCGGATATCCATCCGATCCTGCGCGCCAACTGCGCGGCCGCCTGCCACCAGGCCGTCGGCGACGACACCACGCCGGCCGGCGGGTCGTTCCAGGGCAATCGCTTCGTGCTGACGGGTAGCGCCCGCGGCGACTACGGCGTCACGCTGTCGATGATCTCGAACGCCTGCGATCCCGACAGCACCTATCTGCTCAGCCGGCCGTCGGCGGTGCCGCACCCCTCGGGCGGCACGACGGCGGTGCTGCCTGCCAACAGCGCGGACTATCAAACGATCGCCGCGTGGATTCGAACTGGATGTCGATGACGAAGAGAGCTGTCCTTTCCCGGCGTTCGCGCGCACTGGCGCGCCGCCTTGGCGGTGGCGCACTGTTCCTGGTGCTCGCGGGGTGCGGTGGCGGTGGCAATCCGTTGTCCAACCCGCCCAGCGTGGCCAACCCGCAAAGCGAAGGAGGGCAGAAGCTTTCGTTCGCCTACTTCCAGCGTTGCGTGAATCCGGTGCTGCTGGCCCAGTTGCCGATTCACGGCACCAACCCGCCCGTGTTCAACAGCTGTGCCAACTCGGGGTGCCACGCCGATGAAACCGGCCCGGGCGGCGCGTTCCGCATCCGTCCCAACGCCCAGGCGGTGCCGCTCACCGAGCCGGCGGAGAGCATTCGCGAAAGCGACATGTACAAGAACTTCTACTCCGCCCAGGGCGAAGTGGTGCTGACCGATCCGGCGTTGAGCCGCCTGCAGACCAAGCCGCGCGTGCAGGTGCTGCACGGGGGCGGGCTGATCTTCGACAACGACCAGGATCCGAACCTGCGCCTCATCCAGTACTGGATGACGCATCCCGTTCCAGCAGGGCAGGACGAATTCACGACGGTGAACTACGGCAGCCTGTTCGTGGGTGGCGACCCGGAGGCCGGCGCGTGCATCACGCAATGACCGAACACATGGCCTGGCTTCGAAGCAGTACCTCCCACATGAATCTCTCGACGTTCGGACGCTGGGTGCGCAGATGGGTTCTCTTGATGGGCATCGCGATGGCGCTGGCGGCCGCTGGGGTGGGCCTGGACCCGGCGTGGGCGCAGTCGCCGCACGCCAACCGCGTGCAGGTGACCGACCCCTATCTCGAAATGCACACCGGCCCCGGGCGAGGCTTCCCGGTGTTCTTCGTCGTCTCGCGCGACGATTGGGTGGACATCGTTTCGCGGCGCACCGATTGGTACGAAGTGCGCAGCGACGGCGGCAAGGTGGGCTGGGTGCATCGTGCGCAGCTCGAAACCACGCTGACCGCCGTCGGCGTGCGCAAGACGTTTCGCGACATCTTGCTCGACGACTACCTGCTGCGGCGCGTCGAACTCGGCGCCGCCATGGGACGCTTCAAGTCGGAGCCGGTGCTCAAGTTCTGGACGGCGTACCGCTTGTCCGACACCCTCAGCGTCGAGGGCACGCTGGGCCGGGTGCAAGGCATGTATTCCGGCACCAACTTCTGGCACGTCAACGTGATGTCGGAGCCTTGGTCGCACCGCCGCTTGTCGCCGTTCTTCGGCGTCGGCCTGGGGAACATCAAGAACATCCCGAGCACCAGCCTGGTGGGCGCAGCCACGACCCACGCCAAGCTGGGCAACGGCACGGTGGGCTTGCGCTATCACATCAGTGATCGCTTCGTGGCCCGTGCCGACTACACGTTCTACACCGCCTTCCTCTCCGATCAACGCAGCGGCGAGTACCGCGCCATCACGGCGGGCCTTTCGTTTTTCTTCTGACGCATTCCCATGAATATCAAGCATCTAGCCTTCGCGGCGCTGGCCGCCACCACCTTGGCGCTGCCGCTGGCCGCCGGGGCCGCCGACGACAAGGGCGCCCGGCCCGCCAATGAGCAGGTGATCGTGCCGGAGGTGGACCGCCGCGAACTGACGCTGCCGAACATTCCGTCCAACGACTTCGAGTTGGGCCTGTTCGCCGGCACCTATGCGACCCAGAACTTCGGGTCCAACGCCGTGGTGGGCGTGCGGCTCGGGTACCACATCACCGAAGACGTGTTCGTCGAAGGCGCCTATGGCCAGACCAAGGTCAACGACGACACGTTCCGCCAGATCCTGCCTGGGGGCATCTTCCCGGAGCGCGAGCGTTCGCTGAAGTACTACAACCTCTCCGCCGGCTGGAACGTGCTGCCGGGCGAAGTGTTCTTCGGCCGCAGGACGGCCAAACCCTCCGCGATCTATCTGATCGCGGGTGTCGGCAGCACCTCGTTCAATCAGCGGGACTACCAAACCTTCAACCTCGGGTTCGGCGCGCGGCTGTTCTTCACCAAATGGTTTGCCGCGCAGCTCGATGCGCGCGACCACATCTTCACGCACGACCTGCTGGGCAAGCGCGAGCGCACCCACAACCTCGAGCTGACGCTCGGCACCACTTTCTTCTTCTGAACGCCGTGCCTGCCATGAACCGAACCCTTCTTTCGCGCTGGAGCGCGCACCTGGCCCGAACCCTGGGCGCCCTGTTGCTGGCATCCGCCGCAACGCAGGCCGGCGCCATGCCGCCGGTGGGCAGCCTGGCGCCCGATTTCACCCTGGGCGCGATGAGCGGCAACAACATGCGGCTGAATGAACAGCGCGGCAAGGTGCTGCTCGTCAACTTCTGGGCCACCTGGTGCGGGCCCTGCCGCAAGGAGATTCCCCATCTCAACAGCCTGTCCGACAAGTACGGCCCGATGGGCTTCGAAGTCTTGGGCGTGAATGTGGACGACGACGTGCGCAATGCCGAACAGCTGGCGATCAAGCTTCGCGTCAAGTTCCCGGTGCTGTTCGACACCGACAAGAAGGTCAGCCGCAGCTACGCCATCACCAGCATGCCGTCCACGCTGCTGATCGACCGCGATGGCAAGGTGCGATTCATTCACCGCGGCTATGCCGACGGGTTGGAGCGCAAGTACGACGAGCAGGTCCGGGCGTTGCTGAAGGAATGAGCATGAAACTGCCTCGATCTCATCGCGCGGCTTGGCTGCGCTTGCTGTTGGCGGCCTCTGTGCTCGCTTCGGGATGCAGTTCGATCGAGCCCTGGGTCCAGCCCTACGAGCGCGAGCGGCTGGCGTCGCCGCTGATGCAGTTCGCGCGCGATCCGCTGGCCAGCAAGCACAGCGAACACGTGCGCGAAGTGCGCGAGGCGTCGCGCGGCGCGACCGGCGTGTCGGGAGGCGGCTGTGGCTGCAATTGACATCGCATCGTCACGGGTGCGCCTGTGGCGCCGTTGGCTGCGCCTCGCGGTCTCGCTCGGTGCGCGGCGTGCTTGCTCGGCCCGGGTGGCCGGCCTCGTGGGCGGCGCACTGGCCGGCGCGGCGGCGCATGCCGCGCCCAACCTGGCCGAAGACCGGGCCGACGTGATGTACCACTCGTACAGCGCGGGCGGCCTCAAGGCGAACGGGCCGGCGCTGCTGGTTCGCAAGAAGTTCTCGGAGGAGCTGGCGGTCAGCGGCTCGTACTACGTCGACATGGTCAGCAGCGCCTCGATCGACGTGGTGACCAATGCCAGCCCCTACAAAGAGAAGCGCGAGGAGTACGGCTTCGGCGTGGAGCACGTGGTTCGCAACGCCGTGATCACCCTGGGCGTCTCGCAAAGCAAGGAACCGGACTACATCGCATCCGGCACCAGCCTCGACATCGCGCAAGAGGTGTTCGGCGGCATGACCACCATCAACCTCGGGTTCTCGCGGGCACACGACAAGGTGGGCGGCTACGAAGGCTTCTTCGACACCGCAACGCACTGGAAGTACCGGCTCGGCGTCACGCAGATCCTGTCGCCCAGCTGGATCGCGAGCGCGAATCTCGAGGCCGTGTCCGACGAAGGCTTTCTCGGCAGCCCGTACCGTGTGGCCCGCGTGTTCGGCGCCGCGGTGGCCGAGCGCAACCCGCGCACGCGTTCCAGCCGGGCCGCGAAGTTCCGGGTGGCCGGCGCCATTGGCGCGGGGTCGGCGGTGCGTGCCGAGTACCGGTACTTCTGGGACAACTGGGACGTCAAGGCCCACACGATGGAGCTGGGCTACAGCCGCCATTTCGGCGAGCGCTGGCTGGGTGACGCGTTCGTGCGGCTCTACTCGCAAACCGGCGCCCTGTTCTACAGCGACAACGCCACCACCGAAACCACCTACATCACGCGCAACCGGCAGTTCAGCACGTTCAAGTCGCAAGGCTACGGTGCCAAGGCCGCCTACACGCTCAAGCGCGTGCCCGGCAGCTACGAGGTCAAGCTCAACGGCGCCTATGAACTGGTTCGCTACAACTTCAGCGACTACACCGACATCCGCACCGGGGCGCTCTACAAGCTGAATGCGCATGTGATCCAGCTCTTCGTATCGGCCACCTTTTGAGAAAGCCCGACGCCATGTTTTTCCGTCAATGCCGCCAGTGGATCGTCGCCTCGGTGATGGCGCTTGTGATCGCGTTGCCCGCGATGGCCAATGACACGGCCCAGCCCGCGGCCGCTCCTGCCTCTGCGTCCGCGCCAGCCGCCGGCCTCGACGCCCGCATCCAGGATGCCAAGGGCGACGTGATCCGCCTGAACCGCGATCTGCTCGTGCTCGAAGAGGAGCTTTTGTTCCCGGCCAACACGCAGGTGGCGGTGTTCGTGTCGATGGATGTGGGCCTGCTGTTCGAACTCGGCTCCGTTCAAGTGAAGCTCGATGACAAGGTCGTGGCCAATCACCTGTACACGCCGCTGGAGGTCAAGGCCTTGCACCGGGGTGGCGTGCAACGTGTCTATCTCGGCAACCTGAAGGCCGGCGCCCATGAACTGGTGGCCTTTTTCACCGGGGGTGGCCCGCACCACCGCGACTACAAGCGCGGCGCGAACGTGACGTTCGACAAAGGCAGCGAGCCGAAGTACATCGAGCTGCAGATCAAGGATTCGGCAGGCAAGCTGCAGCCGGAGTTCGAGGTCAAGGTCTGGCAGTGACTCGTCCATGCATCTGAAGAACATCTCCGCGATGGCGGCGCGCCGATGGTGCGCTGGCGTGGTCGTGGCCTGGGCCTGCGCCCATGGCGCCGTGGCCGCCGACCCCGCCGCCCGCGTGATTCAGGACCCCCACTACGGGGACACGCTGTTCCAGTTTTTTCAGGACAGGTACTTCACGGCCGTCACGCAATTGATGGTGTCGCAGCACTTCAACCGTGTCGCGATGCACGCCGACGAAGCCGAAGTGCTGCGCGGCGGCATGTTGCTTTCGTACGGGATGCACCGCGAAGCCGGCGAGATCTTCTCGGCGCTCATCGAGCGCCAGGCGCCGCCGGCCGTGCGCAGCCGCGCGTGGTTCTACCTCGCCAAGATCCGCTACCAGCGCGGCTTGATGGCGGAGGCTGCCGAGGCCCTCGCGCGAATCGACACCGCGCTGCCGGCCGACCTCGAAGAAGAACACGTGCTGTTGTCGGCCAACGTGCTGATGGCGCAAGGCGAGTTTGCGCGTGCTGCCGACATGCTCAGTGCCCTGGCCACGGCCAGGAAGGACGACCCCCGCGCTCCCGTGGGGGCTCGCCACTACGCCCGCTACAACCTGGGCGTGGCGTGGGTGCGCAGCGGCGAGGCCGAACGGGGCATGGCGGTGCTCGACGTGCTGGGCCGTTCGCTCAGCCCGCCCAACGCCAGCGAGGAGTTCCGCAGCTTGCGCGACCGCACCAACGTGGCGCTGGGGTATGCCGCGCTGCAGGCCGAGCAGCCGCAGAGCGCCTCGGCCTACCTGGAACGCGTGCGCCTGTCGGGCATGCAGTCCAACAAGGCGTTGCTCGGCTTCGGCTGGGCCGCGGCCTTGCAAGACGACCACCAGTTCGCGCTCGTGCCCTGGACCGAACTGAGCCAGCGCAACGCCAGCGATGCCGCCGTGCTGGAGGCGGCGATCGCGCTTCCCTATGCGTTCGGCGAGCTGGGCGCCTACGACCAGGCGCTCGAGAAATACAACGCCGCACTCGCGCTCTATGCGCAGGAAAACCAGGCGCTCGATGAGTCGGTGGCTGCCATCCGGGCCGGCGCCCTCGTGGATGGCCTGCTGGCGCACAACCCGGGCGAAGAGATGGGTTGGTTCTGGAACATCGAGTCCCTCCCTCGGATGCCGCATGCCGGGCACCTCACCCAAGTGCTGGCCCGGCACGACTTCCAGGAGGCGTTCAAGAACTACCGCGACTTGCAGTTCCTCGCCCGCAACATCGACCACTGGCTGGCCAACCTCGAGGTCTACGGCGACATCCTGGATAGCCGGCGGGCGGCCTACAACGAACGTTTGCCGCATGTGCTCGCGCAGTCGAAGGACATCGGCACCGCCGCGCAGGCCGAGCGCGCCGCGCAGTTGGCGCAGCAGTTGCAGCAAGCGCAGGAGCAGGCCGATGGTCATGCCTTTGCGAACGACGCCGAACGGGATCTGATGGCGCGTCTCGACAGGGTGCAGCAGTTCCTTCGGCAAGCGGGCCCGCAGCCCGAGCTGGCCGCAGCGCGTGCGCGTGCACGGCTGGCGGCCGGGGCGCTGACATGGCGCCTGGCGCAGGCGCATCCCGAGCGCCTGTGGGAAGCCAGGAAGGCCATGCAGGCTCTTCAAGCCGGTGTGGCCGAGGCGCAGGTGCGTGAAAAGGCGCTGCGCCAGGCCCAGCGCGACGAACCCGTCCGGTTCGACCGTTTCGGTGAACGCATCGCCGAACTGGAAGTGCGCTTGCGCGCGTTGGCGCCGCGCGTGGCGAGTCTCGCGCAGGAGCAGCAGGCGGCAGTGCAGGAGCTGGCGGTGGCCGAGCTGGCCCGCCAGAAGGAGCGGCTGGCCGGATACACCACCCAAGCGCGCTTTGCCGTGGCTCAGCTCTACGACCAGGCCACCCGTGCCAAGGACGCAGACCATGCAGCCAAGTAAGCGTGCGGCCCGCCTCTCGGTGACGGCATTGGCCTGCCTGGTTCTGCTGGCCGGTTGCGCCGGCCAGCGCGCACAGCAAGCCAAGGAGCCGCTCACGCTGAAGAGCCTGATCGGCCGCGAAGTGGCGGTTCTGCCCGACCCAGGCGTCAAGCGCGACGAAGCGCAGGCCATTGCCGCCTACCGTGAATTTCTCGAGGTGGCGCCAGCCGCACCGCAGCGCGCGCAGGCCATGCGCCGCCTGGGTGATCTGGAAATGGATGCGGCGGACACGAAGCTTGCCACCACGGAGACGGCCGACCCCGACTACAAAGCCGCGATCGCACGCTACACCGAGTACCTGAAGGCCTATCCGCAGAAGGAAGGCAACGACCATGTGCTGTATCAGCTTGCCCGCGCGCACGAGCAGGGTGGCGATCTCGACGCTGCGCTGAAAACGCTGGATGGCCTGGTACAGGCCCATGCCGGTACGCCCTACATCGACGAAGCCCAGTTCCGCCGAGGCGAACTGCTGTTCGCGATGCGCAACTATCCGCAAGCCGAGAAAGCGTACGCCACCGTGCTGGAAGGCGATGCCGACGGCCCCTACCATGAGCGCGCGCTGTACATGCACGGCTGGGCGCTGTTCAAGCAGGCGAGGATCGACGAGGCGCTGCATTCCTTCATGGGCGTGCTCGACCGCAAGGTCGCCGACCTGGGGACGGCGGAACATCTGGAGGCGGTGGAAGGCCTCAGCCGGGCCGACCGCGAGCTGGCCGAAGACACCTTCCGCGTGACCAGCCTGTCGCTGGCCAGCCTGGACGGCGCCGACTCCATTCCCGCTTACATCACCTCGCCCGAACGGCGCTCCTACGAGTTCCGGGTCTACCAGCAGCTGGGCGAGCTGTACATCAAGCAAGACCGCAGCAAGGATGCGGCCGATGCGTTCGGTGCGTTCGCCAAGCGCCACCCGCTGCATGCGCAGGCGCCGCTGATGCAGGCCCGCGTGATCGACATCTACCAGGCGGGCGGCTTCGCGACCCTGGCGCTCGAGGCGAAGAAGGACTACGTGTCGCGCTACGGCGCCGAGAGCGAGTTCCGCCGTGCCAACCCCGAGGGCTGGGCCGCCGCGCAGCCGCTGGTAAAGACCCATCTTGCGGAACTTGCTCGGCATCATCACGCGCTGGCGCAGCAAACCAAGGCGTCGGCCGACTACCAGGAAGCCGTGCGCTGGTACCGCGCGTACCTCGCCTCCTTTCCGAACGACCCGGACGCGGCTCAGAACAACTTCCTGCTGGCTGAACTCTTGTTCGAAGACAAGCAGTTCCTCGATGCGGTGGCCGAGTACGAGAAAACCGCCTACGGCTACCCCGCGCACGCGAAGAGCGCAGACGCGGGCTATGCGGCCTTGCTGGGTTACGCCGCGATGGAGAAAGCCGCCGCGCCCAACGCCTTGCCTGCGTTGCAGCGGGCCGCGGTGGACAGCGGCTTGCGCTTCAGCGCCGCGTTCCCTGTGGACCCGCGCACGGCCAGCGTGCTGAGCCACGCGGCCGAAACGCTTTTTGCCCTGCGCGACACCGACCGCGCCGCGGCGGTGGCGCAGCAGGTGCTTGCCTTGCAGCCGCCGGCCGAGGCAAACCTGCGGCGTGTCGCGTGGACGGTGGTGGCCCACACCGCGTTCGAGGCATCTGCATTCGATCGCGCGGAGCGCGCTTATGGCGAAGTGCTGGCGCTGACACCCGACAACCACGCGGGCCGCGCCGAACTGGTGGAGCGTCAGGCCGCCTCGGTCTACAAGCAGGGCGAGGCGGCACGCGGCGCCGGCCAGTTGCGCGAGGCCGTGGGTCACTTCACCCGCGTGGCCAGCGTGGCGCCGCAGTCGGCGGTGCGCGCAACCGCACAGTACGACGCTGCGGCGGCGCTGATCGCGCTGGCCGACTGGGATGCCGCAGCCCGCACGCTCGAAGACTTCCGCCAGCGCTACCCGAAGCACCCGCTTCAGGCCGACGTGGATGCCAAGCTGGCGGCGGTGTACATCGAGCGCGGCAGCTGGGCGCAGGCCGCCAGCGAGTTCGAGCGTGTGGCCACGACCAGCCGCGACCCGCGCATCGCCCGGGCGGCGGCGTGGCAGGCGGCGGAACTGCATGAAAAAGCGGTGGAGAAGGGTGGCGCCCGCGTGCAGGCGATCCGGGCCTACGAGCGCTATCTGAAGCAGTATCCGGCCCCGCTCGAACCCAGCCTCGAAGCGCGTTACCGGCTCGCGAAGCTCGTTCGCCAAGACGGCAGTGCGGCCCGCGAGCTGGTGCTGATGAAAGAGATCTTCCAGGCCGATCAGGCGGGCGGGAATTCACGCACCGACCGCACGCGATACCTTGGGGCCACCGCCGCGCTCGCCATGGCGCAGCCCACGGTCGAGGCTTATCGCAAGGTGGCGCTCGTGGAGCCGCTCGCGCGCCAGTTGAAGTTGAAGAAGGCGCGCATGGAAGAGTCATTGAAGGCGTACGGCGTGGCCGCGAACTATGGCGTGGCCGATGTCACCACCGCTGCCACCTTCCATATCGCTTCGCTGTACCAGGACTTCGGCGCGGCGATGCTGTCATCGCAGCGGCCCAAGCGGCTGTCGAAGCTGGAGCTGGAGCAGTACAACGTGATGCTCGAAGAGCAGGCCTACCCGTTCGAAGAGAAGGCGACGGAGCTGCACGAGATGAATGCCCGCCGTGCCGCCGACGGCATCTACGACGAGTGGGTGAAGAACAGCTTCAAGGCGCTGCAGACCTTGCGGCCCGCGCGCTACGGCAAGGTCGAGCGCAGCGAAGGAGTGATCGATGCGATTCGCTGATTCACCCCTTCGTCTGCTTTCGGTGACGCTGCTTGCGGGCGCGGGGCTGCTGGGGTGCTCGTCTGCTGCGGTGGTGCCCGCCAAGGAAGCGGTGGCCGCCTCCGCCCACGCGGTCGAGCCCAGTGCGCCGACGCCACCGGCCCCTCCCGCGCCGGTGCCCGCCGAACCCGCGGTGGCGTCGGCTGCGCAGGCGGCATTCGACGACGCCCGCCGCGCCTTGCGGGCCGGGCGCGTGGCCGATGCCGAGCGCGCGTTCCGGGCGCTGGTGCAGAAATACCCCGAGCTGGGCGGTGCGCACGCCAACCTGGGCGTGATCTACCGGCAGACCGGCAAGCTGACCGAGTCGGCGGCGGCGCTGGAGCAGGCGGTTCGCCTCGGCCCGACGCAGGCGGTGTACTTCAATGAGCTGGGCATCACGCACCGTGAAGCAGGCCAGTTCACCAAGGCGCGCGATGCCTACGAACGCGCGCTCGACATCGCGCCGTCGTACGGCCCTGCGGTACTCAACCTGGGCATCTTGAACGACCTCTACTTCTGGGATGCCGACCGCGCCCTGGTGCTCTACGAGCGCTATCTCGCGCTCACGCCGGGGGGCGATGCCCATGTCACGCGCTGGGTCGCCGATCTCAAGAACCGCAAGGCGGCCGCCGAAAAAATGGCCGCACGCAAGGAGAAGCCATGACGCTGCTGACTCGCCTGGGCGGGGTGGTGCTTGCCGTTGCCGCGTTGCCCGCGGTGGCGCAAGACCACGCCGACATCGACCGCACCCAGATCATCGGCAACCGCGAACTGCCGAAGGTGCTCTACATCGTGCCCTGGAAGAAGCCCGTGCCGGGCGACCTGTCCGGGCGCCCGCTGGCCAGCGTGCTGGACGAAGCGCTCGCGCCGATCGACCGCGACGTCTTCCGCCGGCAAGTCCGATACGACGCACAGGCGGCGCAGCCGCCCGCTCAACCCGCCACCAAGTGACCCGGCGCCGCCGAGCCACCGCACACCCATTGTCATAGGAGAAAGCGCAATGAATGCCTTCCAAACAGCCGTCAAGTTCTTTCAGGATTGCGGCGTGTTCATCTACCCCAGCCTGCTCATCACCGTGCTGGGCATCTCCATCGCCGTCGAGCGCTACCTGTTCCTGAACCGCTCACGCAAAGAGAACCACAAGGTGTGGCAGCGCGTGCTGCCGATGCTGCAAGGCGGCCAGCTGCGCGAGGTGATGAACTTCACCGCCAAGAGCGACGCGGCCATCGGCAAGATCGTCAACTACGGCCTTGCCCGTATGCAAAGCCCCGGCCGCCGCGAAGACTACGACGCGGCGATGGAGGAAGGCATGATGGAAATCGTGCCGCGGCTGGAGAAGCGCACGCACTACATCGCCACGTTCGCCAACGTGATCACACTGGTCGGCCTGCTGGGCACCATCATGGGCCTGATCAAGGGCTTCACCGCGGTGGCGCAGGTGAATCCGGCCGAGAAGGCCGAGCTGCTGTCCGCCAGCATTTCGATCGCGATGAACAACACCGCCTTCGCGCTGATGGTGGCGATCCCGTTCCTGCTGATCCACTCCTTCTTGCAGGCCAAGACCAGCGAGATCGTGGACGGTCTGGAAGCCGCGAAGGTGAGCTTCCTCAACCTCACGCAACGCCAGAAGGCCGACCAGCAGGCGGCGGCGCGTTGAGCACCGGTGACTGCGACGAGCCCTCTCTGTACTTGACGGAGTCCTGAATCATGCGTGTCCGACGTCTGCGCAAGGAGTCGCCACACCTGGAGATCACTGCGTTCATCAACTTGATCGTGGTGCTGGTGCCGTTCCTGCTGTCCACGGCCGTGTTCACGCGCCTGGCGGTGCTCGATCTGAAGTTGCCCGCCCAGTCATCCGGCGCGGTGGAGCAGTTGAAGGTCGACAACCTGCAACTGGAAGTGGTGATCCGCCCGGCGGCGATCGAGGTGGGCGACCGCATTGGTGGACTCATCCAGCGCATCCCCAATCTGCCTGCGGGCGCCGACACCGCGGCTTTGTCGGCGCTGATGCATCAGCTCAAGGCGCGCTTTCCCGACAAGCTCGACGCGACCGTGCTGGCGGAGCCCACGACACCGTATGACGTGCTGGTGAACGTGATGGACGCCGTGCGCGAAGGCGTGGTGGCGCAAGGGCCGAAGACGATGCGCACCGAACTCTTCCCCGACATCTCGATCGGCGATGCGCCGCTGGCGAAGCGTTAGGAACCTCCCATGACACTCACCCCGCTGCAAAAGCGCGCCGAGCGAAAGCGCCGCAACCAGTCGTCGCTCGACATGAACCTGGTGGCGCTGATCGACGTGTTCACCATCCTGATCTTCTTCCTGCTCTCCAGCGCATCGGGCGTGGAGCTGCTGGCCAGCCCGAGCGGCGTGAAGCTGCCGCAGTCCACGGCCGAGAAAGCGCCGGTGGAGACGATCGTCATCGCCGTGAGCGCAGACGACATCCTGGTGGAAGGGCGCAAAGTCGCCTCCGTTCCCGATGTGATGGCGGCTCCCGACCCGCTCATTGCGACGCTGAAGGCCGAACTCGATCTGCTGAGCAACCGCCAGGTGATCCGCGCGGACAAGCAGGAGCGCACGCAGGCCGTGACGATCATGGGCGACAAGGACATTCCGTATCAGCTGCTGCGCAAGGTGATGTACACCAGCGCGCGCGCTGACTTCACCGACATCTCGTTTGCCGTGCGCAGGAAGGACTGACGATGGCTGCATTGGCTGCTGTGTCCTTCCGCGAGCCGGTGCTGGCCTGGGCCCGCATTCCGGAAGACGATGCGCGATTCAATCGCATCCTGCGCCGTGCGCTCGGGGTGGCGGTGGTGTTGTGCCTGTTGATGCTGTTCATGCCCAAGCCCGAAGTGGACCGTGCGGCGCCGCAGGAGCTGCCGCCCCGATTGGCGAAGCTGATGCTCGAGCGCGAGCCTGCACCCGCGCCCAGGCCGCCACCGCCCAAGGCCGAAGCGGCGCAGGAAGTCGCGGCCACGCCCGGCAGGCCCGAACCGGTGAAGCCGGAGCCGGCCAAGGCGGCGGCCCCGGTGCCCGAGGCGCGCAACCCGCAGCCGAACCGCCCGCCGGGTGAAGTGGAAGGTGCGCGCCGCCGCGCCGCGGGTGTCGGCCTGTTGGCCATGAAGGATCAACTGGCCGAATTGCGCGGCGCCCCGGTGGCCGTGCAGCTGTCGCCCAACCTGAAGCAAGGCCCCGGCGTGGGGGCCGGCGTGGGCGTGGGGGTGGGTGCCGGGACGGAAGCGGGAACACCGGATCGCGCGTTGATCACCTCCAACGCCGCCGGAGGCAGCGGTGGGCTCAACACCGCCGCCTACAGCCGCAACACCGGTGGTGGCGGCCTGGCCGGCCGCGCGACCACGCTGGTGGAAGGTGTGGCGGGCGGAGGTGGTGGCGGCGGGGCGGGCGGCGGCGGACGCGGCGGCACCGGCGCGGGGTCGGGTGCAGGTGGTGCGGGCGGCACGCTTCAGCGCGCGGCCGGCGGCAAGGCGTCGCGGTCGATCGAGGAGATCAAGCTCGTCTTCGAACGCAACAAGGGCGCGATCTACGCCATCTACAACCGTGCCTTGCGAGACGACCCGACACTGCAAGGCAAGGTGGTGCTCAAGCTCACGATTGCGCCTGCAGGCGATGTGGTGGACTGCCGCATCGAGTCCAGCGAGCTGAAGGACTCGGACCTCGAACGCAAGCTGCTGGCGCGCATTCGCCAGTTCGACTTCGGGGCCAAGGCGGTCGAACAGATCGTCGTGACCTGGCCGGTGGATTTCCTGCCCTCCTGATCGACTGCCGGCCGCGGGCGCGATGCCTGCGGCTGCGCGGGGTCTTCAGGGTGCCGGCACCTGTTCGCCGATGCATCCCTCTGTCTTTCTCGAAACCGTGAAAGGCCGGGCAAGGCAATCCACGAAGGCTGGGCCGCGCCAGGGACACCCGCCGGCGGCTTCTATACTCGACACGCTTCATCTGCGCGAGTGGAGTGGCTTTCGCCGAGTCCACGGTCCTGCGCGGCCATGTTGAGTTTGTCTTCTGAGGAATGAGAGTTCATGAGCAAGCGCGCAGCAACGAGTCCGTCGAACGCGGGAGAAGTACCGGAGATCCCCGACACCCTGGTGGCCGACGCGATCGGTGCCGGCCACGACGGGGGGCATGCCGATTTCATGGCGTTGCAGTGGTATCGCGAGCGCAGTGACCTCGACCTCGATCACTTCCTGCTCTCGCTCTACTACATCCGGCTCGGCACGATGGTCGAGCGCCATTTCACGGAGCTTTGCGAAGCGCGCTATGGCATCAGCGGATCGGACATGCGGGTGCTCTTCGCCTTGCGCCGCGGCGGCCGCCCGTACGCCAAACGCCCGACCGATCTGTTCCGCGTGCTGCTCGTCACTTCCGGCGCCGTCACGAAGAAGGTCGACCGCCTGCTCGCCATCGGCTATGCCGTGCGCTTGCCCGATCCCGCGCATGGCGGCGGGTTCCTGATCCATCTGACGAAGAAGGGGCTTCAGATCACCGATGAAGCCGTGGAACTGCTGTCGCGCGACTCGGTGCTCAAGCCCGCACTGGCGTCGTTGAGCAAAGCCGAAGTGAGGCAGGCGCTTCACTTCGCCGCCCGCGCATTGACTGCGATCGAGATGGCGGCGAAGCGCGAAGTGCATGCAGAGAAGGAAAAACAGGGCCGCTCTTCCCGGGCGGCCAAGCGCGCGGCGCCAGCGAAGAAAGGCCGGGGCTGAAAGCAGGGGAGCCTGCGGACGCAGGCGCGGGCGGCATGCCTGCCCCCGCGAGTTCTATCGGTGCAGTTCCCGCCCCAGTTGATCGCGAGCGCCGGGGTGGCCCGTCAATGGCTGATTCGTCCGATGCTTTACGCGCCAGCCTGAGGTCGTGCGGACGAACTCCCAGCGTGCGGCGCTCAGCCGCTCGATGCGCCAATGATCGCCGTCGCGCAGATAGATGGTGGCATGCCCCGTGGCGATGGCGGTGTCTCCCTCGATCACCACGTGCGGCATGCTGATGACGTGGCCGCAGCCCGTGTTGACGTACCGTTGGTGCATCTCGCCGTTGAGCATTTCCCCGACCGCTTCGCCGCTCTCATAGCGTGCCAAACCCACGATCTCGTACACGCCGTCTTCCGCCCACATGCCGGCGATGACATCCTGGGACAGGCTGTCCACGCCGGGTCCGTAGGTGGCCAGCAGTTGGTAGATGGCCAGCCGGTCTTCCAGCATCTGCAATCGCTGTTCGATTGTGGAAGGGTGTCCGTTGTCCATCATGAATGTCCTTGCAAAGAAGCGTCGCGGGCCGGCGAAATCCCGGAGGCGAATGCCGTCCCTGGAAATGATCCGCCGGAATGCGGCTCTCGGTGCCCAGTGGTATGCGGTGCGGAACGGGGCGCACGCTCATTCTCGCGTAAGTGGCGACCCGATTGACAAGGCCTTCGTGCAAATATATCTTCCTAAGAAGATATTTTGAATCAATGGCCCGCAAGCCTCGCAAGGCGAAGGCCTCCCGACACAACGAAGGAGACAACATGCAATTTCAACGCATTGCGCGCACCGCGCTGGCAGCCGCATGGCTCGGCATTCTGTCGGTCGCACCCGCCGCGATGGCGCAGGAAAAGATCCGCGTGGGCATCATCGGCCAGTTCTCGGGGCCGGCTGCGCAGAGCGGCAAGCACCAGAGGGAGGGCGTCGAGGCCTTTCTCAAGGCGCATGGCACGCGCGTGGGCAACCGCGAAGTGGAAGTGCTGTTTCGGGACTCGAGTGGTGGCGGTGCCAGCGCATCGAACGCCAGGCGCCTGACCGAAGAATTGATCGTGCGCGACCGGGTATCCATCATCGGCGGCTTCAACCTGTCGCCCGAAGCGATTGCCGTGGCCCCGGTGTTGACCGAGACCAAGACGCCGGGCGTGGTGTTCAACGGCGCGGCAAAGATCATCACGGAATCGTCGCCCTACATCATCCGCATGTCGAACACGCAGTTCCAGGTCGGCTATGTGCAGGCCGAGT
>CAZBOF010000008.1:19395-28593 GCA_964493285.1 uncultured Rhizobacter sp. | reverse complement strand
GGCGTTGCAGGCGCAGGGCCTGTCGGGCCGCAAGGACCTGGCGATCATCGGCCAGTCCCAGCTTGACGAGACGGTGCTGCACTTGTTCAACGATTCGGTGGTGGGGCAGTTCGATGCGTTGTCGTATGCGATCGAGGCGCCGGGCGAAGAGAACAAGAAGTACAAGAACGCGCTGCGTGAGACCGCCGGTGCCGAGGCGATCCCGAACTACGACGGGGCGTCGGCCTGGGACGGCATGCACGTGATCTACAAGATGATCGCCTCGCAGCAGGGCAAGACGTTCGATGGCACGGAGGCGGTCAAGTCGGTGCTGAACCTCAAGCTCGACGCGGCCAAGGGCCCGGTGCAGGTGGAGCCCGACACCCGCAACCTCACGCTGAGCATCTACATCCGCCGTGCGGTCAAGGGCCCGGACGGCAAGCTCAAGCTGGAAGTGAGCGACGTGTTCCACAACGTCAAGTCGCTGCCCTGAGTCCGCGCGTGATGTGACCGCGCGGGTCCCCCCGGCCCGCACGGTCAACATCTCATTGCCATCACACATACAGACACATTGGAATTCTCATGGCCGAAATACTGGGTCTCGGGCTGTCGCACTACCCGCCTTTGAATGGACAAGACGCCCGCATGGTGGGTGCGCTGCGTGCGGTGTTGAAAGACCCGGGCCTGCCAGAGCAGTACCGCACGCCGGCCGGCTGGCCGGAAGGCATGCGGCGCGAATGGGGCGATGACGAGGGGGTGAGCGCGGCGGGGGTTCACCGCGACAAGCTGGTCACCGAGTTCCGCAAGCTGCGCGCCGAACTCGACGCCTTCAAGCCCGATTGGGTGCTGATCTGGGGCGACGACCAGTACGAGAATTTCCGCGAAGACATCATTCCGCCGTTCTGCACGCTCGCGTACGAGACGATGGATGTCCAGCCGTTCGTTGCCAAGCAGATGGCCTTGTTCGGCGACAACGTCTGGGGCGAGCCCCGTGACAAGTCGTTCCGCATCCCGGGCGATCCCGCGGCCGGCAAGGCGCTGGCATCCGGCCTGCTGGAAGAAGGCTTCGACATGGCGTATGCCTACAAGCCCTTGCACCTGGACGGGCTGCCGCATCCGTTCATCAACACTTGCTTGTTCCTCGACTACGACCGCAAAGGGTGGAACTACCCGATCGTGAACATGCAGGTGAACTGCTATGGCCGGCTGGTGATTTCGCAAAAAGGCGGCATCCCCGACCTGAAGAACATGCCGACCGCGGAGCAACTCGACCCGCCCGCACCGCAGCCCTGGCGCTGTTTCGACCTCGGCCGCGCCGTGGCGCGCGTGCTCCAGCGCATGCCCGGCCGTGTGGCGGTGATTGCTTCGTCGAGCTGGTCGCATGGCTTTCTCACGAACAAGCATTACTGCCTGTACCCGGATTCGGACGCCGACATGCTGCTCTTCAAAGCACTCGAGCGCGGCGACTGGGACACCTGGCGCAAGTACCCGCTGTCCGCCATTGAAGAAAGTGGCCAGCAGGAGGTGCTGAACTGGCACTGCCTGATCGGTGCGATGGCCGAACTCGGCCGCCAGCCCAGCTACACCTCCCTGGTGCAGACCTGGATCATGAATTCCAGCAAGGCATTCGCCGTCTTCCCACCGCAAGCCAAGTGATCGGGGCGGGGCCTGCTCGCAGGCTCCGGCCCAGGCCAGCCTTATCCAAGAGGAGACATGTGATGAGTGAACAGGTCAGCGCGCCTGCCAAGGCACGCATTCCCATTCAACCGGTGCAAGCTGCCCCCAAGGGCACCTTCCTGCGCAATTGCTGGTACGCCGCGGCGACCTCGGCCGAGGTGGGCCGCAGCCTGCTCGCACGCGTGCTGCTCGACGACCCCGTGGTGATGTACCGCAAGCAGGACGGCTCGCCGGTGGCGCTGGAAGACCGCTGCTCCCATCGCTTCTACCCGCTGTCGGACGGTGACTTGAAAGGCGACCTCGTCGTCTGCGGGTACCACGGCCTGGAGTTCGATTGCAGCGGCGCCTGCGTGCGCATTCCGGCGCAGCCGCGGGTACCGAGCGAGGCCAACATCCGCAGCTACCCGGTCGCCGACCGCTGGCAGATGCTCTGGATCTGGATGGGCGACCCGGCACTGGCCGACGAAAGCCTGATTCCCGACCTGTGGACCAACGAACACCCGGATTGGCAACTGGTGATGGGGCCGATGTTCCATGTGCAGTCCGACTACCGTTTCCTGGCCGACAACCTCCTCGACAGCAGCCACGTGACGTTTCTGCACAAGACGACGCTGGGCACCGCGGCCGTGGCCGAGATTCCGCAGGAAGTGGACATCTTCGGCAAGAGCGTGCGCATCCGCCGCTGGACACTCGACAGCCCCGCTGCACCGATGTTCGCGAAGTTCGGCGGCTTCACCACCAACGTCGATCGGTGGCAGATCAACACCTTCACCGCGCCGAGCCTCATCCAGACGGACATCGGCAGCTGCCTCGCGGGCACGGGCGCGCCGCAGGGCGACCGGAGCCAGGGCATCGAGATGCTGGTGCACAACCTCGCGACGCCGTCCACGGCCGGCAGCTTCTACTACTTCTGGTGCCACACGCGCCGTTTCGCGCTCGGCGACGAGGCGATGTCCAAGTTGATCCTGGACCAGGTGTGCGTGGCATTGAACGAGGACATCCACGCCATGGAAGGCGTGCATGCGGGCTTGAATCGCTTCCCCGACAAGAAGCCGGTAGACATCCGGGCCGATGGCGCAGGGCTGCGCGCCCGCCGGCTCATCGACGATTTGATCAAGAAAGAGCAGGCACCCCAGTAGTGCCTTGCGAGCGAAGGAAACAGACGCCATGAAACAGCAGTCCATCACAGCCGGCTATGTCGACGAAGACGTCGAGAAAGGGTTGTTCCGCGTGAACCGCCAGGCTTTCGTGAAGCCGGAAATCCTGGAGGAAGAGCGCCAGAAGGTATTCGACGCGTGCTGGCTGTACGTGGGCCACGAGTCCGAGGTGCGCGGCAGCGGCAGCTTCGTGCACCGCAAGGTCGGCGGGCGCCCGGTGATCCTGGTGCGCAACGATGCGGGCCAGGTGAACGTGTTCTTCGACACCTGTCCGCACCGCGGCAACTCGGTGTGCCCGCACCCGTCGGGCGTGGCGAAGAACTTCCAGTGCTTCTATCACGGCTGGACATTCAACACGAGCGGCAAGCTGATCGCCGTGCCGGATGAAGCAGGGTACGCGCCGGGCTTTGACAAGGCCAACTATTCGCTCGCTTCGCCGCCTCGGGTGCAGAGCTACCGCGGCATGGTGTTCATGAGCATGAATGCCGAGATCGTGGGTCTCGAAACCTATCTCGGCAACGCGCGCGAGTACCTCGATCTCTTTCTCGACTACTCCGAAGCGCTGGAGGTCACGCCGGGCCAGCAGTCCTACAGCATGCGGGCGAACTGGAAGCTGCTGGTCGAGAACAGCATCGACGGCTACCACGGCCTCATCACGCACCACCGCTACTTCATCGACTACCTGAAGGAACTCGGCAGCGACCCGAAGTCGTGGCAGTCGCTGACGCGCCCGTCCACCGAGAACATCGCCAAGGACCTGGGCGGCGGCCATGCCGTCATCGAATACCCGGTGGGCGCGCTGCCTGCCAGCTCGAAGGCGGCCGAGCAGCTGGCGGCGGTGCGCGCCGAGATCGAGGCGCGCCTGGGTGCCGAGCGCGCCTACCGCATCGTGAACCTGAGCCGCAACCTGTTCATCTTCCCGAACCTGGCCATCGTTCACCACTTCCGCACCGTGCGCACCTTCTACCCGACGGCGCCCGACTACATGGAGATCAGCGCCTGGGCGCTGATGCCGCAGGGCGAGGATGAAGATGTGCGCCGCATCCGGCACGACAACTTCATCTCCTTCCTTGGCCCGGGGGGCTTCGGCACGCCCGACGACGTGGAGGCGCTCGAAGGCTGCCAGCGCGGCTATGCCGCGACGGGCATCGGGTGGTCGGACATCTCGCGCGGCATGAAACGCGCTGCCATCCCGAGCGACGAAGCCCAGATGCGCGCGTTCTGGCGCCGCTGGTACCAGTGCCTCAACCCGGACTACACGCCGCGCACCGAGAAGTTCGAAGCGGCCGAAGCCAAGGCGGGCTGATTTCCGGACGCAAGACAAGACGACGACGCAAGAGGCCCTGCTGATGCAACCCCAGACCCGACATTTGATTGAAGACTTTCTGTACCGTGAAGCCACGCTGCTGGACACCTACCAGTTCCAGGCGTGGCTCGATCTGTTCAGCCCCGACGGGCAGTACCTGGTGCCGCCGATGGACATGCGCGATGCCGAGCCCGAACAGGCGTTGTACCTGGTGGACGACGATTACAAGCGCTTGTCGTCGCGGGTGAAGCAATTGCTGAGTGGCAAGACGTTCTCGGAGAACCCGTTCTCTCGCACGCGCCGCAGCGTCACCAACGTGCAGGTCGAGAAATCCGGCGCGGCCGACATCCGCGTGATGGCGAACTTCATCATTCACCGCTTCCGCCACGAGCGCGTAGACACCTACGTCGGCCGCTACGACCACGTGCTGCGCGAAGAGGGCGGCAAGTTCCTGTTCCGCAGGCGCAAGTCGATCCTCGACCACCAGGCGCTTCGCCCGCAAGGCAAGCTGAGCATCATTCTTTGAGGCGACGACCATGAGCAACAGATTGCAGGGCAAAGTCGCCATCGTCACCGGCACCAGCCCCAACATCGGTGGCGGGATCGCCGAGATGTTTGCCGGCGAAGGCGCGCACCTGGTGTGCGTGGACCATGACGAGGCGAACGCCATCGATTGCGCGCGCGTGCTGCGCGAGTCCGGCGCCCAGGCGATCGGCATGCGCTGCGACGTGCGCCAAGAGAACGAAGTGAAGGCGGTTGTCGCCAAGGCGCTGGAAACCTTCGGCCACATCGATATCCTGGTCAACGGCGCGGCCTACTACAACCAGAAGGGCCTGCTGACGATGACGGTGGAGGAGTTCCGCGACCAGACGGACCTCATCCTCTCCGGCACCTTTCTGTTCACCCAGCACGTGGCCAGATCGATGATCGAGCGCAAGCGCCGCGGCAGCATCATCCACATCGTCTCCACCGAGGCGCACCAGGGCAACCCGAAGAACGTGGCCTATTGCACCGCCAAGGCGGGCCTGCTGAACATGGCGCGTGCCAATGCGATGGAGCTGGCCGAGTACGGCATTCGCGTCAACAGCCTGACACCCACGGCCACGCATCCGGGCGAGGCCGCCGATCGCGCCGAACGCTGGGGACGCCCGCGTCCCGACATCACGGATCACCTCGCCATCAAGCGCGGCAAGCTGCTGCCCGCAGGCGAGCCGCCTGCGCCGAGCGACTACGGCTATGGCGCGGTGTACCTCGCCAGCGATGAAGCCCGCATGGTGACCGGCTTCGACCTGCGCGTGGACGCGGGCGCCATCGCCCGCTATTGGGGGTGGGGCAAGGACACGCTCTGACGCCGGCCGCGCCGCGCATTCCCGAACGACAACGAAAGAATCTCCGCATGACTTCCCCCCAAGGCATCCTGTATCTGGACCCCGACACGCTGCGTCCCTTCCTGCAATGGAAGAACGTGATCGAAGCCGTGCGCAGCGCCTACGCCGCACCGATGGGGCCGCACCAGGCGCCGCCGCGCGTCGTGGCCCGCGGCAACGGCGCCTGGCTGCGCGCGCTGGCGGCGGTCAGCCCGACCGGGCGCTACATGGGCGCCAAGCTGTTCGGCCTGAGCCGCAGCAAAGGCGTGAACTACGTGGTGACGCTGTTCGACCAGGAGACGGGCCTGGTCGCGGGCTTCGTCGATGGCAACCAGCTGACCGCATCGCGCACTGCGGCCACCTCGGCGATCGCGGTCGACGCGTTGGCGCCGGCAGGGCCGGTGACGCTCGGCCTGCTGGGTTCCGGCAGTGAAGCCCAGGCGCATGCCCGCGCGATCGCGGCGCTTCGCCCGATTCGCGCGATGAAGCTGTTCAGCCCGACGAAGGCGAATCGCGAGGCCTTGGCCGCGAGGCTGTCGGCGGAGTTCAACACCGAGGTCACCGCGGCGGAGAGCCCCGAGCTGGCCGTGCGGGGTGCATCGCTGGTCGTGGCCGCGGCCCGCTCGAAAGACGAGACGCCGATTCTCAAAGGCGAATGGCTTGCGCCGGGCTGCACGGTCGTGTCCATCGGCTCGACCATGCCCGAGCAGCGGGAAGTCGACTCCGAGGTCATTCGCCGGGCCGACGTGATCGTGGCCGACGTGCCCGAGGAAGTGGGGCACGAGACCGGCGACATGCTGCAAGCCACCGCCGATGGCGTGCGCTTCGACGACAAGCTGCTGTCGCTCGCCGATGTGGTGTCGGGCAAGCGCCAGGGACGGGCGAATGCAGACCAGATCGTGCTGTTCAAGTCCGTCGGGTCGGCCCTGCAAGACATTGCGGTGGCCGAGATGTGCCTGATCCGCGCGCAAGAACTGGGTGTCGGCACGCGCCTGCCCATCGAATTTTCATTCAAGCAGGCCTAGGTCTTACCGCCGCCCGCATTCACCAGGAGAGTTTTGACCATGGCAAGCATCAAGAAATCAGACATCCGGGCCTGGGCCCGCGACAACATGAAGGGCGTGGCGAACGTCGTCATCCCGTCGTTCACGCAGGACCTGCGCGGCCTGAACCAGAAGGGCATCCGCCACGACGTCCGCAAGAACATCGACAACGGCTTCTGGGGCTCGCTGATGGTGTCCGAAGTGAACATCACCGTGCCCGAATACGAGCAGTTCGCGCGCTGGTCCGTGGACGAGGCCGGCGGCCGGCTGGAGATGATCCACCACGCGGCGTTCAGCACGCTGGCCGAGAACATCGAAGCGGCGCAGGCGGCCGAGCGGGCCGGCGCGAAGATCGCACTGCTCAGCTACCCGGCCAACTTCTACGCGACCACCGAGAAGGAAATCTACGACTACACCAAGGCCTTCTGCGACGCGACGAATCTGGGCGTCATCGTGTTCCCGGTTCCGCTGTGGGGCTTCGAGCGCGTGCACCCTTCGGGCATGAGTCTCGACCTGCTGCGCAAGATGGTGCGCGACATCCCGAACGTGGTCTGCATCAAGGCAGAAGGCGGCATGCCCACGATCGGCGGCTTCGTGGAAACCTGGAAGGCCTTGTCGGACCAGGTGCTGGTCACCTTCCCGGTGGAAAGCGAAGGCATCGCGTTCGCCGGCCTGGTGCCGATGCAGTTCATGGGCACGAGCAACGGCGAATACTTCGGCGGCATGATCCCGCGCATCTTCAAGATGGTGCGCGAAGGCCAGTTCGAAGAGGCGATGAAGCTCTACTGGCAGATCCATCCGGCGCGCATGGCGAACGCCGCCGCCATCGGCGGTTACCTGAGCGCCACGCAGTTCGTCAGCCGCATGCAATGGAAGTACCAGGCCTGGCTGAGCGGCTACAACGGCGGCCCGATGCGCCAGCCGACGATGAAGCTGCCCGACCGCGTGATGAAGCAGCTGCGTGAAGGCCTGCGCGCCGCCAAGCTCGAGGTGACGGATGCCACCGACCGCGAGTTCTTCGTCGGGCGCAATCCGGAATGAGCGAGGCCCTGCGCCTCGGCACGCTCGGCAGCGCGGCCACCTTCGCGGGGGAAGCCACGGCGCGGGCGTGCGAGGTCTACCCCGGCTTCGGCGAGGTCAGCTACTGGCCCTCGATGGATGCGCTGTGGGATGCGCTCGCGCGCGGTGCGGTCGACTCGATCGTCATCGGCATCGAGCGCACGGGGCAGCCGCACGAAGGGCACCCGCTCACGCAGCATCCTTACGTCGTCACCGGGCAGCTGCCCTTGCGCATCGTGTGCAACCTCTATGTGAAGCCCGGCACGCGCAAGGAAGACATCCGCAAGATCACCGGCCACGGTTCGATCCTGCAATGCAAGCCCTACCTGGACGCCAACTTCGGCGGCGTGCCGCGCGAGGTGCATGCTCTCAACTCGGTGGCGGCGGCACACGATGTGCTGGCCGGCGACGGTACGCTGGCGGTCGTGGGTTCGCGTTCCGTCGCGCAGGTCGTGCCGGGGCTGGAAATTTTTGCCACCGGCATCGACAGCGGGGCCATCAGCAACTGGTGGGTGATCTCGTCGAAGCCGATCTTCGGCGAGCGCCCGACGGGGCTGGTGGTCACCGGGCGCTTCGGCCCCGGAGGCGATCTCAGCGCCGTCATATCCGCCTTGTTCGCGCAGGGGTATGCGTTGCGCAGCATGGGCAACTTTCCTGTGGACAGCGGCGTTTCGGTGTATGACCATGTGTTGTCGTTCGCCGGCCAGGGCATGCCGCTTGCCACGATCCAATCCACGCTGGCCGCGTTCCCGGCCGCCCGCCTGGCGGGCGCGTTTCAGCGTGCCGACTAGTCTTCTTCCATCATCATGAGTGCACCGACCTCCTTCACACCTGCCAGCGCCCTCGAAGGCGTGCCCACGGATCTGTACATCGGCGGCCAGTGGCGTCCCGGCAGTGCGGGCCGCCGCATCGACGTCACCGACCCGTCCACCGAGCAGGTGATCGCCAGCGTGGCCGATGCCACGGTGGACGACGCCGCGCGCGCCGTGAATGCGGCTGCACAGGCGTTGCCGGCGTTCTCGCGCATGCCCGCGCGGCAGCGTTCGGAAATCCTGCGCAAATGCTTCGAGCTGATGATCCGCGACAAGGACCGCCTGGCGGCGCTGATCTCCATCGAGAACGGCAAGGCGCTGGCCGATGCGCAAGGCGAGGTCGCGTATGCGGCCGAGTTCTTCCGCTGGTTTGCCGAAGAGGCGGTGCGCGTGAGTGGCGATCTGGGCGTGGCGCCCAGCGGCGCCAACCGCATCCTGGTCACGTACCAGCCGATCGGCGTGTCGGTGCTCGTCACCCCGTGGAACTTCCCCGCGGCCATGGCCACGCGCAAGATCGCGCCGGCGCTCGCAGCCGGGTGCACCTGCATCCTGAAGCCGGCCACCGAGACGCCGCTCACGGCTTACGCGCTTGCGGCCTTGTTCAAGGAAGCGGGCGTGCCCGATGGCGTGATCAATGTGCTTACCACGTCCACGTCGGGCAAGGTGGTCGACGCCATGCTGCAAGACCCGCGCGTGCGCAAGCTGTCGTTCACGGGTTCCACCGAGGTGGGCCGCGTGCTGTTGCGCAGCGCCGCGGGCAGCATCATCAACTGCTCCATGGAGCTGGGCGGCAATGCG
>CAZBOF010000008.1:18681-19385 GCA_964493285.1 uncultured Rhizobacter sp. | reverse complement strand
GCCGTTCCTGGTGTTCGACGACGCCGACATGGATGCCGCCATCGAAGGGGCCATGGTGGCCAAGATGCGCAATGGCGGCGAGGCGTGCACGGCGGCGAACCGCTTCTATGTGCAGCGCGGCGCCTACGCCGAGTTCTGCAAGCGCCTGGCCGACCGCATGGGCGCGATGAAGGTGGGCGACGGCAACAGCGCCGACACCCAATGCGGCCCGATGGTGAACCATGCCTCGGTCTCGAAGATCGCCGAACTGGTGGACGACGCGGTGTCCAAGGGCGCGCGCGTGCTGGCGGGTGCCTCGCGGCCCAAGCGTGCGGGCTATTTCTACAACCCCACGGTGCTGGCCGACGTGCCCACGAATGCGAACCTGCTGGGCGAGGAGATCTTCGGCCCGGTCGCGCCCATCGTGGCGTTCGACACCGAAGAAGAAGCCGTGCAACTGGCCAACGCCACCGAGTACGGCCTCGTGGCCTACGTTTTCACGCGCGACCTGCAACGCGGGCTGCGCGTGTCCGAGGCGGTCGAGGCCGGCATGATCGCGCTCAACCGCGGCCTGGTGTCCGACCCGGCGGCGCCGTTCGGCGGCGTCAAGCAGTCGGGCCTGGGCCGCGAAGGCTCGCACCACGGCCTGATCGAGTTCTGTGAGATCAAGTACGTCTCGACCAACTGGTAGCGGTTAGGACGAACAGCTCACTTCCAGATGACAT
>CAZBOF010000008.1:1114-18671 GCA_964493285.1 uncultured Rhizobacter sp. | reverse complement strand
CGGCGGCGTCAAGCAGAGCGGCCTCGGCCGCGAAGGCGCGCACCACGGCATCCTCGAGTTCATGGAAGCCAAGTACATCGCCACCAACTGGTGATGGACGGCGGCGGGGCTGCGAGCCCCGGCGCTCCACATCCGCGAGGAACTCCCATGGCCGCCGATGCATCTGCCAGCCCCGACGACACCCGCGGCCTCGATCTGCGCGGGCGCGGGGCGGTGGTGCTCGGCGCCGGGCAGGGCATCGGGGAGCAGGCGGCGCATGCACTCGCGCAAGCGGGCGCCAAGGTGCTCTGCGTTGACAACGACTCCGATCGCGCCGCCGCGGTGGCCCGTGCCGTGGCCGGCGTGGCGTGCGCGGCCGATGCCACTTCGCGCGACGACATGGTGCGTGTGTTTGACACCGCGCGCGAGTCGATTGGGCGGATCCATGCCGTCGTCAACGTGATCGGCGTGGCGTTCGACGGCAGGGTGGCGCAGACCGATGACGCGGCATGGGCCCGGCAATTCGAGATCGTGCTGCGCCATGCTTACCTCACGGTGCAGATCGGCGCCGAGCAGATGGCACAAGCGGGCGGGGGTGCCATGGTGTTCGTCGGCTCCATGGCCGGGCAGCGCGTGCTGGCCAACCGCTCGGCCTATGGCGCGGCCAAGGCCGGCCTGCATCATTGGATCCGCGCGTCGGCGGTGGAGTACGCCGCCCGCGGCGTACGCATCAATGGCGTGGCGCCGGGCTATGTGCGCACGCCGCGCCTGAACGCGATGTTCTCCGCCGCGCAGTGGGAAGCCATCGGTGCCACCGTGCCCATGGGCCGTGCTGCGCTGCCCGCCGACATCGCCGGCCCGCTGCTGTTCCTGTGCAGCGATCTCAGCGCGTACGTCACTGGCGAGATCATGGCGGTGGACGGCGGCGTGGCATTGTGTGCGCCGCCGATGCCCGACTTGCGCGGCATCGCTTGATGCGTCTGATGAAAAATGTCCGCGGCAAGGGATTTATTGAGATCACACCGGCCACGGAGGCTGACAAGGTTTTGCGGGCCTTGTAGCCCGGCTCCACCGTCACATCCCTTCCTGATCCATGGGGCCCCGCAACATCGATGATTTCGAGTCTCCGGGCCGGATCGATGCGCAGGTAGATTTCTGTACTCAGCACACTGCTGCGCCCCAGCCGGGATGCCACCCGCCGGATGTCGCCGGTGGCCGCCAGCGCCTGCCCGAAGCGAGGCGGGAACGTCAGCGCCGCTTGAGTCTTGGCACGATCAGGAGCGCCAGGCCTATCGCACCCCCCAGAATCAGGTGGATGGCGATGTTGCCCAGGCTCAGAGGGGCGCCACTCATGGCCAGCGAGATTGCCCCGAAGGCTGCGCCGGCCCAAAGACCGACATACAGAGGTGTGAGTGCACGCAGTAGCCAGCGCAGCTTGCGTGTCAGCAGCAGCGCCACGCATGCAGCCGCCAGCAGCAGTGCGACGTCGGTTGCTGCGCCAAAGCCCCACTTCGCGACCGCGAAGAGGGCGAGCACGCCAACCAGGTACATGCCGTACCGGGGCGAAATGGGCTCGTAGCCTTCGGAGGATGCTGCGCCCTGGAGGAGTTCCTGGTCGCGGCGCGCTTGCCCCGCACCGCGTCCCATGGCTTCGTCCAGGCTCTGGGCCGGCCGGGTCGGAATGCCTCGATAGCCCTCGGTGTCGCCTCGCTGTTGCTCATTGAATCCCATTGCATGCTCCTGTCATGGTGCGACGCCAGCGAACAATGTCGTTGAAAACGGGTACCGAAACAATCCCGGCCTGCAAATCACCTCGGTCACGGCGCTCTTCGCCACCTCCCGCCCTTTGGGCAACGCGTCAATCCAGCCGCGCGCAAGCGCGCCGGCCGCTTGTGCCGCAAGCTCGATCCTTCGTCGCACAGCGGCTTGTGGCGTGTGGTCCAGGCCGGCCAGCGCAAGTTCTCCGCCGCGCGGTGGGCGGCCATCGGTGCGGCCGTTCCGATGGGCCTCGCTGCCTTGCCCGCCGATATCGCCGGCCCGCTGCTCTTCCTGTGCAGCGATCTCCGCGCGTACGTCACCGGCGAGATCATGGCGGTGGACGGCGGCGTGGCACGGCGTGCGCCACCGATGCCCAACCTGCGCGGCATCGCCTGAGCGCGCCATGAAAAAAGGCTGCACGCCCGAAGGTGTGCAGCCGCAAGGTGTTCAACCTGGATGCACCGCGGACGGCATCCGCGGTGAGGGCGTCAGAAGATGTGCCGGACGCCGACCATCACGCCGGTCTGGTTCACGCCCGGTGCCGGTGCCGAACCCGCGACCACGCCGCCGTCCACGGTGTAGGTGGCGTTGCCCTTGTTCGTGAGGTGACCCACGGTGGTGTAGACCGCCGTGCGCTTGGACAGGTTGTACAGCGCGCGGGCCGCGAAGATCGAGGCTTCGTCGCTGCTGTTTTTCACGCGCAGGGTGGAATAGCTGGCGTCCAGCACGACCGGGCCGATGGGGTGCGTGACGCCCAGGCTGTAGATGTCGCTCTTCGGCGTGGCGGAGCCTTCGTTGTCGCGGCGCAGGAAGATGGCACCGACCTTGGTGCTGCCGAACTTCACGAAGCCGTTCAGCAGCGTGCGGGTGTCGGTCTGCGAGCTGAGCGGCAGCGGGGAGCCGGCGCCGGCGCCGCCATTCTGGCGCTCATAGGCCAGCGCGACACCCCAGTCCGGTGTGGCGTACTGCAACGAGCCGGACATGCCGCGGCAGGCGCTCTTGTCGGTCGACGATTCGCCGGCGCAGCCACCTGCGGGCAGGCTGCCGGCCGTGTCGCGGCCCAGCGAGTAGGACGCGCCGAGGGTGAACCCGCCGAACGTGCCGCGGTAGGAGATCGAGTTGTCCATCCGCGCGTTGGCGAGGTAGCCGTCGAGCTGGCCGATCGAGTAGATGTTCGGGCCGATGGTGTCGCCGATCATCGAGTAGAAGATGTGCGAATACTGGCGGCCGAAGGAGATCGAGCCCCAGCTGGTACTGGACAGCCCCACGTAGAGTTGGCGCCCCCATGCGCGGCCGCCCTGGTTCAGCGTGCCCTGGTCAGGCGCGAAGCCTTGCTCCATGAGGAAGTTGGCTTTCAGGCCATTGCCCAGGTCTTCGCTGCCGCGGAAGCCGAGGCGCGAAGGCAGGGTGCCCGTGAGGCTGGGCACGCGCCAGATCGAGTCGCCTGAGGCGCCCACGTTGGTGACGTACTCGACGCCGGAGTCGATGATCCCGTAGACGGTGACCGACGACTGGGCATGCGCCAGACCGGCCATGCCCAGCAAAGGGGCCGCAGCGAAGAGGATGGAGCGCGGCAGCACGCGGCGGTTGGCTGCGCTGGCTCGTTGGGGATATGCCATGGGTGTCGTCCTGTTGAGTTGATGTCTTCGTACGGGAATCGGGCACGGGCCAGCGCACCGTGCATGTCCGCCCGGCGCCGACCGGCCGCACCGTCTCCGGTGCCCCCGCACGCAGGCGAGCGGAGTGCCTTGATCCGGATGCAATCTTCCATGGAAGATATAAAATGAATCAGAGAGATTTCCCATGTTGACACATTGGTCACCAATGGAATATACGCACCCATGGCAAAGGATGCCGCGATGCGTTGACACCTCCAGCTCCCATCTATATCTTCCGTGGATCACAAATTGACGCGCACTTCGGCATGAAGATGAAAGACAAGGTGGCGATCGTCACCGGTGCCGGCTCCGGCCTGGGCCTGGCGATTGCGCAACGCCTCGCGGCCGACGGCGCCTGGGTGGTGGTGGCCGATATCGAGGGCGGCGAGGCTGCCGCCGAGTCGATTCGGCGCAGCGGGGCGCGTGCGCTGGCCGTGCGCACGGATGTCGCCGATGAAGCCTCGGTCCAGGCCATGGTGGATCGCACCGCGGCCGAATTCGGCCGCATCGACGTGCTGGTCAACAACGCCGCGTTGGCGTCCACGGTGAAGATGCGCCCGTTCGAGCAAGTCACCGCGGCCGAGTGGCGGCGGGTCCAGGAGGTGAACGTGATGGGCGCGTTTCTGTGCGCCCGCGCGGCCTCGCCGCATCTGCGCCTGCACCGCAGCGGCCGCATCATCAACATGACCTCGGGCACCGCGTTCAAGGGCTCGGCGCTGATGCTCGACTACGTGACGAGCAAGGGTGCGCTCATTTCGATGACGCGTGCGCTGGCGCGCGAGTTCGGCCCCGATTTCGTGACGGTCAATGCGGTGTCGCCGGGCTACACGCTCAGCGAGGGCAATCTCGGCAACACCGAGGTGGCCGCGGCCTACCGCGAAACGGCCATCGCCACGCGCTCACTGCCGCGCGATGCCTGGCCGCAGGACATCGTCGGCGCGGTGGCGTTTCTCGCCAGCGACGACGCGGCCTTCATCACGGGCCAGATCCTGGCGGTGGATGGCGGCTCGGTGTATCACTGAGGCGGCGGTGCGCCGTTCAGCGAGACGCGCCCCCGAAGGCGGCCCAGCCTCCATCCACCGGCAGCACCGTGCCGGTGATGTAGCTCGCGTGCGGGCTGCACATGAACAGCGCGGCGTGCGCGATTTCCCGGGCCTGGCCGAAGCGTGCCATCGGCACGCGCTTGAGTGCGCCCTGGGTGGCATCGTCGTTGTCGCCAAAGAGCGCGTGCGCCATGGGGGCGTCCACATAGCCCGGCGCGATGCAGTTCACGCGCACGCCGAACCGCGCCCATTCGCAGGCGAGGCTGCGCGTCATGTGCGCGACCGCAGCCTTGCTGGGGCCGTAGGCGTTGGAGCCGGGGATGCCCACCAGCCCGGCCACCGAGCCGATGTTGACGATGGCGCCGCGGCGCTGCGCGACCATGGCTTTGCCCGCCTCGCGGCAGCACAGGAAGACGCCTTTGGCGTTGATCGACATCACGTGGTCCCAGTGGGCGGCATCCTGGTCGGCGGTGCGCCGCACGGCTTCCACCACGCCCGCCGAGTTGATCAGCAGATCCACGCGGCCATGGCGCGCGAGCACGTCGGCGAAGAGCCGTTGCACCGCCGGTTCGGACGACACGTCGCACACCAGCTGGTGCCTATCGGGAGGCTGCGGCGCGGAGGAAAAGCGCAGGTCTGCCGCGATCACGGTGGCGCCTGCCGCCCGCAGGGCGTGCACGCATTGCTGGCCGATGCCGCTGCCGCCGCCGGTCACCACCGCGACCTGGCCATGGAAATCAAACGGCGACGGTGCGCCAGGATCGTGCGGGGATGTCATGGCATGTCTCCTTGTGGCAGCGATGGCCGGCCACCGAATGCGGGATTCTACCGATGAATAGTCAGTCAATGACTATTGATTCATTGACTTCGGGACCCTACGATGGGCGCTTAGGACATCTGCGAACCCCGGCGCTTGTCGCGGGGAGGGTGTCAGCCATACGCGCAGCCGCTTCCCTGCGGGTGCCGCCCACTTGAAGAGGACCCATGAAGTTCACCGACTACACCACCTTGTTGTTCGAGCGCCGCGGCCGCGTGCTCGAGATCACCATGAACCGGCCCGACAAACTCAATGCGGTGGATGAGGTCATGCACGCCGAACTGGCGCGTGTGTTCGTCGACGTCTCCAACGACCCCGAATGCGACATCGCGGTGCTCACCGGTGCCGGGCGTGCGTTCTCCTCCGGCGGCGACATCGAGTGGATGCAGAAGATGATCGACCAGCCTTCGTCGTTCGAGAAGACGGCGCGTGAAGGCAAGCAGATCGTGTTCTCGCTGCTCGATTGCGAGAAGCCCGTGATCGCCAAGATGAACGGCCATGCCACCGGCCTGGGCGCGACGATCGCGCTGTTCTGCGACGTGATCTTCGCCGCCGAGAACGCCAAGATCGGCGACCCGCACGTGAGCGTCGGTTTCGTGGCGGGCGATGGCGGGGCGGTGATCTGGCCGCAGCTCATCGGCTACGTCCGTGCCAAGGAATACCTGATGACCGGCGACCTGATGACCGCGCCCGAAGCCGCGCGCATCGGCCTGATCAACCATGCGGTGCCGGCTGCCGAGTTGAACGACCGGGTGAACCAGTTCGCCGACCGACTGGCCACGGGCGCCACCAAGGCGATCCGCTGGAGCAAGATGTCGGCCAACATCGGCCTCAAGCAGCTCGCGCATTCGATCATGGATGCCTCGCTGGCCTATGAGGCCATGTCGAACGTGAGCGCCGATCACCAGGAAGCGGTGAACGCATTCCGCGAGAAGCGCGCCCCGGTGTTCACCGGTCGCTGAAAGGTGAAGCCGTTGTATGGATTTCACTGAACCGGATCACATCCGGCAATTGCGCGACACGCTGGAGCGCTTTGTCGAGAAAGAGATGCCGCGCGGCGCCGCGGCAGCCTGGGACAAGGCCAACCACTTCCCGCGCGACGTGTTCGACAAGCTGGCCGAACTGGGTGTCATGGGCCTGACGGTGCCTGAGGAGTACGGCGGCGCCGGGCGCGACATCCTGGCCACCATGGTGGTCATCGAGGAGTTGTCGCGCCGCAGTCTTGCCGTCTCGGTGCCCTACATCATGGGTGCTTGCTATGCCGGCATGAACCTCGTGGAGTGCGCCACCGAAGCGCAGCGGCGCGAGCTGCTCCCGCGCGTGGTCGATGGCTCGCTGATCTTCGCCTACGGCTGGACGGAGCCCGATGCCGGCGCCGATCTCGCGAGCGTGAAGACCCGCGCCGAACGCGTGGGCGATCGGGTGCGCATCAACGGGGCCAAGCGCTTCTGCTCCGGCGCTTCCATCTCCGACTACATCTACACCCTCGTGCGCAGCGGGCCCGAAGGTGCTCGGCACAAGAATCTCTCGCTCGTGATGGTGCCGCCCGAGACGCCGGGCGTGACGATCACGCCGATCGAAGGCCTGGGCATGAAGGGTGCGACGACCACCGACGTGTCGTTCGACAACGTCGAGGTGCCGTTCGAGTATGTGATCGGCGGCGAGCCGGGCTGGAACAACGGCTGGTCGATGATCGTCGGCTCGGGCCTCGATGTCGAGAAGCTGGAAGTGGCCGCGCTCGGCATCGGCATCGCCCGTGCGGCTATCGAGGATGCATGGGCGTATGCGTTCGAGCGCCAGCAGTTCGGCAAGCCGATTGCGAACTACCAGTCGATCCAGCACAAGCTGGCCGACATGAAGACGCAGCTGCATGCCGCCCGCCTCGTTCTCTATCACGCGGCGTGGCTTGCCAATCAGCATTTGCCATGCAGCGTGGAGACCTCGATGGCCAAGCTGTTTGCCACCGAGGTGGCCAAGGCGGTGGCGCTGGAGGCGCAGACGATTCTGGGTGCCTATGGCTATGTGAAGGATTTCGACATGGAGCGCTACGTGCGCGATGCGCTGTTGCTGCCCATCATCGGCGGGTCGTCGGCCATTCAGCGCAACAACATTTTCAAGTGGTCGGTTGCACGAGGCAACTGACCCGCGCCGTGTCGCGTGGATGGCCGTCGCCGCGTGAGGCTGGATTCACGAAGCCGCGGGCGATGGCCGATGGTGCCAGAAGCGGCTGCCGGACTCCTGCGAGGAGCCCGGTGGCGCGCGGGATGGGGCGGTGCCGAGAGGGTCTGCGGCGTTAGGTATTTTCCATTAGGTAACCAAGTGGTCATTGACTAGTGACCGACTGGTAAATTAGGATCGATGTCGAACTGGCCCTGGGCTGGTTTGCTGCGAAGGGTCGGGCAGGCGCGATGTGCGGTTCGATTCCCCCGCGATCACGCCGCCGCTCGATCGGCCAGGCACTCGAACGTTCAGCCTGCGGCATCGCGGGCGAGGCATAAAGAAGGAGACGCAGTCATGAATCTGTTGAGGCGGCGGGGGCTCACATGGGTGGGCCTGCTGATGAGCTTGACGCTTCCGGCGCTTGCAGCCGAGGCGTACCCTGCCAAGGCCGTGAAGGTGATCATTCCCTTCGTCGCGGGGGGTGTCACCGATGTGAGTTCTCGGGTGTTCCTCGACCACGTCAGCCAGCAGCTCAAGGTGCCGTTCGTGGTCGAGAACCGCCCTGGCGCGGGCACGAAGCTGGGAACGCACGCGGCCGTGGCGGCACCGGCCGACGGCTACACGCTGTTCATGACGAACTCGAACTACACGATGATGCCTGCCGTGGAGCGCGCGCCCGGCTATGACGCCGAGCGCGACCTCGCGCCGGTGGCGTTGGCCACCGACTACGGTGTCGCGCTGGTGGTGAAGAACGCGTTGCCGGTCGCCAATGTGCAAGAGCTGGTGGCCTACGCGAAGGCCAACCCCGGCAAGCTCAGCTATGGCAGTGCGGGCGTGGGCAGCGGCACGCAGCTGATGACGGAGTACTTCAAGCACCTGACCGGCACCGACATCGTCCACGTCCCCTACCGCTCCACCGTGCTGGCCTTGCAAGACGTGGCCGCCGGTGAACTCGACCTGACCTTCGACGGCGCCGCCAAGCCGTACGCCGACGCGGGCCGCGTGCGGCTGGTGGCGGTGACGAGCCGCCAGCGGGATGCCCGATTCCCCAACATTCCGACGATGACCGAACAGAACCTGCCCGACATGACGCTCGTCTCCTACCTCGGCCTGTTTGCGCCCAAGGGCACGCCGGACGCCGTGATCGAGCGCCTGAACCAGGCCGTGAACGTGGCTGCGAGCGACACCGACGTGCGTCGCCGCCTGTCCGACATGGGCATGACGCCGCGGGGCGGCCCGCCTGCGGCGCTGGGGCAGCGCGTCAGCGAAGAGCTGGCCCACTACCGCCGCATCGTCCAGGTGGCGAAGCTGAAGTTCGACTGAGGCGCATCACATGTCAGACATCACTTCGGCATTGACTTTCATCGGCATCTACGGGCTGTCGTACGGGACCATCCTGTTCCTGATCTCGGTGGGCCTCGTGGTCACCATGGGCCTGGTGCGCGTGGTCAACATGGCGCACGGCGTGTTCGCGGCCGTGGGCGGCTACCTGTCCGTGCATTTCATCAATGAACTTGGCTGGGCATGGGCGCCGTCGATCTTCGCCGCGGTGATTGCCGTGGCCGTGCTCAGCGTGGTCATCGAGCGCACCTTCTTCGTCAAGCTGTACGGCGCCACGGAGCTGGAGCAGGCGCTGCTGACGATCGGCCTCGCCTTCATCGGCGTGGCCTCGCTCAACCTCGCATTCGGCCCCAACATCGTGGGCGCGCAGCTGCCTGATGTGCTCTCGCGCAATGTGGATGTTGCCGGCCGCTCGGTGCAGACGTACCGCCTCTTCGTGATCGGGCTCGGCCTGGTGGTGATGCTGGCGCTGTGGTTTCTGTTCGACCGCACGGCGTTCGGCGCACGCCTTCGTGCCGCGGTGGACAACCGCAGCATGGCCGAGTCGGTGGGCATCAATGTGCGCCGTCTGTTCTCGATCTCGTATGCGCTGGGCAGCGGCCTGGCCGCCATCGGCGGTGCGGTGGGCGCAGCCATCCTGCCGCTGGAACCCATGTATCCGTTCAAGTACCTCGTGATGATTCTCATCATCGTGGTGATGTCGGGCAACGGGAACATGAAGCTCGCGGCCGCGGTGTCCATCGTCTTGGGCGTGGTGGATACCGCGGGACGCTACTTCTATCCGGAAGTGGGGTCGTTCCTGGTCTACATCGTTTTGTTGATCTACCTGATCGTGCGCGGCAAGGCGCTGATCCATGCACCGGTGGCACGATGAACATGCTCTTCTCCCTCACTTCCGCTCAGAAGCGCCTGCGCTTCGTCGAGATCGCGTACTGGTTTGTCGCGGTGGCCGTGTTCTTCTTGTTCCCGCGCAACCTGTCCCTGGCGACTTCGATCTTTGTGATGACCTTGTTCGCGCTGTCGATCGACCTGGCGCTGGGCTACACCGGCATCGTGTCGTTCGGTCATGCGGTGTTCTTCGGCATCGGCGCCTACTCGGCCGGGCTGCTGGCGTTGAACGGACTCACCGAACCCATCAGCGGGGTGCTGATCTCGGCAGCCATCGCCGCGGTGTTCGCCGCGATCATCGGCCCCATCGTGCTCAGGGCCAGCGGCTTGCCGCAGATCATGCTGACGCTGGCTTTCGCGATCATCGTGTTCGAGTTCGCCAACAAGGCCGTGTGGCTGACGCACGGGGACGATGGCATGGGCGGCATCCAGCTCCAGCCCCTGTTCGGCATCTTCGAGTGGACGGCTTGGGGGCAGACCGCCTACTGGTACACCCTGGCCTGGCTCTTCGTGCTGTTCCTCGTGATGCGCATGGTGATCAACTCGCCGTTCGGCATGTCCCTCAAAGGCTGCCGCGAGAATCCGCAGCGCATGGGCTTCATCGGCACGTCGGTCATCAAGAAGCTGACGGCTTCGTACGTGCTCAGCGGCGGCATTGCCGGGGTGGCCGGTGCGCTCTCGGCGCAGACCAGCAAGTTCGTCGGGCTCGACACGCTGAACCTCGACCGCTCGATTGACGGCCTGGTGATGCTGATCCTCGGCGGTGCGGGGCGCTTGTATGGCGCACTGGTCGGCGCTCCGATCTACATGCTGGTCCGGCAGCAGGCGGCCGAATGGAACCCGTTCCACTGGATGTTCGTGGTGGGCGGCTTGCTCGTGTTCATCGTGATGGTGGCGCGTGGCGGCATCCTGGGCATGCTGGAGAAGGCCTGGAACCGCGTCATGGACAACAGCCCGAGGCAAGCGTCATGAGCAAAGTTCTTGAAGCACGTGGCTTGAACAAGCGCTTCGGCGCGCTGCATGTCACCAACAACGTCAGTTTCTCGGTCGAGCGTGGCGCGCGCCACGCGCTGATCGGCCCCAACGGGGCGGGCAAGAGCACGCTGGTGGGCCTGCTGACCGGCCAGCTCCAGCCCAACGAGGGCAGCGTCTGGCTGGACGGGCAGGACATCACCCGCGTGACGCCGGCCCAGCGGACCAAGCGCGGCCTGGTCCGCACGTTCCAGATCAACAACCTGTTCCGCGGGTTGAGCGTGATGGAGAACGTGTTCATGGCGGTGAGCGAGCACATGGGCGTGTCGCACGTGTTCTATCGCCGGGCATCGCGCACCGGCGAAGTCATCGACCGCGCGAGCGAGGTGCTCGAAGGGCTGGGGCTGAAGGACGTGCGCCACGCCGTCGTCTCGGAGCTGGCCTACGGGCAGCAGCGCCTGGTCGAGATCGCCATCGCGCTCAGCCTGGAGCCCAAGGTGCTGCTGCTGGACGAGCCGGCCGCAGGCATCCCGAGCGTGGAGGTGGGACGGCTGATGGATGTCATCGAATCGCTGCCGGCCGAGCTGGCGATCGTGATGATCGAGCACGACATGCACGTGGTGCGCCGTTTCGCCAAGGCGGTGACGGTCCTCGTGCAAGGCGCCGTGCTCGCCACGGGGCGGCCGCAGGACGTGATGGCCAGCGAGGAAGTGCGCCGCGTGTATCTCGGCGGCGCGGGCAACGCACAAGCGGCGGAGGCGTCACATGCTTGAAGTCAAGGACCTCACGGGCGGCTGGGGCCAAACGACGATCGTCGAGAACGTGTCGATGTCGGTCCAGCCGGGGGAAACGGTGGCCATCATCGGGCGCAACGGGGTCGGCAAATCCACCTTGCTGGAGTTGGTGATGGGCCGTGCGCAGCGCCGTGCCGGCACGGTGAAGATGAACGGTGCGCCGATCTCCACGCTGCCGACCTTCGAACGCGCGGCGGCCGGCATTGGCTACGTGCCACAGGAGCGCGAAGTCTTCCCCAGCCTCACGGTGGCGGAGAACCTGCTGGTCGCCCGCAAGCCGGGTCGCTGGGACGAGGCTGCCGTCTTCGAGCTTTTTCCGTCGCTGGCGGCGCGCCGCGGCAGCTTCGGGCGGCAGTTGTCGGGCGGGGAGCAGCAGATGCTGTCGATAGCGCGTGCGTTGATCGGCAACCCGCACGCGCTGCTGCTGGATGAACCCACGGAAGGCCTGGCGCCGGTGGTGGTCGAAACGCTGGTCGCGGCGATCCGCGCGGTGGTGAAGGACGGCAACCTGGCGGTGCTGCTGATCGAGCAGAACGTCGATGTGGCGCTGAATCTGTCGAATCGCTGCTTTGTGATGGACCGGGGCCAGTTCGTGTGCGAAGAAGCCAGCGCCGAGTTGCGCCGCGACTTCGCCCGCGTGAGCCGAATGATGAACCTGGATGAAGGCGAGGCCGGCCCGCGGGGCGAAGTCGCCTGGAACGAAGTGTAGGCCGCGGCAATCTGCCGAGGCCGTGCAAGTCAAGAACAGAAGATCCCTCACGGACAAGGTCATGGCGACCGGATGCATTCGGCCTCGTGCGGAATGGCCGGTTGAAACGGGGAGAGGTGGTGTGAGATGCCGCGGTTCCAAACCATCCGCGGCAGACCCATGGTGGAAGGTGTTCAAGGAGATCCAATGAAAAAGCGCAATGTAGAGTTCAAGAGCAACGGCACGACGATCCGCGGTGTGCTGGCCACGCCTGACGGCGACGGTCCGTTCCCTGTGGCCGTGATGGGTGGCGGCTGGTGCTATGTGAAGGAAGTGGTGCTGCCGCACTACGCCCAGAACATCCTGAAGGCGGGCGTGGCCTGCCTGTACTTCGACTACCGCAACTTCGGCGGCAGCGATGGCGATCGCCGTCAACATCTGGACCCCTGGGCCCAGATCGACGACTTCAAGCACGCGATCAGCTACGCGATCAAGCAGCCCGAGATCGACGCCAACCGCGTGGCGGTGTGGGGTATTTCGTATGCCGGCGGTCACGCGATCATCGTCGGCGCGACCGACCCGCGCGTGAAGGCCATCGTCTCCACCGTGCCGGTGGTCGAGGGCTACGAAACCATGCAGCGTTGCCATGGCGAGCGCCGCTTCTCCGACCTGCTCAAGCTGGTCGCCGAAGACCGCGAGAACCGCTTCGAGGGCAAGCCGAGCGCCATCATGGCGATGTCGAGCCCGACGCCGGAGACCGAAATGTCGGTGTGGCCTTTCCCTCACGTGGGCAAGGTCTTCAACGACATCAAGGCCAAGGAAGCGCCGCTGCACGAGCACCGCAACACGGTCGAGTCGCTCGAGAACCTGCTGATGTACAACGTGTTCCCGTACGCCAAGCGCATTCTCAACAAGCCCACGCTGGTGGTGGTGGCCGACCAGGACAACATCACCCAATGGGACCTGGAGATTGCGATGTACAACTCCATTCCGTCGGGCCGCAAGGAACTCGTCGTCTTGGAGAAGACCGACCACATGGTGCTGTACTCGTCGCAGACGCAGCTCGAAGTGGCCTCGGCCGTGCACGCCAACTTCCTGAAGAAGCACTTCATCGACGCGGCCCGCTGATCCGCCGCCGACCTGCGCCGCCCGGCTTGCCGGGTGGCGAGCACACCCGCTCGCATGGGCGCTTGCAGCATGCGGGCGCCCGCCGAGCGGGTTTGCGCTGAAGCGTTACTTGGAGCCTGTCATGAACACATCGAACGACGCCGGGCGTGCCACACCGGCCGCTGCAACGTCAACCGCGGGCCAGCTCGACGTGAGCGGCTGGCGGATGCGGCTCGATGCGCAGACCATCGCGCGCTATACCGCCTCGGGCGAGTGGCAGAACACCACGCTCTGGCAGGCGGCCCAGGCGTACCTGGCGGCCTCACCCGATCGCGTGCTGGTGACCGAAGGCGAGCACCAGCGCAGCGTGCGCGAGGCCGTCGACGCGGCGCATGAACTGGCGACCGGCCTGCATGCGATGGGCCTGCGCGCGGGCGATGTCATCAGCTACCAGTTGCCCAACTGGTGGGAGACGGTGGTGATCAACCTGGCCGCCTGTGCGTCGGGGCTGATCTGCAATCCCATCGTGCCGATCTACCGCGAAGGCGAAGTCCGCTACATCCTGCGCGATGCGCGCACCAAGGCGTTCTTCGTTCCGCAAAATTTCCGAGGCTTCGACTACGCGCCGATGGCGCTGCGGCTGAAGCAGGAGCTGCCCGAACTGGCTCATGTGGTGGTTCTGCGCGGCGAGGCACAGGATGGCGCGGTGACGCTGGACCAGGTGACGGCGCAAGGGCGCGGCCAAGCTTGGGCGCCGGCAGCGCCGAACCCGAACGCGGTGAAGCTGGTGCTCTACACCTCGGGCACTACCGGCAATCCGAAAGGCGTCCTGCATTCGCACAACACGCTGATGGCCGAGATCCACGCGGTCATGCGCAGCTGGAAGGTCGGGCAGAGCGATGTCGTCATCATGCCGTCGCCGGTCACGCACGTCACCGGCTATCTCTATGGGCTGGAAATGCCCTTCATCGCCCAGGCCGCGGTGGTGCTCATGGAGCGCTGGGAAGCCACGCTCGCGGCCGACCTGATCGACCGGCATGGCGCCACGCTCACGGTGGGTGCCACGCCTTTCCTCGTGGAACTGGCGGAGCAGGCCACGCAGCGCGGCGGCTTGCCGAGCATGCGCGTGTTCGCCAGTGGCGGCGCACCCGTGCCACCCGACGTGGTGCGCCGCGCGCGCCGCGCGATGGTGAACTGCTCGGTGTTCCGCGTCTATGGCAGCAGCGAAGCGCCCACCGTGACCTTGGGTCTCATCGAGGGCGATGACCCGGACCTCGGTGCCACGACCGACGGGCGCATCGTCAACCACACCGTGCGCATCTGCGACCCGGCCACCGGCGCCGAACTGCCGATCGGTCAGGAAGGCGAGATCACCACGCGCGGGCCGGAGGTGATGCTGGGCTACACGCACTGGGCGCACACCGAAGAGGCTTTCGATGCCGACGGCTTTTTCCGCACCGGCGACCTGGCCTACATCACTCACGGCGAATTCGTCACCATCAGCGGGCGCAAGAAGGACCTCATCATCCGCGGCGGCGAGAACATCAGCGCCAAGGAGATCGAAGATGTGCTGCACGCGCACCCGAGCATCGGCGAGGCGGCCATCGTCTCGATGCCGCACCCGCGCCTCGGCGAAGGCGTGTGCGCCTATGTGATCCCGGCGGCCGGTGCCGCGGTGGATCTGGCCAGCGTGACGGCTGTCCTCAGCGCGGCGGGCCTGGCCCGCCAGAAATACCCCGAACGCGTGGAGATCGTGAGCGACCTGCCGCGCACCGCGTCGGGCAAGGTGCAGAAGAACCTTCTGCGCGACCGCATCCGCGCCACCTTGGCCGAAGAATCGAAGGGCGCCGCATGACATCCAGGAAATCCATGAAACGCAAATCCGAAGGTGCATCGCCGGATCGCCTGCGCGGCCTGTTCGCCACCATGCTGCTGATCCGCGCGGTGGAGAACACGCTGGCGCGCGTGTTCGCCGACAGCGAAGTTCCCGGCTTCATCCACCTGAGCATTGGCCAGGAAGCGGTGGCGGCCGGCGTGGCCTCGGCCATGCAGCCCGGCGACACGCTGGCCACCACGCACCGCGGCCACGGGCACGTGCTCGCGCGCGGGCTTGATCTCGATGGCTTCTTCAAGGAGATCATGGGCCGGGCCGGCGGCGTGTGCAAAGGGCGGGGCGGCTCCATGCACGTGGCCGACATGGGGCTCGGCATCATCGGCGCCAACGGCATCGTGGGCGCCGGCATTCCGATCGCCTTGGGCAGCGCCCTCGCGCTGAAGACCCGCGGCACCGACCATCTGGCGGTGGCGATGTTCGGCGACGGTGCGATGGCCGAAGGCGTGTTGCATGAGAGCCTGAACCTGGCCGCGCTGCTGAAGCTGCCGCTGCTGTTCGTCTGCGAAAACAATGGCTGGTCCGAGTTCTCGCCCACGGAGCGCCAGTTCGCAGCACCGCTGGTGAAGCTGTCCACGGCGTTCGGCGTGCCGCACACGGAGGTGGATGGCAACGATGTGAATGCGGTGGCCGATGCCGCCGCTGCGTGCGTGGCTGCGCTTCGCAGCGGGCAGGGCCCGCAGGTGCTGGAGTGCCGCACGCACCGCGCGCGCGGGCACTTCGAAGGCGACGCCCAGAAGTACCGCAAGGAAGATGAAGTGCAGGCGGGGATCGATGGCGACGCCATGCAGCGTGCTGCCGATGCGCTGCGCGCGGCAGGCCTGGGCGAGGGCGACATCGCCGCTATGCAGGCCGAGGCCGATGCCGCGGTGAGCGCCGCCTTGCAGCGTGCCCGCGAAGACGCCTTCCCTGATTTCGACGAAGCCTTCGGCGACGTCTACACCCCCGTGGAGGCCTGAGACGATGGCGCAGTTGAGATACGCACACGCCGTCAACCAGGCCCTGGTGGATGCCATGAAGGCCGACGAGACCGTCATCGTCCTCGGCGAAGACGTGGCCGAAGCCGGGGGCTCGTTCAAGGTCACGCGCGGCCTGCTGGAGGCCTACGGGCCGGCGCGCGTGATCGACACCCCGATCTCCGAGTCCACCATCGTCTCGGCCTCGGTGGGCGCGGCGATGTCGGGGCTGCGGCCGGTGGTCGAGATCATGTTCATGGATTTCGTGACGCTGGCGATGGATGCAATGGTCAACCAGGCCGCCAAGGCCCGCTTCATGTTCGGCGGGCGCACCAGCGTGCCGATGGTGTTGCGCACGCCGCACGGCGGCGGCCTGTCGGCCGGGCCGCAGCATTCGCAATGCCTGGAAGCGTGGTTCGCGCACATCCCCGGGCTGAAGGTCGTGTGCCCCTGGCGAGCGCAGGATGCCTACTCGCTGATGCGCAGCGCCATCGACGACCCGGACCCGGTGGTGTTCATCGAACACAAGGGCCTGTACGCCGGCCGCGGCGAGGTGGACACCGCGTTGCGGGTCCCGATCGGCCAGGCCCACGTGGCACGCGAGGGGCGCGATGTCACCCTCGTCAGCTATGGCGCCACCATGGCGGCCTGCCATGCGGCCGCCGAGACCTTGGCGGGCGAGGGCGTGTCGGCCGAGGTGATCGACCTGCGCTCGCTGCAGCCCTGGGACGAGGCCACGGTGTTCGCGTCGGTGGCGAAGACCCACCGTGCGGTGGTGGTGCACGAGGCGGTGCAGGCGTTCGGCATCGGTGCGGAGATCGCCGCACGCATCGGCGAAGACGCGTTCGACGAGCTGGATGCGCCGGTGGTTCGCGTGGGCGCGCCGTTCATGCCGGTGCCCTTTGCCAGTTCGCTGGAAAAGCGCTACGCCGTGAATGCAGACAGCGTGATCCGCGGCGTGCGCAAGGCGCTGGCTTGAACGACAGGCGACTCCCATGAAGCAGAAGTTCTACATGCCCAAGCTGGGCCTGACGATGACCGAAGGGCTGGTGGCCGAATGGTCCCTGGCACAGGGCGCGCGGTTCAAGAAGGACCAGACGGTCTATGTCGTCGAGACCGACAAGGCCGCGAACGAGATCGCGGCCGAGTTCGACGGCGTGCTGCTGGAGATCGTCCACGCGGCGGGTGCCACGGTGCCGGTCGGCGAGGTGCTGGCGTACTGGGACGACGGTGCGCCCGGCGGCGACGCGGCGCAGGATGCTCCTGCGGCCGCCGAGCCCGCGCCGCCGCCTGCTCCCGCCCCTGCACCCGCAGTCGCCGTGGCTGCACCGGCACGTGATCCCGGCGAGCGCATCGTGGCCACGCCGCTGGCGCGGCGCATGGCTGGGCGCGAAGGGATCGACCTGGCGCAGGTGGCCGGCAGCGGGCCTCGGGGGCGCATCAAGGCCGCCGACGTGGAGTCCGCCAAGGCGGCAGCACGCTCCCTGCTGGAGATGACGCAGAAG
>CAZBOF010000008.1:0-1104 GCA_964493285.1 uncultured Rhizobacter sp. | reverse complement strand
GCCAAGGCGCAGGGAACGCGGGTGCCCGTGGCGGCTTCAGCGGCCGCCGCGCCTCAGCGCGTGCCGATCAGCGGCACCCAACAGGCGATGGCCAAGCGCCTCGCAGCGGTGAAGCAAGAGGTGCCGCATTTCTACCTCGCCCGCGAAGCCGATGTGGGCGCATTGCGGGCCTTGCGCGCGCAACTCAATGAAAGCGGCGAGCGCAAATTCACGCTGAACCACTTCATCGTGGCGGCGCTGGGCCGGGCACTGGTCGACGAACCGCAGGCCAACCGCGTGTGGGATGGCGACGCGATGCTGCAGTTCAGCAGTTCGGACGTGGGCGTGGCGGTGAACACCGAACGCGGCCTGTTCGTGCCGGTGGTGCGCGATGCCGGCCGGCTGCCGCTGGGCGAGTTGTCGCGGCAGACGCAGGCGCTCGTCGAGCGTGCCCGCGGCGCGCGTCTGTCGAGCGCCGAGATGAGCGGCGGCGCGGTGACGGTGTCGAACGCCGGCATGTTCAACGTCACCTACATGACGCCCATCATCAACCCGGGCCAGGCGATGATCCTGGGCGTGGGCAGCGTGCGCGAAACCTTCCGCCCCGACCGCAAGCAGCGCCCGGTGCTGCATTCCGAGATGGGGCTGGTGCTGGCATGTGATCACCGCGTGCTCGATGGCGTGTCGGGCCTGCGCTTCCTGAGCCGCGTGGCGGGTTACCTCGAAAAGCCGCTCGAACTGCTGGCGGGCGCATGAGCCAGCTCGACCTGATCGTGGTGGGCAGCGGGCCTGCCGGTTACGTGGGGGCCATCCGTGCGGCGCAGCTGGGCCTGCGCACGGCGGTGGTCGAGAAGAGCGAACTGGGCGGCATCTGCCTGAACTGGGGCTGCATTCCGACGAAGGCGCTGCTGCACAGCGCCGACCTGCTGCGGTCTTGCCGCCATGCGGCCGGCGCCGGCATTCAGCTCGGCAGCATCTCGGCGGACATCGCCCAGATGGTGCGCAACAGCCGCGAGGCGGTGGGCCAGCTGAGCGGCGGGGTCAAGCATCTACTCAAGAAGCACAAGATTGCGGTGCATGCCGGGCATGCGCGTTTGGCGGGCGGCGGCGAAGTGGAGATCACCT
>CAZBOF010000007.1:0-50145 GCA_964493285.1 uncultured Rhizobacter sp. | reverse complement strand
TGCCCGCGGCCGCACGCCAGCGCGCCCGCGAGATCGCCCACGCCGTCACCGCCGACCTCGGCGGGCTGGGCCTGTTCGGCGTGGAACTGTTCGTGCGGGATGACGAAGTCTGGTTCAGCGAGGTCAGCCCCCGCCCTCACGACACCGGCCTCGTGACACTGGCCACGCAGTGGCAAAGCGAGTTCGAACTGCACGCTCGCGCCATCCTGGGCCTGCCCGTGAGCACCGCTTTGCGCAGCCCGGGTGCCAGCGCCGTGATCTATGGCGGCGTCGAAGCCGCCGGCATCGTGTTCGACGGGGTGGACGAGGCCCTGCGCGTCCCCGGCACCAGCCTGCGCCTGTTCGGCAAGCCAGAGAGCTTCGCCAAGCGGCGCATGGGGGTGGCGCTCGCGCATGCCGCCGACATCGAAACCGCCCGCCGCCACGCCAAGGAAGCCGCACAAAAGGTTCGCCCCCGCGCCGCATAAAGCCGCGCCGGGCATATCAGAGGTGAGCGTGCACTTTGTCACATCCCCAAATCAACAAACGCCTTGGGCACAGAGAATGCTGGTTAGGCTTGTGCGTCTGGGCGGTGGGAGAATCCCGAGCCATCGACTGGGTGCGGAAGGGGAAACACGATGGACGCGATGTGGCTCGCAACAACGTTGATTGCAGGGTTGTGCGGCGCAGCGCTTGGCGCATTCATCGCCTGGCGCATCCAGGCTCGGCTGGCGCAGGCACGCCACGTGCGGCTCGTGGCCTCGGCCCGGGAGCAGATCGCCGCCAGCATCCAGAGCCAACGCGCCCTGAACACCCGGCTGCAAGCGGAGCTGGAGAGAGAGCGGGCCAACAACCAGCGCAAGCTCCTCGCCGCCTCCGCCGACGACCGCGCATCGATCGCCCGCCTCGAAGGACAACTGCGCTTCGCCTACGCGGAGATCGACCGCCTCAATGCCAACGCCAAGGCGCAAGGCATCACCCTGCCGGACACCGAAACCGACGGCAATGGCTTTGCCCTGACCCGCCCGCTGGCCCGCTGAAGCAGGGGCTGTCCACCCGCCTTGCATGCGGGGAGTGCAAACGCGCGGTTCCGTAGAATTGCGGGTCCGTGACGGGCCGCCTGAACCTGCACCAGGCAGCCACCGATCCACAATCGAGGCCATGCTCCAGGGCCGATCCAACGCGCCATTGACAGTGAACCTCGACTTTTCCATCCAGACCTGGGCGGCGCATGCCCCAGGCATCGGCACGCCCGAGCAGTGGCAAGCGTGGGCGGCCCGTCCGCATGTTCCCTTGGGCGACACCCAGCCCGATTTACCCGAGATGCCGTCGATGTCGCGCCGCCGGTTGAACCCGCTGGGCCGGCTGGCAGCCCAGGTGTGCTACTGGGCCCAACAGGCCGATACCGGCATGCCGGTGCTGCTGGGTTCGCGCTATGGCGATGCCGTGCGTTCGCTCGCGCTGTTGGCCGACATGGCCCGCGATGAACCCGTCTCCCCCACCGCTTTCGGGTTATCGGTGCACAACGCCATCGGCGCCACCTACTCCATCGCACGCGCAGACCGCGGCAACTACATCTCGCTCGCCGCCGGCCAGGCTGGCGCGGCCGCCTGCCTCGTCGAAGCAGCCGCCCTGCTTGCCGACGGCGAGCCGGAGGTCCTGGTCGTGTGTTACGAAGCGCCGCTGCCGGGCGACTACGCCGTGTTCCATGACGAAACGCCCGCCTGCTATGCCTGGGCCTGGCGGGTGCGCGCGGCGCGCCATGGCGAGCCGCGCTGGCAGCTCAGCGCCCAGGCCGAAGACGCCGCCGCGCCCCGCCGCGCCGACGACCGGTTGCCGTTCAACCTGGACGTCCTTCGGTTCTATCTGGCGGGTGACAAGCACTTGAGCCGCAGGGTCGGCCCCACGCGCTGGACCTGGACGCGCCATGGCTGAGCGCGCCGACCGGTACTGGCGCATGTGCGCCACGGGCATCTGCTTCTCCAGCTTCGGGTTGGGCGGACTCGTGCTGCGCGTGTTCGTGTTTCCGATACTGAATCTGCTGGTGTGGCAGCGCGAGCGGCGTGAGCGGGCCGCGCGCGCGGTGATCCGCCGCACCCTCGGCTTCTTCGTGGCATTGATGCGGTTTGTCGGCGTCATGAGCTACGAACTGCGTGGCGCCGAGAAACTGCAGCGCCATGGCCTGCTGATCGTGGCCAACCACCCATCCCTGATCGATGTCGTCTTCTTGTTGTCTCTGGTCGAACGCGCGGACTGCATCGTGAAGGGCGCGCTCAAGCGCAACCCGTTCACCCGCGGCCCGATCTGCGGGGCCAATTTCATCTCCAACGATTCCGGCGCCGGCCTGATCGAGGACTGCATCGCTTCGGTGCGCGCAGGCAACAATCTCATCATCTTTCCCGAAGGCACTCGCACCACGCCTTCGAGCGAGTTGCGACTGCAGCGCGGCGCCGCCAACGTGGCGGTGCGCGGCAACCTCGACATCACGCCGGTGTGCATTCGCGTCTCGCTTCCGTTTCTCACCAAAGGCGTGAAGTGGTATCGCGTACCGCCCCGGCGTGCGCACTTCATCATCGCGGTGGGCGACGACATCGAGATCAAGCCGTTCATCGAAACCAGTGCCAGCGAAGCCCTTGCCACGCGCCGCTTGAACGAATACCTCACCGGCTACCTATCTGCGGAGACTTCCTGTGCAAGCACTTGAGCGCGAAATCAAAGAGCTGATCATCTCGTCGTTGTCACTCGAAGACGTCAGCCCCGACGACATCCAGACCGACGACGCATTGTTCGTCGAAGGACTGGGGCTCGACTCGATCGACGCCCTCGAACTCGGGCTGGCTTTGCAAAAACGCTACGGAGTCAGCATGTCCGCCGACTCCGATGAAACCAAGAAGCATTTCGCCAGCGTGAAGGCCCTGGCCGCTTTCGTGGCGGCTCACCGCACGAACTAGGACCTGTTCACACGCAATGAGCACCCGCGCGATACAGGGAACAACAGCCGCCATGACCCAAGACGACATCCTCGCCAAGATCGTTTCGATCCTGCACGACACCTTCGACATCGAGCCCGCCCGCGTCACCCCGCACGCCCGCCTGTACGAAGACCTCGACATCGACAGCATCGATGCGGTGGATCTGATCGTGCAGCTCAAGCCGCTGGTGGGCAAGCGCCTGCAGCCCGAGGCATTCAAATCAGTACGCACCGTGCAGGACGTGGTCGATGCCCTGTTCAACCTGGTCCATGACACGCCGTCTGCCTGATCTGCTGACGGCCCTGGTCGCGGCGCTGACGCTGGCCTACCCGGTGGCCGTGTATGCCGGCACCCGCTTTCTGGAGCCGAAGGGGCTGGCCCTCGTGCTCCTGTCCGTGGCGCTGGCGCGTGCGCTCGTCGCGCGGCAGGCCTTCTGGTGGACCGCCGCCGCGGGCGCGGCCTTTCTGGCCGGCCTCAGCCTCTGGGCCAATGCGCTGCTGCCGCTCAAGTTCTATCCCGTGCTGGTGAACGCAGTTTTCCTGTTCGTCTTTGCCGCCAGCCTGGCGCACCCGCCGACGGTGGTCGAGCGCCTGGCGCGCATCACCGAACCCGACCTGCCGCCTGAAGCCGTGGCGTACACCCGCCGCGTCACGCAGATCTGGTGCGCTTTCTTCGTGCTGAACGGCAGCGTGGCCGCGGCGGTGGCCGGGTGGGGCTCCACGGCCGCCTGGGCGCTGTACACCGGTTTCATCAGCTACCTGTTGATGGGCCTGCTGTTTGGCGGCGAATGGCTGATGCGCCGCCGCCTGCGCGCGCGCATCGCCGCCGCCCAGCTCCATGCGCATGGCTGACTGGCTCAGTCTGCCCCAGGTGGCCGCGGCGCCAGGGCGCGCCGCTCGCCCGGTCGCCTGGCGTCGCGGCGCCTGCATCGCGCGCAGCCGCTTCCTGGACGACGTCCAGGCATGGCGGGCCGCCTTCGACACGGCCCACGGCCCGAGAGTCGCCCTGTACTTCGAAGACAGCTACGACTTCGCCTGCGCGCTCTTCGGCGCCTGGCACGCCGGCAAGGAAGCCTGCCTGCCCGGCGACACGCAGCCCGCAACAGTGCAACGCCTGATGCCGCTGGTGCAAGCTTGCGCAGGCGCGCTGCCCGGCGCGTTGACGCCCGCATCCGAGGCCCCGCCTCAAGCGCTGCCCCCGCTCGACCTGCACGCCACGCGTCTGGTGGTGTACACCTCGGGCTCCAGCGGCGAGCCGGTCGCGATCCCGAAATCGCTCGCCCAACTGAACGCCGAGGTGCACACGCTGGAGGCCGCGTTCGGCGCGCGACTCGACGCCGCGGGCACGCCCCTGCTCCACGCCAGCGTGTCGCACCAGCACATCTATGGCCTGCTGTTCTACACGCTGTGGCCGCTGGCTGCAGGCCGGCCTTTCGCGGCCGAGCGCATCACGTATCCGGAAGAGATGGCCGCACATCTGGGCGGCCGCCCTTCGGTGCTCGTGTCCAGCCCGGCGCACCTGCGGCGCCTGCCCGACAGCCTGGATTGGTCGGCCGCGCGAGCTGGCCTGCAGGCCGTGTTCTCTTCCGGTGGGCCCTTGCCACCCGATGCGTCGCAGGCCTCGCTCGCACTGATGGGACAGTCACCGATCGAAGTCTTCGGCAGTTCAGAAACCGGCGGCATCGCATGGCGCCAACGGGCACGGCATGGCGACCGCTGGACGCCGTTCCCCGAAGTGGCCTGGCGGCTGGAAGGCGAGACGCTCGCCGTCCAGTCGGCCCACTTGCCCGATGCGCAATGGTTCGTCACCGCGGATCGCGTTCAAGCGATGGACGGCGGCGGGTTCGAGATGCGCGGACGCGCCGACCGCATCGTGAAGATCGAAGAGAAGCGCGTCTCACTGACGGCGCTCGAACACCTGCTGAACAGCAGCGCCGAACTGACCGAGGCGCGTGTCTTGGTGCTCGAAGAAGATTCGCTGCAGCGGCTTGCGGTGGTCGCCGTCCCCAGCGACACGGGATGGGCGCTGTTGCAAACGCAAGGCAAGCGCGCTTTGAACGAACGCCTGCGCAGCCTCGCCTTGCAGGGCGTCGAGCGCGTGGCCGTGCCGCGGCGCTGGCGGTATGTCCGCACACTCCCGGTGAATGCGCAGGGCAAGTCCACCGAAGCGCTGCTGCGGGCGCTGTTCCGGCCGCAAAGGCCCGAAGCGGCGTGGGTGACCCGGCCTTCCCCGGACAACGCCCGCGCCGAGATCGACTTGGCCATCGCGGCCGATCTCGTGGTGTTCGACGGCCACTTCCCGGACGCGCCGATCCTCCCCGGCGTGGCGCAAGTCGACTGGGCGGGCTCGTTCGCGGCCATGTGCTTCAACCTACCGCCACGCTTCGTGCGCGCCGACGCGCTGAAGTTCTCGCGCCCGATCTTTCCAGGCGCCACGGTGCGCTTGTCGCTCACTTGGCATGCCGAGCAGCGCATGCTCGCGTTTGCCTATGCCAGCGCCGAGGGTTCGCATGCAAGCGGGCAGCTGGTGTTCGAAGAGGGCGCCGATGGCTGAATCTGCGCCATCGTGCCAGGAGGCGCGAGATGAATCCGACGGGCGCTTCCGGCCGGTGGTGGTGATTCCGGTCTACAACCACCCGCACGCCATTGGAGCCCTCGTGAGCCGGGTGGTGTCGCATGACCTGCCATGCATCCTGGTGGACGACGGCAGCGCGCCGCCCTGCGCACAGGTGCTCGATGACCTCGCCCACGAACACGCCGGCGCCGTGAGCCTCATCAGGCTTTCTCACAACCAGGGCAAAGGCGCCGCCGTGATGGCCGGCCTGCACGAAGCGCACCGGCGCGGCCACACGCACGCGCTCCAGATCGACGCCGACGGCCAGCACGACACCGACGACATCCCCCGCTTCCTCGGCCAAGCCTGCCGCGCGCCCGAGGCGCTGGTCTGCGGGCGTCCGATCTACGACGCCTCGGTGCCCAGGGGCCGCCTGTATGGCCGCTATCTCACGCACGCCTGGGTCTGGATCAACACCCTGTCTTTCGACATCCGGGATTCCATGTGCGGGTACCGTGTCTACCCGCTGGCCGCCACGATGCCGGTGGTCACGCGCCAGCACATCGGGCGCCGCATGGATTTCGACAGCGAGATCGCCGTGCGGCTCCATTGGCAAGGCGTGCCGGTGGTGACGCAGCCCACGCGCGTGACGTACCCGGTCGCCGGCATTTCGCACTTCCAGCTCGTGCGCGACAACCTCCTCATCAGCGCCATGCATGCCCGTCTGTTCGGCGGCATGTTGCTGCGCCTGCCGCGCATCGCGGGCCGCCATTTGAAACGGGCGTTGCAGCCCCGGCGCCTGTGAGCACCGGCCGCCACCCGCACTGGGCCCAGCTCGGCGAGCACACGTTCACCGCGGGCCTGTGGTTTCTCTACGGCGTGTACCGGCTGGTCGGACGCCTGCCCTTCCTGGTCTTTCTCTATCCGGTGGTGATGTACTACCGCGCAACGCGCCCGGTGGCGCGGCGCGCCTCGCTCGACTACCTGCGTCGCATCGAGAAGGCGCACGGCGCCATCGGCACCACGCCCCGCTGGTACCACGGCATGCGGCACTTCCTGCATTTCGGCGACGCCATCCTGTTCAAGACGCTGGCCGTCAGCGGGCGCTACCGCTTCGACACGCTGGCGATCGAAGGCGACGAACTGGTCGAGCAGCTGATCGCCCAGGGCCGCGGCGGCGTGTTCGTCACCGGCCACATCGGCTGCGTGGAGCTGTGCCAGGCCATCGCCGTTCGCCGCGGCGGCGTGCGGTTGAACGTGCTGGTGCACAGCCGGAATGCGGAGCGGTTCTCACGCATCCTGCAGCGCCTGTCGCCCCACAGCCCGCTCCAGCTGATCGAGATCACCGACATCAACCCGGGCACGGCGATGATGCTGGCGGAGAAAGTCGCGCGCGGCGAGTTCATCGCGCTGACCGGCGACCGCGTTCCGCTGCAAGGCGGGCAGGTCGTGCATGCCGACTTCCTCGGCGAACCCGCGCCCTATCCGGTCGGCCCGTATGTGCTGGCGGCGCTGCTCCAATGCCCGTTGCTGCTGATGTCGTGCCTGCGCACACCCCAGGGCCACCGCGTGCGGGTGGAATGCCTGGCCGACAAGGTGGAGCTGCCCCGCGCCCAGCGCGCCGAACGGCTGGCGCACTACGTGTCGCAGTACGCGCAGAGAATCGAGCAGCTGATGGCGCAAACGCCTTACGAATGGTTCAACTTCTATCCTTTCTGGGACCAGCCTGCCGCCCGCCCCGCACACACCTCGCATGAAAAGCCAACAACCTGAACTGCCCCATGTCCGTTTCGACGGCAGCCGCCTCACGCTCGAAGACATCCACCGCCTCGCCCGCCGGGACGCCGTGGCCGAGCTGTCGCCCGAGCCGGCGTTTCGCGCGCGCATTGCAAAGGGCGCCGATTTCCTCGACCGGCTGCTGCGCGAAGACGGCGTGGTGTACGGCGTCACCACGGGATATGGCGACTCGTGCACCGTGGTCATCCCCCCGGAGCTGGTCACCGAACTGCCGCACCACCTGTACACGTACCACGGCTGCGGCGCAGGCCGCTTCCTGAGCGAAGAAGAAACGCGCGCCGTGCTCGCGGCGCGGCTGGCCTCGCTGGCGCAAGGGATGTCCGGGGTCAGCGTGGCGCTGCTCTCGCAGCTCGAAGCACTGCTGCGGCACGACGTGCTCCCGCGCATCCCCGCCGAAGGCTCGGTGGGCGCGAGCGGCGACCTCACGCCGCTGTCGTATGTGGCGGCGGTGTTGTGCGGCGAGCGCGACGTGCTCCATCAAGGACAGATTCGCGCGGCGGGCGAGGTGCTCGCCGAACTGGGCATCGCGCCGTTGACACTGCGCCCGAAGGAAGGCCTGGCCATCATGAACGGCACGGCCGTCATGACGGCGCTGGCCTGCCTCGCCTGGCAGCGCGCCGATCGCCTGTGCCGGCTGGCGGCGCGGCTCACCGCCTGCAACGTGCTGGCCAGCGGCGGCAATGCCCACCACTTCGATGAAACGCTGTTCTCGGTCAAGCCGCACGCCGGGCAGCAGCGCGTGGCGGCGCGCATCCGTGCCGACCTCGCCAGCCGGCAGCCCGCGCGCAATGAACAGCGTCTTCAGGACCGCTACTCGCTGCGCTGCGCGCCGCACGTGATCGGCGTGCTCGAAGACGCGCTGCCGTTCCTTCGCTCGCTGATCGAGAACGAGCTCAACAGCGCCAACGACAACCCCATCATCGACGGCGAACGCGAGAAGGTGCTGCACGGCGGCCATTTCTATGGCGGCCACATCGCCCTCGCGATGGACACGCTGAAGAACGCGGTGGCCAATGTGGCCGACCTGCTGGACCGCCAGCTCGCCCTGCTGGTGGACACCCGCTACAACAACGGCCTGCCGGCCAACCTCTCCGGCGCGAAGGGCTCGCGGGCCGCCATCAACCACGGCCTGAAGGCCTTGCAGATCAGCGTCTCCGCCTGGACGGCCGAAGCGTTGAAGCTCACGATGCCCGCCTCAGTGTTCTCCCGCTCGACCGAATGCCACAACCAGGACAAGGTCAGCATGGGCACCATCGCGGCACGCGACTGCCTGCGCGTCCTCGAACTGAGCGAACAGGTGGCCGCCGCCATGCTGATGGCCGCGCGGCAAGGCATTGCATTGCGCGGCCAGCTGGATGCCGACCTCGCCCTCAGCCCGGCGCTGGCCGCGTTCCAGTCCGATCTCGAAGACCGGTTCCCGCTGGTGGTCGAAGACCGGGCGCTCGACCGCGAGCTGCAATCCCTGCTGCTCGCACAGCGCCAAGGTATCTGGGCACAGTTGTATGAAACCTGATCTGAGCCACGAAGTCGAGGTCGAGCCCGCGTTCTACGACATCGACCCCATGGAGGTCGTCTGGCACGGCCACTATGTGAAGTTCATGGAGGTCGCGCGCACCGCACTGATGACGCGCTTCAACTACAACTACGCCAGGATGCGCGAGTCGGGCTACGCCTGGCCCATCGTCGACCTGCGGGTGAAGTACGTGCGCCCCGCCACGCTCGGCCAGCGCCTGACGGTGCGCACCGAGATCATCGAATGGGAGAACCGCCTGCGCATCCAGTATCTGATTCGCGACGCGCTCACCGGGCGCAAGCTGACACAGGCCACGACCATCCAGGTGGCCGTGGAGATCGCCACCGGCGAGATGTGCTTCGTCTGCCCGCCGGTGCTGTGGCAGTGCCTGGGCGTGGCGCCATGAAGCGGCGCACCCTGTTGCTGGCCTTCGGCGCCGCCGCGGCAACGCCGCTGGCGGCGGCCGACCCCGCCCTGCTGGAACAGGTCAGGCAACGTCTCGCCACGGCGCCGGTGCTGCGCGGCACGTTCGAGCAGCGCAAGGCCATCCGGGGATTCAAGAATCCGCTGGTGTCCCGGGGCGACTACCTCGTGGCGCGCGAACGCGGCGTGCTCTGGCGCACGCATGAGCCCTTTGCCTCGACGCTCGTGATCACGCGCGAGCGGCTGCTGGCACGCCAGGCCGACGGTTCGGTCTCGCAACAGATGACCACGCGTGAAGAACCCGGCCTGCGCGCCATCAACCAGACCCTCTTCGCGCTGCTGGCCGCCGACGTGGGTGAGCTGTCGCAACGCTTCAAAATCGAAGGCGCCCTGCAAGGCGCGGCGGGCTGGACGCTGGTGTTGACGCCGCTGGACGCCGCGCTCGCCCAATGGGTGACGCGCATCGCGCTGCAAGGCGACCGGTTCGTGCGCGACGTGCAACTCACCGAAGCCCTCGGCGACACCACCCAGATCCGCCTGAGCGGCCAGGCCACAGCGCAGGCACTGTCCCCGGACGATGCAACCCAATTCGACTGACACGCCCGTGCGCGTGCGCCTCTGGGGTGCAGCCGCCGTCGTCTGGCTGGCGGTCGTGCTCGCAGTCGCCGCACACCAGTGGCAGTTCTGGCGTGCCCCGCCGCTGAACACCGACGTGCTGGCGCTGCTGCCCGAGAACGAGCAGGCCCCCGAAGTCACGCTCGCGACCCGCAGCTTGGCCGATCGCGTGGCTCGGCAGGTGATCGTGATGATCGGCACCGCCGACTGGGCGCAGACGCGAGAGGCCGCCGAAGCGTGGCGCAGTGCATTGGTCGCGTCGCAGGCACCGCTCACACCCGATGCCGCGCTCGACAGCACCGCACTGCAACGCGCCGTCGATTTCTATCGCCCGTGGCGCGACCGCCTGCTCACGCCCGCCCAGCGCGCGCACCTCGCCGGCGAACCGCCTGACCGCCTGCTGCAGACCGCGCTGGCGGCGCTGTATCAGCCCGCCGCAGGCGCCCGGCTGTCCGAGTACGCGGCGGACCCGCTGTCGCTGTGGCCCCAATGGTGGAGTGCCCGTGCTGCCGACACCCGCGCGCGTCCGCGCAACGGCGAACTGTGGGTTCATGCTGAGGGACGCGACTGGGTGGTCCTGCCCTACGAAATCACAGGGTCGGCCTTTGCCCTCGATGGCGAGGCGGTGCTCGCCGACGCGCTGTCGCAAGCCGCCGCCGCCGCGCGCACCGCGGCGCCCGATCTGAAGGTCTTGTCCGCCGGGGTGCCGCTGCATGCGGAAGCCGCCGCCGTCCAGGCCCACCGGGAGATCAACACCATCGGCTGGGGGTCGCTGGCGGCGGTGCTGGGGCTGATGTGGCTGGCCTTCCGCTCCTTGTGGCCGCTGGCGCTCGTCGGCCTGTCCCTGCTGGTGGGCGTGGCCACCGCCCTGTCGGTCACGGCCTGGGTGTTCGGTGAAGTGCACCTCGTCACGCTGATCTTCGGCGCCAGCCTGGTGGGCGTGGCAGAGGACTACGGCATCCACTATTTCGCCGCCCGCCAGGGCCATCCGCAGGTCCGGCCGCGGCCGCTGACGGCGCATCTGTTGCCCGGCCTGCTGCTCGCCTTGGCCACCAGCGCGGTCGCCTACGCCGTGCTCGGATTCGCACCGTTTCCCGGCCTGCGGCAGATGGCGCTGTTCTCCGCGGTGGGGCTGGCCGCCGCGTTCCTGACGGTCGTGTGCTGGTTTCCGTGGCTCGATCGGGGCACGGTCAAGACAAGCCGCTTCTCGCAATGCGTCGCCAACCTGTTGCCGGCCTGGCCCCGCATCGAGCGCCCACGGGTCGCGTGGACCCTGGCAGCGGGGGCGGCAGCCTGCGTTCTCGGCCTGTTCCAACTGCACACCAACGATGACATCCGGCAGCTCCAGGGCTCGCCCGCGGCATTGATGGCGTCCCAGCGTGACGTGGGCCAGTTGCTCGGCGTGGCCAGCCCGGCCCAGTTCTACCTGGTTCGCGGGCACAACGCGGAAGAGGTGCTCGCGCGGGAAGAAGCCCTGAAAGCCCGGCTCGACGAATTCGTCCAAAGCGGGCAGCTCGCGGGCTACCGTGCCGTGTCCGACTGGGTTCCGTCCGAAGCCCGCCAGGCCGCCGACGCAGCGCTGACGCGGCGCGTGGAAACCCAGGTGATGGCCGGCGTCAACGCAGCGCTGGGCGAAACCATGGCGCGCCCGGACTTCGCCTCGCAGCCACTGCGCCTGGACACCTGGCTGGCCAGCCCGGTCTCGGCACCGGCCCGCGGCCTGTGGCTGGGCGAGATCGACGGCACCCTGTCGAGCGTGGTGATGCTGCGTGGATTGCAGGACGTCGCACTCGTGCCGCAACTGGCCGGCGTGGCCGCCCGGCTCGATGGCGTGCGCTGGGTCGACAAGACCGCCGAAGTGTCCTCGCTGCTCGGGCGCTACCGGCATTCGATGACGGCCTTGCTGCTGCTCGGCCATGCGGTCGTCTTCGCGGCGTTGTGGTGGCGCTTTCGCGGCGCGGCCTGGCGCGTCTGGGCACCCACCGCGCTGGCCAGCCTGGCCGCCGTGGCGATTCTCGCGGCGCTGGGCCAGCCCTTCCAGCTGTTCAACGTGCTGGCATTGGCCTTGCTGCTCGGCGTGGGGGTGGACTACGGCATCTTCCTGCTCGAGCATGACCAGGACACATCGGCCTGGCTGGCGGTGGCGCTGGGCGCGGCCAGCACCTGGTTCTCATTCGGGTTGCTGGGCCTGTCCAGCACGCCCGCCTTGCGCGCCTTCGGGATGACACTCCTGTTCGGCGTGCCCATCGTCTGGGCCCTCGCGCCCTGCTTTCGCAAACCGGCCCCTCGCGCCGGATCCGCCGTGAGGAGTTCAGCATGGTGAACGACAAGACATTCGCGCCCAAAGGCCAGTCGGCCTTCGACGCCCGCTTCGAGGCCCAGAAGATCGCTTTCGGGCCGGTGGTTTTCCAGTGCGTGCGGCATGCCTGGAAGTCCGGCATGCTGAAGGCCCTGGCCGAAGCCGGCGACGAAGGCGTGGCCATCGGCAATTTGGCCGATACAGGCCGCTGGAGCGCGTATGCGCTGCAGGTTGTGCTCGAATCCTGCCTGTCGGCGGGCGTCGTCGACTTGCGCCAGGGCCGCTACGTGCTCGGCAAAAGCGGCTACATGATCCTGAGCGACAGCCTGACCCAGATCAACTTCAACTTCGTGCAAGACGTGTGCTATCAAGGCCTGTTCGACCTGGACCGCTCGCTCGAAGCGCAACAGCCGCTCGGCCTTCAATCGCTCGGGGACTGGCCCACGCTGTACCAGGGCATGAGCCAGTTGCCCGAACCCGCCAAGACGAGCTGGTTCGCATTCGACCACCACTACTCCGACACCTCGTTCCCCACCATCCTTCCCGATGTGTTCGCGACCGCGCCGGCGAAGGTGATGGACATCGGGGCGAACACCGGCAAGTTCACCCTGGCTGCGCTGAACTACGCACCGCACGCCACGCTTCACCTGGTCGACCTGCCCCAGCAGCTGGCCGTGGCGGAAGCCGCGCTGATCGAGGCCGGGTTGCGCGAGCGCGCCCGCCTGCATGCGGCCGACATGCTCGACCCCGAGACGCCCCTGCCCGGCGGCATGGACGTGATCTGGATGAGCCAGTTCCTGAGCTGCTTCAGCGAGCCCGTGATCGCCTCCATCCTGCAGCGCGCGGCGGCGGCGCTGGCGCCGAACGGCCAGATCCTGATCCTCGACACGCTGTGGGATCGCCAGCGCTACGACATCGCGGCCTACTGCCTCATCAACACCTCGCCGTACTTCACCGCCATGGCCAGCGGCAACAGCAAGGTGTACCAGGGCGCCGACTACACCCGCCTGGGCGAAGCGGCCGGCCTGAAGCTGCTGACCGTGCGCGACGGCATCGGCTACTGCCACTCACTGATGCGCTTCGCCAAAGCATGACGCCCCTGCGCATCCTCGGTCTCTGGCTGGTGTCGGCGGTGCTGGCCGGCTGCGCCCTGGTGCCTGTGGCGCCGGAGCCTGCGCCGCTGTTGCGCCTGGCGCCGGCATCGCTCGCACGCTCCCTCGCCCTGCAGCAGCAGCTGGAGGTGAGCGCCCAGGGCCAGACGCATCGCATCGACGCCCTGCTCGAGGTCGACGCCACGTCGGTGCGGCTCGCCGTGCTGAATGCCGGGCAAACCGCCGCGAGGCTGGAGTGGGACGGCATGCAGCTCACCGTGATCCGTGCCCCGTGGCTGCCCGCTGCCATTCAGGGCGAACGCATCCTGAGCGATCTGCAACTGATGCTGTGGCCGGCCGACGCCATCCGCGCCGCGCTGCCGGCCCGCTGGACGTTGACCGACGGCCCCTCCGCGCGCGCCTTGCGGCACGACGGCGCGGCAGTCATCGAGGTGGCCTACCCCACACCCACCCGCTCGGTGCTGACCCACCTGCGCGACGGGTACCGCCTGAGCGTCGAATCGCGTTCGCTGGGAGGTGCATCGTGAGCCCCGTTTTCCTGAATGCCATGGGCGTGGTGTGCGCTGCCGGCCGCGGCAACGCGGCATTGCGCGAGGCGATCTTCGCCACCGCGCCCAGCGGCATCGCCGAATCGGACCAGTACACGCCCGGACATCCCCTGCACATCGGCCGCATTCCCGGCGACCTGCCTTCGCTTGTGCACGCGCCAACGGTGCAGCAGACCCGCAACAACGCGGTGCTGGCCGCGGCGCTGGCCGACATCCGCGAGCCCGCCCTTGCCGCCATTGAACGGCATGGACCGACGCGCGTGGCCATCGTGCTCGGCGTCAGCACCTCCGGCCTGCAAGAAGGCGAGCAGGCCGCGCGCCACCACGCGCGCACCGGCACCTGGCCCGCGCACTTCGATTTCGCGCAGCAGGAAATCGGCAGCGCCGCCGCATTCCTCGCCCGGGAACTGGGCACCAGCGGCCCCGCCCATGTGATCTCCACCGCCTGCTCTTCCGGCGCCAAGGCCATGGCCTCCGGAGCCCGGCTGCTGCGCGCGGGCCTGGCCGACGCGGTGATCGCCGGCGGCGTGGATGCGCTGTGCAGCTTCACGATCGCGGGCTTCAGCGCGCTCGAATCGGTTTCGGCCGCCCGCTGCAACCCGATGTCGAAGCACCGCAATGGCATCAATATCGGCGAAGGGTCGGCCCTGTTCCTCATGAGCCGCGAACCCGGCGCCGTGCGCCTGTCCGGCTGGGGCGAAAACTCCGACGCCCACCACATGTCGGCGCCGGACCCCAGCGCCCGCGGCGCCATCGCCGCCATGCAGCAGGCGCTCCAGCGTGCCGATCTCTCCCCACAAGATGTGGATTACGTGAACTTGCATGGCACCGCCACCCCGCACAATGACGCGATGGAATCACGGGCCGTTGCCGAAGTTCTCGGGCTGGACACGCCCGTCAGCTCCACCAAGCCGCTGACGGGGCATGCACTGGCCGCCGCCGGCGCGCTGGAGGCCGCAATCGCCTGGAACACCCTCGTCGACAACCCCAATGGCGGCCTGCCGGTGCACTGGTGGGACGGCGAGCGCGACCCGGCGCTGCCGCATCTGCGCCTCGTCGCCTCCGGTGATCGGGTAGGCCACCGCATCGGCCACGTGATGAGCAACTCCTTCGCATTCGGCGGCAGCAATGCCACGCTGCTGTTCTCCCGAGGCTGACGACGATGGATTCTTCGCTCAACGCTGCCGTGGCCGCCTACGTCCCGCACCGCGGCACGATGTCGCTGCTGTCGCGCGTCATTGAAGTCACCGAGGAACAGGCCATCGCCGAGATCGACGTGCCCCTGGACGGCCTGTTCGTGCGCGACGGGAGCGTGCCGGCGTGGGTCGGCGTGGAATACATGGCACAAACCATCTCTGCATGGTCCGGCGGGCGCGCGATGCGTGAAGGCATGGCGCCACGCGTGGGGTTCCTGCTCGGCTGCCGGCGCTACCAGACCACGTGCAGCAGCTTCGCCTGCGGCACGGTTTTGCGCATCGAAGCCAGGCAAGAGTTCGTCAGCGACGCCGGGCTGGGCATGTTCGATTGCCGTATCCTGCGCGACGGCACGGTGCTTGCCACCGCTCGCGTCTCCGTCTTCGAGCCCGAAGACGGGGCCGACTACCTGAAAACACGCAAGACATGAACGCAAACACCGTGCTCGTCACCGGATCGAGCCGCGGCATCGGCCGAGCCATCGCCACGCGCCTCGCACACAGCGGCCATGACGTCGTCGTGCATTGCCGCCAGGGCGTGCTGGAGGCCGAAGCCGCCGCGCAAGAGATCCGCGCACTGGGGCGCCAGGCGCGCGTCCTGGTGTTCGACGTCGCCGACCGGGCGGTGGTCGCGTCGAAGCTTCTTGCCGACGTCGAAGCCCACGGCGCGTATTACGGGGTGGTCTGCAACGCGGGGATCGCCCGCGACAACGCCTTCCCGGCGATGAGCGGCGAAGACTGGGACCAGGTCATCCACACCAACCTCGACGCGTTCTACAACGTCCTCAACCCCCTGGTGATGCCGATGATCCAGCGCCGCCAGCCGGGGCGCATCGTCACGCTGGCCTCGGTCTCGGGGCTGGTGGGCAACCGCGGCCAAACGAACTACAGCGCGGCCAAGGCTGGCATCATCGGCGCCACGAAGGCGCTGGCGATCGAACTGGCCAAGCGCAACATCACGGTCAACTGCGTCGCGCCGGGCGTGATCGACACCGACATGGTGCCGCAGGAAGTGCGCGACGAAGTGCTCAAGACCATCCCGATGCGACGCATGGGCACGGCCGCCGAAGTCGCGGCCCTTGTTGCATTCTTGATGTCACCCGACGCGGCCTACATCACGCGTCAGGTCATTTCCGTCAATGGCGGATTGATCGGATGAATGCCACCCTCGCACGCATGTCAAGATGCGCAGCCTGGTTCAAGAAGCGGGCTGAAGCTCCGCAGCGGGATATGTCATGGGTTCACTGAAACGAGTCGTCGTCACCGGCCTGGGCGCGCTGTCGCCGCTGGGGCATGACCGCGCCACGATGCTGAAGAGTCTGCACAGCATGCGCAATGCCGTGCGGGTCATGCCCGGCTGGTCCGACTACGAAGGCCTCAACACCCGCCTGGGCGTCCCCGCGCAGCCGTTCGACCTCCCGCCGCACTACAACCGCAAATCCATGCGAAGCATGGGGCGCGTGGCGCTGCTGGGCACTCGGGCCACCGAGCTGGCGCTGATCGATGCCGGGCTGTTGGACGACCCGCTGCTCCAGAGCGGGCAGGTCGGCATCGCCTATGGCTCCTCCGCCGGTTCGCCTGCGGCCATCGGTGATTTCGGCCGCATGATCATGGACAAGACCACCGAGGGCATCAACGCCAACACATACATCAAGATGATGTCGCACACGGCCGCGGTGAACATCGGCGTGTTCTTCGGCCTCACCGGGCGCATCGTGACCACCTCGAGCGCCTGCACCTCGGGCAGCCAGGGCATCGGCTATGCCTATGAGGCCATCCAGTCCGGCAAGCAGGTGGCCATGCTCGCGGGCGGCGCCGAGGAACTCGACGCCACGGAAGCCGCGGTGTTCGACACCCTGTTCGCCACCAGCGTCGCCAACGACCACCCCGAAGCGACACCCCGCCCCTTCGATCGCGCGCGCGACGGCCTCGTGCTCGGCGAAGGCGCCTGCACGCTGGTGCTCGAGGAGCGCGATCACGCCCTGGCCCGCGGCGCGCGCATCCACGCCGAGCTGGTGGGCTACGGCACCAACAGCGACGGCACGCACGTCACGCACCCCAACGAATCCACGATGGCCCAGGCGATGCGCCTCGCGCTGGCCGACGCGCAACTGCCGCCGGAGGCCATCGGCTACGTCAATGCCCACGGCACCGCCACCGAGCAAGGCGACATCGCCGAATCGATGGCCACGCACAGCGTGTTCGGCCCGCGCATCCCGATCAGCTCGCTCAAGAGCTACATGGGCCACACGCTGGGCGCCTGCGGCGCCCTGGAAACCTGGATGACCCTGACCATGATGCAAGAGGGCTGGTTCGCGCCCACGGTGAACCTCACCGAGGTCGACCCGCGCTGCGCGCCGCTCGACTACATCGTCAAGGAGGGTCGCCTCTTGCAAACCGATACCGTGATGACCAACAATTTCGCCTTCGGCGGCATCAACACGTCACTGATCTTCAAGCGCGCGTAGATGGTAGGCAACGGCCGGGGCATGAAAACGTGTCACGCCGCCCTTCATCGCCCTTCGCAACGTTTTCGCTCCATCCAACCCACAGGAGAACCCGTGAAAAAAAGCCTTGCCCCGATCCTGCTTGCCTTGTGCGTCAGCCCCGTGTTTGCCGCAGACAACATGCACCAGATGTCGTTCCAGGATCTGCTGGACTCCGCCGCGGCCAAGGAAAAGCTCGACCCCGGCATTTCGTTCCACCTCGCCGGCGGCAAGACCCCGCGCGTCCTGGAACGCAAGGGGACCGACTCCACCACCAAGCGCACCAATGCCTTCAACAAGACGGCGGAGCAAAGCTGCCAATGGGCCGCACTCAGTGCCCTGCTCGCTTTCCAGGCCAAGGCCAAGGCCGTCGGCGCGAATGCGGTCATCGACATCACCAGCAACATCAAGAACAACGAAGTCAAGAGCGCCACGGCCTATGAATGCGCCGAAGGCGCGCTCATGACCAACGTGGCATTCAAGGCGGCGTACGCCAAGGTCGCGAAGTAAGGGTCGCGGCCCGCCCTCGCTGCCAGGCTCGGCGAGCTTGAAGCGAGGGGCGAGGGCGCACACAAACCACCTCTGCGAAGCGGGATGCAGCTACCGCGCTAAGCTCAAAGGCCCTGGACCCGGGAGCCTGCCATGAGCGTCGAACTCGATCACGTCATCGTTTCCGCGAAGGACCAGCGCGCTTCGGCCCGGCAACTGGGCGAACTGCTCGGCGTCCCGTGGGCCGAATCCGGCATCGGCCCGTTCTCGCCGGTGTACGTGAATGCCGGACTGACGCTGGACTTCATCGATGACACCGGCCCCTTGCCGATCGAGCATTTCTGCTTTCGGGTGAGCGACGCCGAGTTCGACGCCATCCTCGGGCGGCTTCAAGAAGCCGGCATTCCTTACCGAAGCGCCGTTCGCGGCCCGGCCGACATGCAGGTCGGCAGAGGCTTCGGCGGGCGGATGGTCTACTGGAACGAGCCCGACGGCCATCAATGGGAAATCCTGACCGTGAGCTATGCGCGGCAGCCCGCGCGCGATAGCACGCGCTGAAGCCCCGGTCATGAACAATCGCGCGCCACCGCCCCACGGGATAGCCCCATGACACCCACACTCACTGCCCTCATCGGCTTCATCGCCTGGTCCCTGTTCCTCTTGATCGCGATGGAGCTGGTGCGCGCCAAGCTCACGCTGACCCACGAAGTGGCTGCGAACGCGTTCCGGCCCGACAACGCGAACCTGTCGCCCTTCATGCAACGCCTCGCGCGTGCGCATGCCAACTGCGTCGAAGGCTTGCCGCTGTTCGGCGGGCTGATGCTCATCGCGGTGGTCTCGGGCCATTCCGCCGTGACCGACCCGCTGGCCTACGCGCTGCTCGGCGCACGCGTTTTGCAGTCGCTGGCGCACCTCGCGTCCAATGCGGTGTCCGTCGTCAACGTTCGGTTCCTGGCGTTCGCAGTGCAGGTCGGGATCGCGGTCTATTGGGTGGTTCGGCTGTTGACGGTGTGAGAGCGGTCTTTCAATCCCGCTGCAAAGCCACCGACGTGAGCTGCTGCAAGGCCTCAAAGCCCAGGCCTTCGACGATGTCGACGACGCGGGCGCCCTGGGGCCCCACGTCGATCACCGCGAGATCGGTGTAGACGCGGCTCACGCATCCCACGGCCGTCAGCGGATAGGTGCATGCCGCGACGAGCTTGCTCTGCCCGGCCTTGGTGAGGTGTTCCATCATCACGAAGGTCTTCTTGGCACCGCTGGCCAGGTCCATCGCGCCGCCCACGGCGGGCACGGCGTCGGGTTCACCGGTGTGCCAGTTGGCCAGGTCGCCATGTTCGCTGACCTGGAAGGCACCGAGCACGCACACATCGAGATGCCCGCCGCGCATCATCGCGAAGCTGTCGGCATGGTGGAAGAAACACCCGCCAGCCTTCAGCGTGACCGGCATCTTGCCGGCGTTGATGAGATCAAAGTCTTCGCCGCCGGCCGCCGGTGAAGGGCCCATGCCGAGGATGCCGTTCTCGCTTTGCAGCAGGATCTCGCGGTCGGTGGGCAGATGGTCGGCCACCCGTGTCGGCAACCCGATGCCGAGGTTGACGATGGCGCCGTCGGGAATGTCGCGGGCCACGCGCGCGGCCATCTGGTCGCGGGTCCAGCGCGGCAACGTCGATGGGGAAGCAGACATGCTCACGCTCCTTTCTGCGCAGAGAGGGTCTTGAAGCCGGCCGCCGCCGTCGCGGTGCGCTCGATGCGCACCAGGCGCTGCACGAACAAGCCCGGCGTCACGACACTTTCGGGATCGATGCCGCCCAGCGGTGCGATCTCGTGAACGGTGGCGATGGTGATGCGCGCCGCGGTGGCCATCACCGGGCCGAAGTTGCGCGCAGCCTTGCGGTAGACGAGATTGCCCCATCGGTCGCCACGCTCAGCCTTGATGAAGGCGTAGTCGGCATGCAGCGGGTGTTCGAGCACCTGCATGCGGCCGCCGAGTTCACGGGTTTCCTTACCGCGCGCCAGCTCGGTGCCGTAGCCGGTGGGCGTGAAGAACGCGCCGATGCCCGCGCCGGCGGCGCGGATGCGCTCGGCCAGCGTGCCTTGCGGCACCAGCTCCAGCTCCACCTCGCCGGCCCGGTAGAGGCGGTCGAAATGATGGCTGTCGGATTGCCTCGGAAATGAACACACGATCTTGCGCACCCGCTTCTGGGCCATCAGTGCGGCCATGCCGGTCTCCCCGCTGCCCGCGTTGTTGCTGATGAGGGTGAGGTTTCGCGCGCCCTGCGCAATGAGCGCCTCCAGCAATTCGTTCGGCGCGCCCGCCGAGCCGAAGCCACCGATCATGATCGTGGCGCCATCGGGAATATCGGCCACCGCATCGGGAAGAGAAGAACTCACTTTGTCGATCATCGCCATCTCACTGTGAATTGCCCGGGATGCCGGCGCGGCCTCGATGCGGCACCGCCCCCGAGGGGCCGAGGGCCAGGTCGAACACCAGCTTGCCGATGTGTTCCCCGCGCTCCATGTCGGCATGCGCCTGGGCGGCATCGGCCAGCGCGTACCGATGATGCACCACCGCACGCAACGCACCATCCATCACCTGGGGCCAGATGCGCTCGCGCAGGCGCTGCGCCATCGCTGTCTTGTCTTGCACAGGCACCGGCCGCAGCAAAGAACCGGTCACCATCGCCTGCTTGGCCATGATGTCGCGCAACGGCGCATCGAAATGCGCGCCCTCTCCGGGTGACAGATGAACGATGCGGCCGCGGTGCGCCAGCAGGCGCAGGTTGGCGGCGCTGTGCCGGCCGCCCGACATGTCGAGCACGACGTCGATGCCGAGCAGTTGGGTGGCCGTCAAGACCTGCGCGGCAAAGTGTGGATCTTGGTAGTCGAACGCCGCCACCGCGCCGAGCGCCAGCGCAGCCGCGCACTTGTCCGCCCGGCCGCCCGTGGCAAACACCGCATGGCCCAGTGCCGTGAGCACCTGGATCGCGACCGTGCCGACGCCGCTGCTGCCGCCATGCACCAGCACGCGCTCACCCGGCGCCAAGCGGGCCAGCTCGAAGAAGTTGAGCCACACGGTGAACAAGGCTTCCGGCCAGGCCGCAGCATCCGTCCACGACAGGCTCGCGGGCACCGGCAGCACATGCCCCGCATCCGCGATGCACCAAGGCGCGTAGCCTCCGCCGTCGGTCAAGGCGCACACGCGGTCGCCGACCTGCCACGCCGTGACCCGCTCGCCGCATGCAGCCACGGTGCCCGCCACTTCCAGACCGGGCACGTCGCTGTGCGCCGGAGATGGACCGCGCCTGCGCTGGCCGCAGTCATGGCGGTTGATGCCGGCGGCGTGCACCTCGATCAGCACGTCGCCGGGTCCCGGTGCGGGCACCGGGACCGTCCTCGGCTGGAGCACCTGCGGGCCGCCAGGCGCGCTGATGGCCATCGCCACCTGCGTGTCGGGAATGCGGCTCATGCCGTCTCCGCAGCGACCACGCCCGATCGCCGCAGCAACAGTTGGCGGGCCGCACCGAGGTCGTGCGCCACGCCGGCCACATACCGGTCGGGCCGCAGCAGCACGGCACGCACCTTCAGGCGCTGCAGCCACTCGCGCATGGCCGGGGAATCGGCCGGCAGCACCACCGCGCGCGTTGCAGCTTGCGGGTCGGCCGACAACGCCCGCGCCAACTCGGGCTCGGCCAGCAGAACGGCGTGGTAGCCGACGAGATCGTCCATGCGGCCGCCATCCGCGGCCACCGGCTGCTCGCCGACGTAGCCGGCGGCGGGCGACCCATCGTGCGCCCCCGCGCCCAGCCGGGGTTGCGGCGTGGCGAAGATCTGCGGCCGCGCCAGCATGTCGGCATTGCGCTGCCGCGCGGCATCTGCATCGGTGGTCTGGATCACGCGGCCCAGCCGCACCGCCGTTTCGATGAACTCGCGCACGTGCGGAGAACGTTCGCTTTCGTAGGTGTCGAGCAGTGCGTCGTCCGAACGGCCCTGAATCACGTCGGCCAGCTTCCAGGCCAGGTTCGACGCGTCGCGGATGCCGGCGCACATGCCCTGCCCCATGAACGGCGGGGTCTGGTGCGCGGCATCGCCCGCAATCAGCAGCCGCCCGGCGCGCCAGCCCTGCGCCACCACCGAATGGAAGGTGTAAGCGGCGGGACGCTCCAGCGTGGCTTCATCGGGCGTGACCCAGCGCGAGAGCAGCGACCAGATCACCTCCGGGCGGCACATCGCGGCCGCATCTTCGCCCGGCAGCAGCATCAGCTCCCAGCGCCGCCGCATGCCGACGCCGCGTACATAGGTGGCAGGACGCGCCGGGTCGCAATGCTGCACGCTGTGGTCGCCGAGCGATGGCTTGTCGCGGTTCAGGATCACGTCCACCACCAGCCAGCGCTCATGCGACTTCAGGTCTTCGAGTTCGGTGCCCATGAACCGCCGCACCGTGGACCGCGCGCCGTCGCATCCCACCACATAGCGAGCACGTGTGCGCAGGAGCCGGCCGCAAGCGGTGTCTTCGAGCCGCAAGACGACATGCCCATCGCCAGGTTCGACCGAGAAGACCTCGTGCCGCAGGCGCGTGTCCACTGCGGCCTGTTGCGCAAGCCGCTGGCGAAGCGCCTCTTCGAGCATCGGCTGGTGGAAGCGGTAGCTGGCGTGCCAGCCCTGCGGGCCGACCTGCGTGGGCCGGTTCCAGTCGATCAGCAAACCACCCTGGTCGTCGACGAACTTCATGCCCGGCGCGATGACGAGGTGCGGCGCCAGTTCATCGGCGATGCCGAGGGTCTGGAAGACGCGCATGCACTCGCCGTCGAAATGGATCGCGCGCGGCAGCCGGTAGATCTCGGCCTCGCGGTCGAGCGCCAGCACCGACAGGCCGCGCAAGGCCAGCAGGTTGCCCAGCGTCGCACCGACGGGGCCCAGACCGACCACCGCCACGTCGTAGAGGTCTTGCAAGGGAGGGCGGGAGGCAGTCATGGAAGAACTCACTTGAGAACCGACGGCAGCCACAGGGCGAGCGCCGGGAACGCCAGCAGGATGCCCAGGCGGACCAGGTTGGACAGGATGTAAGGCGTCACGCCGCGATAGATGTTCTTCAGGCCGATGTTCGGCGCGATGCCATGCACCACGAACACGTTCATGCCCAGCGGCGGGATCAGCATGCCGAGTTCGATGATCACGACGTTGATCACGCCCCACCACACGGGGTCGAAGCCCCAGCTGATGACCAGCGGCAGCACGAACGGCATCGTCACCACCATGGCGGCGACCTCGTCGAAGATCGCACCGGCGACGAGGAACATGAGCACGAGCACGCTCAGTGCCAGCCAGATCGGGATGCCCGCATCGCGGATCGCATCGGCCAGGGCCTGCGGCGCCTGCGTCACGGTGGCGAAGTACCCGAACAGCGACGCGCCGATGATGAGCACGTAAATCATCGCGGAGGTGGACGCCGTGGTGCGCAGCGCCGTCGCCAGCGCCTGCCGGGAGAGGCTGCCCCGGTACAGCGCGAACCCGAACGCCAGCACCGCACCCACTGCCGCCGCTTCGACGGCGGTGAACACGCCGAACGCCATGCCGCCGATCACGGCCGAGGCCAGCAAGATGACCGGCCAGCCCTGGCGGGCCGCGGCCCAGCGCTCCTGCGCGGTGGCGCGCTCCCCCGTCGGAGCCTGCCCGGGGACCAGGCGCGTGTAGGCGCTGATCGTGATCAGGTGCAGCGCGATCGCGAGCGCCGCCGGCACGAGCGCGGCGACGTAGAGGGTGATGATGAGTTCCTGCGACAGCACCGCGTAGATCACCATGATCGCCGACGGCGGAATGAGGATGCCCAGCGTGCCGCCGGCCGCCACCGTGCCTGCGGCGAAGCCCGGGTCGTAGCGGCGCGAAATCATCGACGGCAGCGATGCCTTGCCGAAGGTGGCGGCGGTGGCCACCGAACTGCCGCACACCGACGCGAACCCCGCGCAGCCGCCGATGGTGGCCATGGCCAGCCCGCCGCGGCGGTGGCCGACCAGCGCATAGGCCAGGCGGTACAGATCCTCCGACAAGCCGGCCGCGCTGGCGAACGCACCCATCAACACGAACAGCGGAATCGTCGCCAGCTCCGCCGAAGCGAAGTTGTTCGACGCCTCGGACGCCATCATGGCCAGCGCAGGGTGGAAGCCCGCGAGCAGGCCGAAGCCGATCACCCCCGCCACGCCCATGGCCACGCCCACCGGCACGTGCAATGCGATGAGCGCGAACACGCCCAGCAGTCCGTAGACGGTGAGCATCACCTCGCCGCTCATGCCATCTCTCCCGGCGTGTCATCGGCGTGGTCATGGCGGAAGGTCAGCAAGGCCACCGCCGCCGTGATCACGATGAAGACGGCCACGGCAGACCACCACGGCCAGACCGGCCAGCGCAGCACGGGCATCGTCTGGCCGCTGTCCTTCATGTCCAGCGCGAAGAGAACGTACTGCCACCCCAGGACGGCGAAGAACACGCCCGTGACCAGGCTGCCGAAGGCGTCGAGGTACCCATTCATGCGCCGACCCAGCGCCTTGCCGAGAAAGTCGATCGAGATGTTGCCGCGGCACGCCACGACATAGGGCATGCAGGCCGACAGCAAGACCGCGCCGGCAAGGCCCACCACATCCACGAAGCCGCGAATGGGGCTGGCAAAGCCATAGCGCAACAGCACATCGATCGCTGTTCCCAAGGCGAGCAGCAGCAAGCCGCCGACCGCGCACGCGGCGAGGCGCTGGGCCAGGCGCGTGGCCCCGTGACTGAGTCGGTTCATGCGAGGGGTCTCAGCGCGTGGCGCGGATCTGCTTCAGCTGCGTGTTGAAGGCCTGGTAGATGCGCTCGTTGCGCGGGCGGGCCTGCCGCCAGGCCTGGTTGGTCGGCTCGATCGCCTGCTTCCACAGCGCCACGTCGGCGGCCGAGGGCTCCACGACCGTGTTGCGGCCCGACTTGGCCACCTGGTCGTGCACCTCTTTCTCACGGTAATCGAACACCTCGCCAATGCGGCGCGACAGCACCTCGCCACTGAACTTGTCGACGGCGGCCTTGGCCTGGGGCGGCAGCTTGTCGTAGCGGTCTTGCCGCATCACGATGCCCACGGCCACCGCGCCCAGCGGCAGGTTCAGGTGGTGGGAGCTGACTTCGTTGACCTTGAAGTCACCGACGAAGCCCCAGTTGTTCAGCGTCATGTCGACGACGCCGCGCGACATGGCTTCGGCGATCTGGCCGCCGGCTTGCTGCACCGGTGCGCCGCCCAGAGCTTCGATCACGCGGGTGAGGTGGTCGCCGGAGACCCGCACGCGCTTGCTCTTCAGGTCGGCGGGCAGGCGCACCGGCTGGTTCGCGTGGATGACGACCGGCGGCGTGGCGCCGATCGCCAGCATCTTCAGGCCGGCGAAGCCGGTCAGGTCGCCGGCGAGGTACAGGCGGTTCAGCGCCACGCTGGCCTCCACCGCATTCGTGGTCACGAAGGGCAGGCCGGCCACTTCGGTGTCATCGAAGCGCCCCGGCGTGTACGGCAGCACCACCCAGGCCAGGTCGGCGATGCCGTCGGTCACCAGCTTGAGCTGCTGCGCGGGGTTGCGGCCCAGCGTGCCGCCGGCGAACACGTCGATCTGCAAGGCGCCGCCCGATGCGGCGCTGACGTCGCGTGCGAACGGGGTCAGCACCTGCGAGGTGATGGCACCCAGCGGAGACTCGAAGCTGGACAGCTTGAGCTTCACGGCCGCATCGGCCTGGGCGAACGAAGCCAGTGGAAGCAGCGCGGCGGCTGCGGCGAGAGCCAGGGTGATCCGGCGTGGGCGAAGTGCGGTCATGGTGTGTCTCCTGAATGCAAGGGGTGCCGAGGGGGCGGCGAAGATCCGGCCGGGCGAGGCTCTGCGGCCTCTTTGCGGGCGGCCTGCGAAGGGAAATTCAGGCCTCGTCGGCCACGGGATTGCGAAGCACGCCGACGCGGTCGATCTCGATCTCGACCACGTCGCCCGGCTTCATCCAGACCGGCGGGTCGCGGCGTGCGCCCACGCCGCCCGGCGTGCCGGTGACGATGACGTCGCCCGGCTGCAGCGGGGCGATCGTGGAGAGGTAGGCGATCTGGCGCGGGATGCTGTGCAGCATCATCTCGGTGGTCGCGCGCTGCATCTCCTGGCCGTTCAAGCGCGTCACGAGCGTCAACACCGCATTGGGTTCGATCTCGTCGCTGGTGACCATCCACGGCCCGAAGCCGCCGGTGCGCCAGAAGTTCTTGCCCGGGCCCCATTGCTGGGTGTGGCGCTGCCAGTCGCGCACCGACCCATCGTTGTAGCAGGCGTAGCCGGCGATGTGCGACCACGCGTCGGCTTCGCTGATGCGCCGGCCGGTCTGACCGATCACGACCGCGATCTCACCTTCGAAATCGAGCTGCGTCGATTCCGGCGGACGGGGGATGGCCTGGCCGTGCCCCACCTGCGAATCGGCGACACGCTGGAAGAACATGGGCTTCTCTGTGACCTCGCGGTTCGTCTCGCGCACGTGCTCGCCGTAGTTCAAGCCACAGCACCAGATCTTGCCGGGGTTGGGAATCACGGGCAGCACGGTCACGCTGGAAAGCGCGAAGTCGGCAGCGCGCCCGGACAGCACCGATTTCGCTTCGCCCACGGCCTGGGCTTCGAGCAAGGCCTTGAGGTCGGCAAAGCGCCCGCCGAGCGCGGCTTTCAGGTCGACCACGCCATCGCCGACCACGGCGCCGAAGCTGGCTTGCCCGGCGCGCTCGAAGCTCAAAAGTTTCATCGCGGATCCTTCGGAAAGTTAATTGAAATATCTCAAAAGATGCGATATTGTTGTTTTACGCGTGCGGCGATGTCAAGGTTGCCGTCTACGTGTTTGTCCTAAAAATTGAGATTTATGTTCATCTCATCATCCGCCTCCAAGACGCCAGAGGACCCCCCATGCCCAGACCCGGCCTCACGTTCAGCCACGTCGGCTTCTATGTCCAAGACATCCGCAAGATGGAAGATTTCTACACGCGGGTGCTGGAATTCACCGTCACCGACCGGGGGCAGCTGCCGGGCCCGTCCGGCTCGATCGACCTGGTGTTCCTCAGCCGTGACCCGGACGAACACCACCAGATCGTGCTCATCACCGGGCGGCCCGACACATTGCCGTTCAACGTCATCAACCAGATCTCGCTGAAGGCCGACAGCCTGGCCACGCTGAAGGAGATGTATCGGCGGGTGCAGGCCGAGGACACCAGCGACATCACGCCGGTCACGCACGGCAACGCGCTCTCGGTGTACGTGCGCGATCCGGAGGGCAACCGCCTCGAGCTGTACTTCGACCTGCCCTGGTACGTGTCGCAACCGCTGCGCCTGCCGGTCGACCTGTCGCTGAGCGAGCCGCAGATCCTGTCCGTCGCCGAAGCCCACGCACGTGCACTGCCCGGTTTCAAACCGCGGTCAGAATGGCGGCAAGAAATGGCCCGGCGCATGGGCCTTGCATGAGTCCCCCAGTCCCCCTGTCACCATGACCAGTCCTTCCCGGGTTTTCGCCATCGTCGGCCTGTTCAGCGAAGAACGCCCGGTGTGGCACACCGACGAGATCAACGAGGCGCTGTCATACAGCCGCGCCACGGGCTACCGGTATGTGAAGGACCTGGTCGAGGCCGGCTTCCTGCAAAAGGTGTCCGGCGGCCGCTACTCGCTGGGTGCGCGCATCATCGAACTCGACTACCTGCTGCGCCGCAGCGACCCGGTGCTGCTGGCCGCCGTGCCCATCATCGATGAGCTGGTGAAGAAGGCGCGGCTCGATGCGGTGCTCACCACCATGTTCGGCAGCAAGGTCGTCGACACCTACCGCGCCAGCGTGGATCCCACGCTGGAACTCGGCTACGGCCGCGGGCGGCCGCGCCCGGTGTTCAAGGGCGCCGCGCCGAAGATCCTGCTCAGCTACATGGCGCGCCCACAGCTCGTGAAGGTGTACGAGGCGCGCACCGACGAGGCGGCCCAGGCCGGGCTGGGACACAGCTGGGCCGAGTTCCGGACCGCACTGGCAGCGATCCGCAAGCAAGGCTTCTACTTCTCACGGGGCGAGCTGGAACGCGGGGTAGGCGGTGCCGCGATGGCGATCCGCAATTCCGACGGCGACGCCTTGGCGGCACTGGCGCTCGTGGGCACCACCCGCGGGCTGGAGGCCGTCGGGCAGGCGCGCATGCAGACCCTGCTGACGCGCGCCTGCGCCGACATCGAAGAACGCCTGGCGAAGGGCGTGCAGCTGCCGCGCAACGCGGTTCGCGCCACGCCGGCACGCCCCCGTCCCAAGCCAGCCGCCCAGAAGCCCCGGCCACGCGCCGCCGCGTCGCGCTGAACCTTCTGCGATCACGCGTCCCGCGTGCCGTGCGGGATGGCGCCCGCCCGTGCACGTAGTGGTTTTCCCCCGAGTGACGCGTTCATCGGTGCGCGGCGGTTGACAGCGTCGCCAGTGAACACTTAAATCTCATTTAATGCGATTTAATTAATTCAATGCAGGAGACGAGATGAGCTTCGTGAAGAACAGCTGGTACGTGGCGGGCTGGCAAAGCGAGGTCGAAGACGGCAAGGCGGTCGCACGCAAGCTGCTCGGCCAGTCGGTGGTGATGTTCCGCGGCGGCGACGGCGCCATCAGCGTGCTGGAAGACCGCTGCGCCCACCGCGGCGTGCCGTTGAGCATGGGGTCGGTCGTCGACGGGACGATGCAGTGCCTGTACCACGGCCTGCGCTTCAACGCCGAAGGCGTGTGCGTGCACAACCCGCACATCACCGGCGCCCCCGATCGCCTGAAGGTGCGGCACTACCCCGTGGTGCTGCGGCACGGCGCGATCTGGGTGTGGATGGGCGACGAGGCGGCCGCCGAACCGGCCGGCGTGCCCGACTATGGCCTCTTCGACACCGACCGCGACGACTACGCGGTGGTGCAGGGCTACATGCACGTGCAGGCCGACTACCGCCTCGTGATCGACAACCTGCTCGACCTCAGCCACGCCGAGTACCTGCATGCGAACACGGTGGGAACCAAGGGTTCGTCCGGCTCGGTCAAGAACTCGGTGTCGGTGGGCGAGAACAGCGTCACCGTCCATCGCAAGGTGTTCGACCTGCCGCCCTCCGCCGTCTTCAAGCCCGTGTGGAAGAAGACCGAGCGCATCGACCAGCAGGCGAACATGACCTGGCGCGCGGCCTCCAACCTGCTGCTCGACCTGGGCATCATGCCCCCCGGCGGCGAGCTGGCCGACGGCCTGCATTTCCCGAGCGCCCACCTGCTGACGCCGGAAGACAGCCAGCGCACGCACTATTTCTACGCGGTGTCGCGCAACTTCATGCTCGACGACACGGCGTTGAATGCCAAGGTGCGGGAAACCTTCCAGAAGGCTTTCGGCGAAGAAGACAAACCGGTGATCGAAGCGGTGCAGCGCTCGGTCAACGAGACCGAAGGCGCGTTCCGTTTCGTCGACTTCACCACCGGCGACGGTGCAGCGTCGCGCGCGCGGCGGGTGCTGGCGACGATGGACGCTGTGTAGGCCGGCCCACACCGAAAGCGCACCGATTGCGGCGCAGCCCTTGCGTCGCCCACGCGGCACGACCGGGTTGCGAACGGGCAAGGCCTGCCCTCCTCGGCGGTTTCGGCCCAGCCGTTCTCGGTTGGGGCCTGTTCACACTCAATGAGCACCCGCGCCGGGCCATGGCGAGGTGCAGGGCAAGGCGCAGGCGGGGCCGTGTGTCCTGGGCACACAACGAGCTTGCAACGCCGCCGTGCGCCTCGCCATGGCCCGGCCCTTCGGGTGATCTCAGGAGAGGGGCGCCCTCATCGTTGAAAATGCTCGCTGTAGCAAGTGCGACGACTGCGCTTTGCGCCTCGATGGCACCCCGCTCCTGAGTCACTCGGGTGCTCATTGAGTGTGAACAGACCCTAACCTCACGCATTCAGACAGGACCTCACATGACCATCGAAACCGAAGACGATGTCGCGGCACTCCGGCGCGTGGGCAGAATCGTTTCTTACGTGCTGCAAGAAATGCTCGACGCCGCCGAGCCCGGCATGACGACGCGCGAGCTGGATTCACTCGGTGAGCAATTGCTCGAGCGGCATGGCGCACGGTCGGCGCCCCGGCTGACCTACGGCTTCCCGGGCGCGACCTGCATCAGCATCAACGAGGAGGCCGCGCACGGCATTCCGGGCGATCGGGTGATCCGGGCGGGCGACGTCTTGAACGTCGATGTGTCTGCCGAACTGGGCGGCTACTTCGCCGATACCGGCGGCACGAAAGTCGTGCCGCCGACCAACCCGCAGAAGACACGCCTGTGCCATGCCACCCGCACCGCCCTCGCGCAGGCCATGAAGCGCGCCCGCGCCGGGCAACCCCTCCATGGCATCGGCGCAGCCATCCAGCAAACGGCGAAGACCTACGGCTTCCAGGTCATCGAGAACCTCGCCAGCCACGGCGTCGGCCGTGCGCTTCATGAAGCCCCCGAGCACATCCCGGGATACTTCGACCCGACGGACCGGCGCATCTTGCAAGAGGGCATGGTGATCACCATCGAACCCTTTCTCTCGACCAAGAGCCGCGTGGTCACCGAGACCTCGGATGGGTGGACCCTGGTTGGCGCCCGTGGCAACCTGTCGGCGCAGTACGAGCACACGATGATCATCACCAAGGGCGAGCCCATCGTCGTCACTCGGCACTGAGCGAGAGCGGGGCTCACGGCGCCGCCCTCCCTTGCAACCCAGGGCCGACGGGCTGCCGACCCGGCCCCGCCCACCGGCTCCCGTTTCTTGCCATCGCGATTCCGCCATGTCTCCCCGAACCCGACGCGTGCTCCAGGCGCTTCTGTACGAAGTCTTTGCCATTGCCTTCGTCGGGCCGGTGCTGAGCGTCGTCTTCGACAAGCCCCCGACGTCCACGCTCGCCCTGGCCGTCGTGCTGTCGAGCATTGCGCTGGGCTGGAACTATGTGTTCAACAGCCTCTTCGAGCGCTGGGAGTCGCGCCAGGCCGTGAAGGGGCGTTCGTGGGCGAGGCGGCTGGCCCATGGCATCGGGTTCGAAGGCGGACTCGTGGTGATCCTGATCCCGGTGATGGCGCTGTGGCTGGACACCACGCCCTTGAATGCCTTCATCGCGAACCTGGGCCTGCTGGTGTTCTTCTTCTTTTACGCCATCGGGTTCACCTGGACCTTCGACCGCGTGTTCGGCCTGCCGGCATCCGCCGTGAAGCGCCGCGAGGGCTGATCCGCGTCAAGCGCAGCGGCCTGCGCGGCATGCCGCGACCGGCTTGAAAGGTTTCCTGTGACCAGCCGGCTGGTGAGTTATCTTGCGACGTCCCGAGCAGTGGTGCCGTCGCCAAAAGCTTGCGGTCGCCCACCCAAGATGACATCGCTCGTCAGCGCGACGGGCTGCAGTTCGCACCCTGACGCCACCGCCAATTCGCACAACACGCATGCGCATCACCTTTGAATCGCCACGGCAACCGGAAATCATTCGCCTCATCGAGGCACTGGATGCCTATCAGAAGCCGCTCTATCCAGCAGAAAGCCACCACGGAATCGACATCGACGCGCTCTGCCAGCCGAAGGTTCTGTTCGCCGTTGCGCGAGGGTCTTCAGGCCGCTGCATGGGGTGCGGCGGCATCTTCCTGGCCGAAGGCCATGGAGAACTCAAGCGCATGTATGTGAACCTGGCAGATCGCGGCAAGGGCGTGGGCAAAGCACTGCTCTCGGCATTGGAAGCCGCGGCCCGGCAAAGCGGCTGTTCGCTGTTCACGCTGGAAACCGGGTATCTCCAGGCGGAGGCCTTGTCCCTTTACGCCAAAGCAGGGTACGTGCGTTGCGGCCCTTTCGGCGAGTACAAGGAAGATCCCAACAGCGTCTTCATGCACAAACGTGTGGCCTGACCTTGTGCAGAGGCTTCCTCGCGCTCTGCTCTGCATGGGGGCCATGCGCGTGACGAGAGGCCACGCCGCAGCGCGGCTTGATTCCAGCGCCAGCCGACACCGCTCGAACGCAGGCCCCGTCTACTTCAACCCCAGCCACCACCGCTTGTTGATACGCGCCTGCCCGAGGGTCAGGATTTCGCCGATCTCGGGCGTGGCGAGGTCGATGTTCTGCGCCTCGGCCAGCGCGGCAAGCCGGTCGAGCGGGTCGTGCCACGAATGGAAGGCCAGGTCGAAAGTGCTGTTGTGGACTGGCAGCAGCACTTTGGCGCGCAGGTCCTGGAACGCTTGAATGCTCTCCTGCGGCATCATGTGCACGGCGGGCCAATAGGTGTCATAGGCCCCGTTTTCGATGAGCGCGAGGTCGAAGCCGCCGAAGCGTTCCCCAATCTGCTTGAACCCTTCGAAGTAGCCGGTGTCGCCGCTGTAGTAGATGCGCTGCGCGCCGATCTGGAGAACCCACGAGGCCCACAGCGTGCTGTTGCGGTCGGTGAAGGTGCGGCCCGAGAAGTGCTGCGCCGGGGTGGCGGTGAGTTGCACGCCCGCGTGCGTGGCGCCGTCCCACCAGTCGAACTCCTGGATCTGCTCGGCAGGCACGCCCATGTCGATGAGCCTGGCCTTCAGGCCCAGCGGCACGAAGTAGCGGTTCACGCGCTGCGCCAGGTGCACGATGGTGGGCTCGTCGAGATGGTCGTAGTGGTCGTGCGAGAGGATCAGGCCCTCGATCGGCGGCAGTTGCGCCAGCGGCAGCGGCGAGGCATGGAAGCGTTTCGGGCCGATGAAACTGAACGGCGAGACCCGCTCGCCGAACACCGGATCGATCAGCCAGAACTTGCCGGCCAGCTTGAGCAGGTGCGATGAGTGGCCAAGGCGCACGATGTGGTTGGCCTGCGCGTTCAGCGCTTCGAGCTGGGCGCGTGTCAGCGGCTGGACCGGGATGGCATCGATCGGCACCGTGCCGCCCTTGGTGCCGAAGAAGAAGCGCCACCAGATGGCCCACGAGCTGGCGCTCGGCGGCGTTTGCACGTTGGGCGGATTGGCGAAGAGGCAGGACTTGAACTGCGGGGAGTTGGCGTAAGGCGTGCGGCACTCCGCGGTGCTCCCGCACCCCGCAACGGCCACGCAGCAGGCAACGAACCCAAGGCGCCAAGAAGATGTCATGCGCCGAAGTTTATGGGGCGCGCTCACGAACCGGGAGAGACCTCCATCGTCGGCTTCGTGGCTGACAGGCTGCAAACCGCGCCGATCGTTCGCATCCATCTTCGCAAGACGGCATGATTCGGCTCACGCCCCCCATCCGATGAGGAACTGCCCATGAGCCCTGCCCCTGCATCCACGCCATTGAGCGAAGTCGCGCGCCACTACGGCAACCTGCGCTTCGCGATGTTCACGGTGTTCTCCGCGGTGGTCGGCGGTTTGCTCGCGTTCCCGTTCTCTGCGGCGGGCTCGGCGTTCCTGTCCGTGCCCGACGCTGCACACCACCGCTGGATGCTCGGGCTTGCCGGCTTGGCTCTGTCAGGCTTTTTCGTGGCAGCCGAGTGCAGGATGTCGAGCCTCGTGGTGTTCTACCAGGAGAAGGCGTTCAACGACCACGACTTTCCCGAGCCCGACGGGCACCGCGCCTGGAAGCACGTGATCGGCATCACGATGATCCTGCCGTACCTGCTTGCCGGCGCATTCTGGGTCGCTTTTCTCGCCGGCTGCATTGCCATCCCCGTGACCAGGACGTGACGCCCGGCACCGCATTGGCATGGCTGGGGCAACCCTGGGATATCTTGTGATCAACCTGTGCACCCGCCTCACAGGCCTCGCGGCAACGCTGTGGATAAGTTGGCCGTGAGGTGTGCACAGCGCCCTTCGGCAAGATGATCCTCATGCATGCGATCGACATGCGCGGCGCGGTGGCGCCCTTTCTCGGCCACCACCCGATGCCAGGCGCGCAGTTCGAGGCGGTCTACGCCGTGCTGTGGCAGAGCCAGTGCTTTTTCGTCTTCCACGAAGTTGCGGGCGACGTGAAGGGTTTTTGCAAGGCGGTGCGGCACCCGGGGATTGCCCGGGAGGCCGGCGCGGAATACCCGGTCGACGGCGAGGCGAACAACTTGCCGGCAGCACGGGTCGGCGGCCAGATCGAAAATGGGCGGGAACCTCTGCTGGACGAGGTTGCGACTCACGCGCCCCCTGTGATGCCCCTCGACCCCCCTTTCGGCCACGACGAACCGACACGCCGCTTCGGCCGCCTGCGCCCACGCTTGCAAGGCATTGCCTACCGCATGCTGGGCAGCGTGGCCGAAGCGGAAGAGGTGGTGCAAGACGCCTGGCTGCGCTGGAACGAGGCACAGGCTGCGCCGCCCGACAACGCCGAGGCGTGGCTCGTCACCGTGGCCACGCGCCTGTCGATCGACCGTTTGCGCGCAGCCAAGGTGCAACGCGAGCACTACGCCGGCATCTGGCTGCCCGAGCCGCTGATGACCGGCGCGCATGACAGCCCCGAAGCTCAGCTCGAACGTGCCGGTGACATCTCGGTCGCGTTCTTGCGCGTGCTCGAACGCCTGTCGCCGCAAACGCGTGCGGCGTTCCTGCTGCGCGAGGTGCTCGATGTGGATTACGCCGGCGTGGCGCGCATGCTCGACAAGAGCGAAGCGGCGTGCCGCCAGCTCGTGCACCGCGCAAAACAGCAGCTCGCCGACGCGCAGCCGCGCTACGCGGTGCCGCCGGATACGCACCACCGGCTGCTGAGCGGCTTCGCCCAGGCCATGACCAGCGGCGATTTCGAGGCACTGCGCACGCTCCTCGCCGATGGCGCCGAGCTGATCGGCGATGGCGGCGGCAAGGTGCAGAGCTTTCCGCGGCCGCTGGTGGGCGGAAAGCGCATCGCACAGCTGTTCTTTGCCGCGCACCGGCGGCATCAGGAGGGCTTGCGCATCCAGCTCGTTCAGCTGAATGGCCAGTGGGGCCTGCTGCGCCATCTGAACGGCGTGCTCGAATCCGCCCAGTCGTACGAGACCGACGGCGAGCGCATCGTGCGCATCCAGGTGCAGCGCAACCCCGACAAGCTCGCGCGCATCGCCGCGGCCGTGAGGGTCGGCTGATCGGGGCCGTTCCCACGGGCTGTCACAAACCGGCGGAATCGCACGTCTTACAGGACAAGCGGGCACACGCCGCCGCCCCGGCACGCAAGCCGTGCCGGCTTCTTTTCCAACCATTCCGGAGTGAATCCATGAGCCAACGCATCAACTACATGCAGCAATCGCCCGAACTGTTCAAGAAGTACCTGGCGTTCAGCACGCTCACGAAAGACGGGGCCATCGAAGAGAAGACGCTCGACCTGATCACCATCCGCGCCTCGCAGATCAATGGCTGCGGCTTCTGCGTCGACATGCACGTCAAGCAAGCGGCAATGCATGGCGAACGCCCGCTGCGCCTGCATCACCTGGCGATCTGGCGTGAGAGCACGCTGTTTTCGCCCCGCGAGCGGGCGGCCCTGGCGTGGACCGAGGCCCTGACCACGCTGCCGCCGCACGGCGTGCCGCAGGCGCTGTTCGACGAGGTGCGCGGCGAATTGTCCGAGAAGGAGCTGTCAGACCTGAGCTTCGCGGTGATGGCGATCAATGGCTGGAACCGCATCAACGTCGGCTTGACCGCAGTGCCGGGCACCCTCGACGCCGCTTTCGGGCTGGACAAGGCGAACCTGGACTAAGGCCTGTTCGGCGCGATCTGATAAGCCAGCTAAGTTCTTCCATGTTCGGGTTAGACCGCTGTACGGTGCGTGCCCCCCATGGCCACAATCTTCGGGAGCAGTACGCGGCTGGATGCAGTCCGGCCCAGCATTCATGGCATTCCACACCAACGCATCGGCGCTGCACGACTTCATCGTCGGATCGGCCTGGGGCAGACAGCTGTCCGAAGCAGAACAGGGCAACGTGCTGGCGACAGCGCAGGGCCGGACCTTTGCAAAGGGCGAGCACATCGTGGCCGCAGGCACGCCCGCCCACCACTGGATGGGCGTCATCCGCGGGCTCGCCATGCAGTCGGTGACGCACATTGACGGCCACGACACGTTCATCTCGGCCGCAGGCGACGGCATGTGGTTCGGTGAAGGAACGCTGATACGGCGCGAGCTGTGGGGATACGACGCCATTGCCTTGCGCGAAACCCACGTTGCGCAGATTCCCCGCGAAACGTTCGAGTCCTTGCGCGCATCGAACCTGCCATTCAACCACTTCCTTCAAGTCATCATGAACGAGCGGATGGGCAGCTTTGTCGGGCAACTCATCAGCTCGCGCCACGCCAACATGGAAGAACGCGTGGCCCGGGCCTTGGCCGATCTGTTCAACCCCGCGCTGTACGCCCGCCCCGAGCCCCATCTGCCCATTTCGCAAGCAGAACTCGCCATGTTCTCCGGCACGTCGCGCCAGCGCACCAATGTCGCATTGCGCCGGCTGGTGGACCTGAGGTTGATCATGACGGCCCGCGCGGGCATCAAGGTTCTCGACATGGAAGGCTTGCTCGCGTTCGCCTCGACGGGCCGCAGCCAGAGTTGCAGCAACGAGTTCCACTGAATGTGCGGGGCGCTCTGTCTGTTCGGCAATGCGCAACGCAGCCCATGACGCGGCCGAAGGCCCGTAGAAGTACCTAGTGCAAAACATTTCCTGAGTCTCTCCAACGACACAGCATGAAGCGGGAGACTTCTATGCTCCTCGGCGATCCGCCACGAAGACGGCGCAACGATGGAGACTCCCATGGAATTCAGAAATGCATCGCATGCCAGGCCTCGCACCTTGGCAGCATTCACATTGGCAAGCGTGGTTGCGCTGATCTCGGCGTGCGGCGGCAGCGACAGCCCGCCACCACCGCCCCCGCCTCAGAGTGCCGACTACAAAGCCACCGTCAGGCTGACGCAATTCGGTGTTCCGCACATCACGGCGGCAAGCTACGGCGACCTCGGAGCGGGCGTCGGGTACGCCCAATCGAAGGACACGATCTGCGAACTCTTCGACAGGGTCAAGGTGGCGAGCGGGACCGTCGCGTCCTACGATGGGCCGGGCACCAACAATGCCAACGTCAACAGCGACCTGTACTACGCGTGGTTGCGCACGAAAGTGACCGCATGGCTGGCCGAGCCGGCGACTTCGATCCAGTCGCCTTCGCAGAATGCGCGCGACCTGATTGCCGGGTGGGTTGCAGGCATCAATACCTACCTTGAAGAGGTGGGCGGTGCCGCCGGGATTCCGGACACACGCTGCCAGGGCGCCGCGCACGTTCGCCCCCTGACACTGGATGACGGCTGGATGTACGTGGCCACCGCATGGGAGACCGTCGGCTCCATCACGAACTCGTCCGGCATCCGCGCGGCGATTCCGCCATCGGCCGTTGCGTCGCAAACTTGCCCGGCCATCGCGGCATCGTCGACGCCGGCGTCTCGGTCCGCGGCCCCGCAGGCGCGCATCTGGAACGCCGTCCCGTCGCAGGCAGACGTGCCGCCCGGCGAGGACGCCACGGACCGCGAAGAAGACGGCGGCGTCGGCAGCAACGCCTACGGGCTCGGAAGACTCGCCACGAAAAGCGGGAACGGCATGCTGCTGTCGAACCCGCACTGGTACTGGACCGGACCGAATCGGTTCTACCGCATGCACTTGACGATCCCGGGCGAGATGAACGTGGCTGGCGTCTCGTTCATCAACATGCCATGGATCCTCATCGGCTACAACGAATCCGCCGGCTGGAGCCATACGCTTTCCACGGCCCGCCGCACGGGCTACTGGGGCTTGCAGCTGGACCCCGCCGATCCCACCAAGTACCTCTATGAAGGCAGCTACGAGCCCATGACCGCCACCTGCGTGTCCGCGCAGGTCAAACAGCCGGACGGCTCCATGGAGACCGTGAACCGGGCGTTCTACACCACACGCTGGGGCCCCGTGGTTCGCACCACGGCACTGCCGTGGACGGCGACCAAGGCCTATGCCGCGCGCGACCCCGGCGAAGGTTTGCGCATCGTCGACCAGTACTTGGCACTGGCCAAGGCCAAGAACGTCAACGAGTTGTCTCTCGCCATGAACAAGTACGCGGCCATCGGGACCAACACGATCGCCGCCGACAGTGAAGGGCGGTCGTTCTACGGCGACATCGGACATGTTCCCAACGTCACGGCCGAGCAGGTCAGCGGCATCAGCGGCAGCGCCCCGGGCGCCTGCCTGGACGCCGACGTGGGGGTTGCGCAATGGGCGCAGCGCTACCCGGCCTTCGATGGATCCAAAGCGTCTTGCGGCTGGCAGACCGACCCCGGAAGCGTTCCGGGCCTGTCGGGCCTGGCGAGTGGGCCTCACATGTTCCGCGACGACTACGTCAGCAACTCCAACGACAGCTACTGGCTCACGAACGCATCGGCTCCCCTGGAGGGCTATTTGCGGATCTATGGCGACGAGCGCACGGCGCGCACCCTTCGCACACGCATGGGCCTGCAGCTGGTGGCCGATCGGCTGGCAGGCACCGACGGCCTCGGCGCCCCGGGCTTTGACGTGAGCACCCTCAAGAGCGTCATGTTCAACAACCGCGTCATGAGTTCCGAGCTGGCCCGGGACGCACTTGTCGCGCAGTGCGCCAACGTGGGCTATCTCTGGAACGGCGTCGATCTCTCGCAGGCCTGCCAGACCCTCGCCACGTGGGACACGCGCTACAACACGACGAGCCGCGGCGCCGCCATCTGGCGCCAGTTCGTCACCCGCGGCGGCCTGAGCTGGGCCGTGCCATTCGATGCCGCCGCACCGGCGACCACGCCGAACACGCTCGCCGTCGGCAATCCTTCCGTGATGAATGCACTCGCCACGGCCGTGACGAACCTGAACGACAACAACATCCCGCTGACCGCGATGTTCGGCGATGTTCAGGGCATCACCCGCCAGGGCGAGCGCTTCCCGATCCCGGGCGGCATCACCAGCGAGGGCGTGTTCAACGTCATCCCGTCGGTGGGCAACCTGGTGCGCGACGTGGGCTGGGTGCCGAACACCCTGGGAACGGGCGCCAGCATCATCATGGCCATCGAGTTCACGCCACAAGGCCCCAAGGGCGCGGCACTGCTGACGTACGGCCAGTCGACGAACCCTGACTCGCCCCATTTCATCGATCAGACGAGGCTCTTCTCGCAAGGGCAGTGGGACACGGTGCGTTTCTCGGAAGAGGAAGTCAGCGCAGCCACGCTGAGCACCGTCGAGGTGACGGCGCCGAAGCCGTAAGGGCTGGACCCCAAGGAAGGGCGGCTTCATGGCGAAGCCGCCCTTTTTCACTTTCCGGCCCACGCAGGGGCGGCGAGGTCTCGCGCTAAGCTCCGCCCTTGTTCAAAGGAGCACAGCGCATCGTGAAGGCGGGACGGACCACCACTCGAACAGCCCCCGCCGGGGCGGCAAACTCGACGGCCGACAGGGCCATCGAGATCCTGTTGCTGTTCTCGCGCGAAAAGCCCGACTGGTCCCTGGCCGAGATTTCAGAGCGCTTCCAGATGCCGAGGAGCACCACCTACCGGTATCTCTCGAGCCTGCGGGCCCACGCGCTGATCGTTCAGGACGCCCACGGACGGCTCAGTCTCGGGCCGCGGCTGCCTCACATGGCCCAGATCGCCCGGGCCAGCCATTCCGTGGCGGCGCTGGCCAGCGGCCCGATGCGCGAACTGGCTGACCGTTTCAAGGAAGCGGTCGTCCTGAACGAACGCGTCGGCCAGGAGATCATGTGCCTCGAGCGCCTGGACAGCCCGCACCGCATCATGCTCAAAGCCACTCAATCGCAGATGCTCCCGTGGCCGGTGAACGGAAGCGCCAAGGTGCTGCTGGCGTTTTGCGATCCGGCCGAGGCCGATGACATCATTGCGCTGCTGAAGCCGGTGTCGTACACCGAGAAGTCCATCACCAGCGTGCCCAAGCTGCTCAAGCACCTCAAGCTGATCCAGCAGCAGGGCTTCGCCACGACCGACGAGGAGCGCGACGAAGGCGTCTGGGGCGCCTCGGTCCCGATCATGGAAGGCGAGCGATGCCACCATGCCTTGTCCGTGGTCGGGCCCGTTTTCCGGGTTTCTGAAGAACGCCAGCGCGAAATCATCGACGCACTGCTCAAGACCGCAACGCAGATCAGCGAACAGCTGCGTTGAGCGTTCGGCCGGCCGCCGATGCGCCGCCGGCCCCGCGATCCCCTTCCCTGAGAAACCCGCGCCACCTGCATGCCTGCGGCATGCGCCGCGTTGCTGCGCGCACCCCCGTCTCCCCGCGCCCGCCTCGGTCAGGGCTTGACCCGACGCCGCCCTGCATTTCATAATTGTCCCAACATACGAATTCATGTACCACATATTGGGACACTTTGATTCTATGAAGATCAGATCGCCACGCAGGCGATGAAGGCAAGGCCCACGTACCCGTGGCGATTTCTCGGTTCCTCAACAGACGGGCTGCGTTTTCACCGACCCCGCCCGGATCAGCAGAAAGAAGACGGAGACAACATGCGCAGTTTCAAGAAAGCACTGGCGATGCTCGCCCTGTCACTGGCCACGCCCTGGGCCATCGCGGCGGACGATTTCCCGAACAAGACGGTACGTCTCGTCGTTCCTTTCGCACCGGGCGGCGGTGCCGACGTCGCGGCGCGGATCGTGGCCGCCGAAATGGGCACGGCCCTGGGCCGGCTGCTGGTGGTCGAGAACAAGCCGGGCGCCAGCAACATCCTTGCCACCCAGCACGTGGCCATGGCCGAGCCCGACGCCTACACGCTGCTGTGGATCACGGACATCCACGCGATCAACGAAGCGATGAACCGGCTCGGGCGGCTCCCGAGCAAGCTGCCGTACGACTCCTTCAAGGATTTCGAGCCGGTCGGTCAGACCATCGACCTCCAGATCGCGTTGATGGCGTCCAAGAAGAGCGGCATCACGTCGATGCCGGACCTGGCCGCGAAGGCAAAGGCCGCGAATGGCGGGCTGAGTGCGGGACACAACGGGGAAGGCAGCCCGCACTACCTGGCGTTCCTCGGCATGCAACAGATCGGCGGCTACACGCTCAACACGATTCCGTATGGCGGCTCGGGGCCGACCGCGATCGCCGTGCAGTCCGGCGAGATCGATCTGGCGTTCGGCACGGTCGGCGCGGCATCGCAGATGCACCAGGCCAACCGGGTCACGGTGCTGGCCGTCTCCGGTGCCGCCAGAGACTCTCTGGCGCCGAGCATTCCCACCGTGGCGGAGAGCGGCTACCCCGGGTTCGCCGTCCAGAGCTGGATGGGCATCGTCGTGCCGAAAGGAACACCGGCCGATCGCATCGCCAAGCTCAACGCCGCGCTGAACAAGGCACTGGCCTCGCCGGAGGTTGCCCGGCAACTGAAAGCGGGCGGCATGTCACCGAGCCCCAAGTCGGCCGAGCAATTCAAGCAGTTGATGGCCTCCGAGGCGGACAAGATCGAAGGCCTCTACAAGAAGACGTCCAAGTAAGCCCTCGCCCGCCCACCCTCGCCCTGTGCACCGCATGAACATCAGAGAGCTTGCCTACATCGTCCTCGACACGGTGGACCTGCCGCGCTGGCGCAGTTACTTCACCGACGTCGTGGGCGCGATGGTGGCCGACGGGCCCGAAGGCGCCTTGCGCGTTCGGCTCGACGAGAGAGACTGCCGCCTGCTGCTGCGCCCGGCCGACACCGAGAAGCTCGGCGCCCTGGGCTGGCTGGTGCGCGACCAAGAGGCATACCAGCAAGCGATGGATGCCGCCCAGGCCGCCGGCCAGCCGCTGATCGCCGGCACCGAAGCGCAGTGCATCGCGCGGCGGGTGAACGGCTTCTTCGAACTGACCGATCCGGCAGGCCACCGGCACGAGATCAGCTGGGGCCCGGTCGTGAACTTCCGCGAGCGATTCCATTCGCCCGCCGGCGTGCCCGCGTTCAGCACCGGCGACGAAGGGCTTGGCCATCTGGTCATCGGTTGCGAGCCCCAGCAGTTCGAGGCGAGCAGCCGGTTCCTGGTGCAGGTCCTGGGCCTGAAGGTGGCCAACCTGCGGTCGCAGTCGCTGTCGGAGGGGCCGCTGAAGTTCCCGATCACCTGGTTCCACGCCGGCAACCCGAGGCAGCACTCGATCGGCGTGGCCGCAAGCTTCGCGCCCGGCGTGCCCCGGCATGGTTGCCGGCACATCAACGTCGAGGCGACCGACATCGACGAAGTGGGCCGCGCCCTCGACCGCGCCGAACGGCATGGCGCGCGGATCGTGCGCACCCTGGGCCGCCACGTGAATGACCGCGCCATCTCGTTCTACATGCAGTCGCCGGGCGGCTTCCTCATCGAGTACGGCGCCTGCGCGCCGAAGAAAGACTGGTCCAGCGAGGTCGTGTTCGACGAAGGCGGTGTGGGCTCGCTGTGGGGACACAAGCCCATTGCGGAACGCTGACGCCGCGGACCCCCTCCGGCCAGATCAAGACCGAACACTTTCGTTGCGGCGTGCACCGCTTGCCGCGCCTTTTGCTTCACCTCTTTTGGATGATGGAACATGGACAAGTACAAAAGCATCTGGAATGCGCTCGTCGACACCCCCTTCGAACAGAACTGGATCGATGCCGGCGGCATCCGCACCCGCTACGCCCACGCCGGCACGCGCGGCCGCCCGGTCGTTCTGATGCTTCACGGCACCGCCGGGAGCTGGGAGAACTTCGCCGAGAACCTCGGGCCGCTGTCGAAACACTTTGACTGCTATTCGATCGACATGGTCGGCTGCGGCTACAGCGACAAGCCGGACGTGGCCTACGAAACCCCGGTGTACGCCCAGCACGCGAAGGACTTCCTCGACGCCATCGGCGTCGCCCGCGCCCACCTCGTCGGCTGTTCGCTCGGCGGCTGGGTGGCCGCCCGGTTTGCGCTGGACTACCCCGATCGGTTGGCATCGATTGCGATGGTGTCCGCCGCCGGCTATCAGTCGGACACGGAGAACATGGCGCGCATCAAGGGCCAGCGCACCCGTGCGGTCGACGAGCCGACCTGGGACAACGTCAAGCAGATCTTCAACAGCCTGATCCACGACGAGAAGAACCGCATCCCCGACATCGTGGCGGTGCGCCAGGGCATCTACCGCCTGCCGGACATGCCGAAAGCCATGCGCAACATCCTCTGCCTGCAAGACCCCGAGACACGGCAGCGCAACGTGCTCACCGATGACGAGTGGCGCAGCATCACCGTGCCGGCATTGGTGATCGGCTCGCTCGAAGACAAGGACACCTACCTGGCCACCGCGCGGATCGTCTCCAAGCTCATGCCCAACGCGACCTACGCCGAGATGCCGAACGTCGGCCACTGGCCGCAGTTCGAAGATCCCGAGACCTTCAATCGTCTCTTCGTCCAGTTCATGCAAGGCCACGCGCAATGACCAAGATCCACACCGACGTCGTCGTGGTCGGCGCAGGCCCCTGCGGCGTGACGCTGGCGAACTACCTGGGCGTGTACGGCATCCGCACGCTGCTGATGGACCGCGCCGAGGGCATCCTCGACTACCCGCGCGCGGTCGGGGTGGACGACGAAGCGCTGCGCTCGTGGCAAGGCGTCGGCCTGGCCGAGACTTTGGTGCAAGACATGGTGCAGAACGTGCCGGCCCGGTACCACAACTCCAAGGGCGAGTGCTTCGCGGAGGTGGCGCCCGAGGGCCAGCCCTTCGGTTGGCATCGGCGCAACCTCTTTCTGCAACCCCTGACCGAAGCCACGTTGAGGGCCGGGCTGAAGCGGTTCGGTCACGTCCGCACCGAGTGGGGCCTGGAACTGATGGGGATGGACGCGGGAAGCGCGGCGGTTTCGCTCCAGGCTCGACGCAGCGATGGGCAGGCGGTCGAGATCGCAGCGAAGTACGTCGTCGGCGCCGATGGGGGCCGCAGCACCGTGCGCAAGCTCCTCAACGTCGAGCTGACCGGCAAGACCGACACCCACCGGTGGCTGGTGATCGACGTCACGCATGACACGATCGACGCGCCCTTCTCCGGCATCCATTGCCACCCGCAGCGCCCGAGCTTCTCGATCCATCTGCCCTACGGCTACCGCCGCCTCGAGTTCCTGCTGAAGGCCGAGGAGACGGACGACGAGATCCTGAAACCCGAGAACCTTGAGCGCCTCATGCGCCTGCACTACGGCGAGGTGGCGACCTTGCCGCCGGTCAAGCGCGCGCGCATTTATCTGCATCACTCCCGGATCGCCGAAAAATTCAGCGTCGGGCGGGTGTTCCTGGCGGGCGACGCCGCCCATCTCCAGCCGCCGTTCTTCGGGCAGGGCATGAACTCCGGGCTTCGGGACGCGACCAATCTCGCGTGGAAACTGGCGTGGGTTCTGAAGGGACAGGCCGATACATCGATTCTTGACACCTACGATGCCGAGCGCCGCAACCACGCACTCGCGATGGTGAACTTGGCCACGTGGATGGGATCGTTCTACCGTCCCGCCAATCGCTTCACCGAAAGCTGCCGCGATCTGTTCTTCAAGTCGCTGCAGAAGGTGCCGGGCGCGAAAGACTACATCCTGCAACTGAAATTCAAGCCGATGTCGCGCTACACGAAAGGCATCGTGATCGCCAACGAAGAAGCCGCCAAGTTGAAGACGAACCCGGTCGGGCGCATGTTCATGCAGCCGTTCGTCCACGCCGACGGCCAACTCACCCGGTTGGACGACCTGATCGGCCCCACGTTCTGCGTCATCGGCGTCCACGCGGATCCCGCCAGCGTGCTGAACGTGCAAGCCATGGCGCAACTTTCAGCCATCGGCTGCAACACACTGTTCATTCAGCGCGCCTGCTCGGTCGACATGACCCAGAAGCCCGCTTCAAGCTCGTTGACGGCGGTGGATGTCAACGGCAGATTCCGAGACTGGATGATGAAGAACCCGCAATGGCAGTTCATCGTGCTGCGGCCAGACCGCTATGTGGCGGCCGTGTGCAGCAGCAGCGAACTGGAAGGCGTGGTGCGCGAATTGTCCCGGCTGCTGCGCGGCGACCCGTCGGCGATGCGGCTGGCGGCATAGGCAGGTTGGGCCTCGCCGGCCAGAAGCCGCGCAGCGTCCCCGGACGATCTGCGCGCTGCGCGGGCAGGCGGCTTGACGTTCGGCCGCTGGGCCTCTCGATACGCCGCCACCCCGGCGAACCCATGGGCTCGATGCCAGAAGCGGCAACCCGGACAACCCGTGGCGCGCCCGGCTGGGATCGAACCAGCAACCCCTGCCTTCGGAGGGCAGTACTCTATCCATTGAGCTACGGACGCGTGGGGCGCGATTCTAGCAGTCCGACCGGGCCAGCCTGCGAAGCCACGATGGAGCTTGCTTATAATCCCGAGGTTTTGCGCACCCAGCCGGCCCGGCATCCGAGGATTCCATGAGCGACCCCCATCACAGCAGCCATCCCGATCACGACGACAGCCCGCACGAAGGTCCGATCAAGACGCCGAAGCAACTCATTGCCGCCGTCATTTTCTCGTTTGTCATCCCCATTGCAGTCATCGTGCTGCTGGTGAGCTTCGTGAGTTCGGATTCGCGCCCGGCCGCCGGCAGCGACGGCTTGACCCCCGAAGCCATCGCCCGGCGCATCCAGCCGCTGGCTGGCGTGGAAATCAAGGACGTGAACGACATCGCCTCGCTCAAGCAGGGCAACGAAGTGTTTACCGCGCAATGCCAGGTGTGCCACGGTGCCGGCGTGGCCGGTGCGCCCAAGCTGGGCGACAACGCCGCCTGGGCCCCCCGCCTCACGCAAGGCCACGCAGCGCTCTTGACCAGCGTCCTCAAGGGCAAAGGCGCCATGGGCCCGCAAGGGGGTGGCGACTTCACCGACTTCGAGATCGACCGCGCGCTGGTTTATATGGCCAACCAGTCGGGCGGCAAGCTGGAAGAGCCGCAGCCGCCTGCGGCCGCGGCATCGGAAGCTGCGTCGGCCCCGAACTGAGCGACCCCTCGCACGCATGGAAAGCCGGCTCGCGCCGGCTTTTTTCATTCAGCGCGAAGAACGACGAAGCAAGACACCCCCGGGCCGGCTCGCCACGCACCGCGTCGACGGGGAGGGTCAGGCGGGCGCAGCGCGGTGCGCATGCGGGCTGGGGTGGAAGCCGAAACGTGACGGCAACGCGTCGGCTGCGACGTCCTGTGCAGCCCAGTGGCCGCCTTCGATCGCATCGGCCGCCAGGCCCATGTCGAGTGTGTGCACGAGACCCAGGCCGAGGTCGGTGTCGAGGAACAAGCGGCCGGATTCGTCCACGAATGCCGCGCGGAACCGCGCGTCGCGGCCCGTGTGCGAGCGGATGCGCGGTGCCTGCTTCGGCGCGGGCGCGTCCAGGCGCCAGGTCCACGGCGCGGCTTCGAGTTCGACGTAGACCCGCTGCGGACCGTTCTGGAAGAACCAGCAGCCGTCGTCGCCGCGTTCGTAGTTGCGCTCGATGAATTCACGCAGCTTGTCGTGCTGGATGCGGCTGCCCTTGACCTGCGGGAACGGGCCGGCGGCCTGCGCGCGGTCGTCGCGCATGTACCAGTCGCCGCGCGCATCGAGCGCCAGCCAGCCCGTGCAAGCCGGCACGTTGGGCCATTTCTTCAAGGCGGCCTTGACGATGTCATCCACGGGCAGGGTCTCCGATGTACGCGTCCAACCAAGCCATCACCTGCTCGGGCAGGGCCAGCACGTGGCCGGGCCAGCGGCCGCGGGGAAAGCCGACGTGGCCGCCTTGCTGGGGCTGCCAGAGTGTCACAAACGACCCCACCTCGTGCGGCAGCGGCAGGCTGTCGGCAGGCACGAAAGGGTCATTGCGTGCATTGAGCACGAGCGTGGGCACGCGGATGCAGGCCAGGTGCGGCTTGGCGGAGCCGCGGGTCCAGTAGTCGGGCGTGTCGCGAAACCCGTGCAGGGGCGCGGTGAAGATGTTGTCGAACTCGAACAGGTTGCGCGCCGCGGCGAGGCGCGCGCCGTCGAAGAGGCCAGGGTGCTGCGCCAGCTTGCGCAGCGCCTTCGGAATCATGGTGCGCAGGAACACGCGGGTGTAGACCTGGGCGTTGAAGCCGCGCCCGATGGCATGCCCGGCGGCGCTGAGGTCGACCGGCGAACTGACGGCGCATACCGCACGCAGGGTGCGCGTGGCCGTCTCGCCGGCCTCTTCGGCCCAACGCAACAAGGCATTGCCGCCCAAGGAAACGCCGACCGCCACCAGTGGCCCGTGATTCGTGGCCCGCAGGCGCTCGAGGATCCAGCCGATCTCTTCGAAATCACCGGAGTGATAGGCCCGCGGCGCCAGGTTGAGTTCGCCGGAGCAACCCCGGAAGTGCGGTACGGCGTAGCGCCAGCCGTTCTCCCGGCACCAGTTGGCGAACGCACGCGCGTAGTGGCTGGCGGACGAGCCTTCGAGCCCATGGAAGAGCGCCAGCATCGGCCGCGCGGCGCTGCCGCCGTCATCGGTGTCGGCACCGAAGTCGACGTCGATGAAATCGCCGTCGGGAGTGGGCCAGCGCTCGCGCCGGTAACGCGGTGGCGGGCCCTGATGCGTGGCGGCGAACAGCGCCGGCCAGATCGTCTGAAGGTTGCCGCCAATCCGATGGCGGCCGCCCAGCCAGGCCGGCGCGCGGTAGTGTTCCATGAGGTTCTAGTGCAGCACCGAAGGCGTTTCGCCGACCTCCGGCAACTCCTGCAGCGAGCCCGGGCTCGCATGGTGCGCCACCATCCGCCAGCCGAGCGCGGTATTCACGTACACGTTGGTGACGAGCACCCAGGCTTGCTGCGCGCCTTCGTTCGTCATCACCCGCACACGCTCGACGAGACTGTGCGTCACGCATCCCTGCGCGGTGACGCGACGCACCTTCTCGGGGTGCGCCCGGATCGGGCCGTTGGCGAACATCGATTCGAAGGCCGCGCGGATCGCCGCCGCGCCCAGGATGCGTGGGCCGCCGGGGTGCACGCAGCTGATGTCCTCGTCGTCGGCCCACACCGCCATCAGCTTGTCGATGTCGCCGCTCTGCAAGGCCTCGTAGAACTGCTGCTCGGCTTCGTCCGATGACGTCAGCAGCAACAGTTCCGGGGGCTTGGGTCGGACCATGGCGCGGGCCTCAATGGAAGACGACGGTTTTCTGGCCGTTCAGCAGCACGCGGTGTTCCACATGCCAGCGAACCGCCCGCGCCAGCACCATGCACTCGACGTCACGGCCCACGGCGGTGAAGTCTTGCGCGCTGAGGGAGTGGTCCACGCGGGCCACGTCTTGCTCGATGATCGGGCCTTCGTCCAGATCGGCGGTGACGTAGTGCGCCGTGGCGCCGATCAGCTTCACGCCGCGGTCATGCGCCTGGAAATACGGCTTGGCGCCCTTGAAGCTGGGCAGGAAGCTGTGGTGGATGTTGATCGCGCGGCCCTTGAGGAAGCGGCAGAACTCCGGGCTCAGGATCTGCATGTAGCGCGCCAGCACGACGAGGTCGATCTCGTGCTCGGTGATGAGCTTCTCGATCTGCAACTCTTGCGCACGCTTGACCTCGGCGCTGCTGCCGCCCGCCAGCGGCAGGTGGTGGAACGGAATGCCGTAGCGCTGCGCCAGATCGGCAAAGGTGGGGTGGTTGGAGACGATGGCCGGGATGTCGACCTTCAGCTGTTCGGAATGCCAGCGGTAGAGCAGGTCGTTCAAGCAGTGCCCGTGCTGGCTCACCATCAGCAGCATGCGCGGTCGCCGCATCACGCTGTGGAACTGCGCCACCATGTCGAACTGCTGCCGCACGTTGGTGAACAGCCGGTCGAGCGTCTCGGTGTCGGCCAGTTGGGGCGGGGCTTCGAAATGCACCCGCAGGAAGAACAGGCCGGTGCTGTGCACGTCGGCTTCGTCGGGCAGGTCGCTGAACTGCTGGGAGTCGACGATGTTGCAGCCCGCTTGGTAGAGCAGCCCGGAGACCGCAAACACAATGCCTTTCGCGTCGCGGCACGAGAGGGTGAGGACGAATTCGCGCTGATGCTCCATGGTGCGCCGGATTGTACGGACGGCCTGCCGCCGCGGATGCTTCAGGGCGTTGTCGGCAAGGCGGCTTCGAGGGCTTCCATCACGCGCGGCGCGGGCACGCCCGTCAGGCAGCGGGTGTGGCCGAAGCGGCAGGTGCGCTCGAAGCACGGCGCACAGTCGAGCTGCAGTTCTTCCTTGAGCCACAGCACGCGCGCACGCGGGTTCAGCGGCGGCGTGTGCTCGGGGCTGGTCGATCCGAAGACGGCCACCTGCGGGATGCCGAAGGCGGCCGCGACGTGCATCAGCCCCGAGTCGTTGCTGACCACGCCCCGCGCTGCGGCAATCAGTTTCATCGCGTCGATCAGGCGGGTCTGACCCGCCAGCACCCGGCAGGCGCCCGGTGCCAGCTGGGCGATCTCCTCGCACAGCGCGGCCTCTTTGCCGGAACCGAGCAACAGGATCGGTTGTCCGTGCGCCGCGTGCAGGTCACGCGCCAGTTCGGCGTAGTGCGTCGCCGGCCAGCATTTGGCCGGCCCGTACTCTGCGCCCGGCGCGAACGCCCAGTAGGCCCCTTGGGCCACGCCCACCGCGGAGGCGGTGGCCTTCAGCTCGGCATCGTCGAAATGCAAGCGGGGCCGATCGGCGCCGCCGGCGGGCAAGCCGGCCAGCGCGCGGTAGAACGCCACCATCGGCGGGCGCCCGGCAGGGCTTGGCAGCCGCTGGTTCAAAAGCAGGTAGCGGCCCTCGCCGTGATAGCCGATGCGCCTGGGAATCCCGGCGAAGAACGGAATGAGCGCCGCCTTCAGCGAGTTCGGCAGCACATAGGCCGCCTGGAACTGCCCACGCAGGCTGCGGCCCAGCCGGCGCCGCGCACCCCAGTCGAGCCGGCCATGGGCGAAGGGGAGGTCGATCACCGCCTGCACCTGCGGCATGGCATGGAACACCGGCGCCACCCACGGCAGCGCCGCCACCGTCAGCTGCGCCCCCTGCTCCGCAAGCACGCGCAGCAGCGGCTCGCACATCACCGCGTCGCCGATCCACTGCGGCGCGACAACGAGGGTGTTCACGTCGGCGCAGGCCAACCCGGCGCCCGGCCGCCCGAAGCCGGGCTGTACCCCCTCGGGGGGCAGGAGCCAGGCGACGTGGGGGTCAACATTTCAGCCCGACGCCCAGCCGCCCGAAGCCGGGCTGCGCCCCCTCGGGGACAGGAGCCGCGCGGCGTGGGGGCGGACATTTCAGCCCGACGCCCGGCCGCCCGAAGCCGGGCTGCGCCCCCTCGGGGGGCAGGAGCGGCGCGACGTGGGGGCGGACATC
>CAZBOF010000006.1:33188-57808 GCA_964493285.1 uncultured Rhizobacter sp. | reverse complement strand
TGGCCATGCTCACCGGCGTGCTGTGCATCTACATCGTGCTGGTGCTGCTGTTCAAAGACTTCGTGCAGCCGCTGACCATCCTCGTGGCGCTGGTGCTGTCGATCCCGGGGGCGTTCCTGGCGCTGTTCCTCACGCAGAGTTCGCTGTCGATGCCGTCGATGATCGGGCTCATCATGCTGATGGGCATTGCGGCGAAGAACTCGATCCTGCTGATCGACTACGTGATCCTGGCGCGCAACGAGCATGGGCTGAGCCGCTGGGACGCCATCCTGGACGCCTGCCGCAAGCGGGCGCGGCCGATCATCATGACCACCATCGCGATGGGCGCCGGCATGATGCCGATCGCCATCGGCCTGGGCGTGGACCCGAGCTTCCGTTCGCCGATGGCCGTGGTCGTGATCGGGGGCCTCATCACGTCGACCTTCCTCAGCCTGCTGGTGATTCCGGTGGTGTTCACCTGCGTGGACGACCTGGAGCAATGGGTCCGGCGCCATGTGCTCCGGCGCCCGTCCGCCGGCCATTCGCCGGCCGCGCCGCACGGCCCCGAGGCCGGCAAGGCGGCCGCCGAGGGCGCCTGACGGCCCTGCCGGGTCAGCGCTGGAGCAGCGAGCCCCCGTGAGGGGCCGGTGCGTGGGCGGGCAGGCCCCGTTCCACGCGGTCTTCCAGTTCGCCGATGTGGGCGGCCAGCGAGTTCGTGCTCTGCTCCAAGGCCACGCGCGACTCTTCCTGGAGCTGCGTCAGGCGCGTCATCAGCTCGGCATGATCGTGCCGGGCGGAGTCACCCACCTGTTGCAACTCCGACAGCATGAAGCCCCGCAACTCGATGAAGCGCGACGCCTCGGCCTTGTCGGCCAGCTCGCGTTGCGTCTGCATTTCCTTGGCATGACGCCGCGTTTCCATCAACGCCCAGGCCTGCAGCGAAAGCGCCCACAGCACGAAGAGCACGCTGAGGAGGGCCGTCACCGCGAGCATCACCAGGCCCAATGGCGCCTCCACCGTGGTGAATACCAGTGAGAGGGTGGTCGGCGCGGTGAACGCGGACCAGTTGGCCAAGGCAAACAAGCCGATCAACAGCAGCACCGCAATCAGAGTCAAAGCTCGTGTCATGGAATGTCTCCCACCGTTTTCCCGGCCCCGAGACTAGAACATCGGTCCCGTGCACGTTGTAGGACGGCCGCCTGTCGCGCCGCCGGAAGTTTGCCCTGGCTACCTGTCCTGCACGCTGGCCAGCGCGTCGCCGCGCTGGACCGCGGCCAGCGCTTCTGCCCGCCAGGCCAGGCGTTCGTCTTCAGCTTCCTGGCAGCGCGGGCCGCTGAACTCGGCGATCAGCGCATCCAGAAAGACGCGGGTGCGCGCCGGCATCAGCCGGCGCCCGGGGAACACGGCCCAGGCTACCACGCTGGGAAGGGACCATTCCAGCAACAGCGGCATCAACTCGCCGCTGCGCACATAGGGCTCGGCAAAGTGATCGGAGACGATGGTGATGCCGGCGCCGTCGCGGGCCATCCGCAACAGCAGGTCCGGCGAATTGGCGCGTGCCCGGGCCGGCGGCAGCCCCTCCCAGCGCGCCTGGCCGCGCGTCAGCACCCAGGGCGTGGCGTCGCCACTGCGCGGCAGCAGCTGCAGCGTGTCGTGCTCCATCAGTGCCTCGGGCTCGGGCGGCACGCCGCGTGCGCGCAGATAGGCCGGGGCGGCGTACAGCCCGCTTGAGAAATTGGCCATCTGCCGCGCCGCCAGCGTGGCATCGTCGCCGAGGTCCCCCATGCGGATTGCCAGATCGAAGCTTTCGCCGACCAGGTCCACCCGCCGCGGCGAGAGGTCGAGTTCCAGCGAGATCGCCGGGTAGTGCGCCACGAACTCGGCGAGAAGCCGGCTGAGGATGCCCGAGGCGAAATCCCCCGGCATCGACACCCGCAGCCGGCCGCGGGGCTCGACCTGCCGGTGCTGGGCGAGGGCCGCCGCCGCCTGCGTCTCCTCGGCAATGTGCTGGGCATGTTGCAGGACGCTGTGACCGAACTCGGTGAGGCTCAGTTTGCGCGTGGTACGAAGAAGCAAGCGCTCACCAATGTTGGTTTCCAGCGCCGAGATGCGGCGGGAAACGGTGGACTTCGGCAGGCCGAGCCGCTCACCGGCGCGGCTGAAGCTGCCCTCTTCGACCACGCGGGCGAACAGCAGCAGGTCATTGGGGTCGAGGGCGTTGGGCTGCATATTGTTCCTTCAGTGGAACTATGTTAACCATTTCAATGGCTTCTGGTTTGTTTTTGGCACAACTAAGATTCTTCTCATCGCATTTCCATCCCGGAGGAATCACATGAACATCCTGCAAATCAACTCCAGCGCCCGTGGCGTCAACTCCCATTCGAGCCGCATGGCTGCGGATATTGTTCAGCGTTTGAAAGGATCAAACGCGAAGGCAGTGCTTACTTTGAGAGACCTCGGCCGCGACCCCCACCCCGCGCTCGATGAAGCGGTGTTGCAGGCTTTGTTCACGCCGGTCGACCAGCGCACCCCGGCGCAGGCGCAGCGGGTGGCGCAAGACGATGCGCTCATCGACGAGGTGAAGGCCGCCGACGTGCTGGTGATCGGCGTGCCGATGTACAACTTCGGCGTGCCGGCCGCGCTGAAGAACTGGATCGACGCCATTGCGCGGGCGGGCGTCACCTTCAAGTACACCGACCAGGGCGCGGTGGGTTTGCTGCCGGGCAAGAAGGTCTACCTCGCACTGGCCCGTGGCGGTCTCTACCGCGACACGCCAGCCGACATGCAGGTGCCGTACCTGCGCACCGTATTGGGTTTCCTGGGCCTGACCGATCTGCATTTCGTCTACGCCGAAGGGTTGGCCATGGGCGCGGAGGCCGAGCGCAACGGCCTGGCGTCGGCCCAGGCGCAGATCAGCGACGTGCTGGCTTGAGCGGCATCGGGGCCGCCTCACAGCCGGCGGGTGCCATCGCACAATGGGTGATGTACACATGAAAGTAGGCGCTCGCCTGCGTGCAGACCGCTGGAAATCAGAGGTTCTTCCATTGCCCCGCTGCACAGGTGGCAGGGGTGGTGGTGGGGATGCCCGGTTGGCGGGGGCGGGGCGTTGCCGCCCGGCAGGCGGCGGTGCACCGCCGGTTGCGTTTTTTCGGCGTGGGCATGGATCAGCTCGCGCAGCGTTGCCCCGTCGATCAGCTGGATGCCAAGCACCTCGCCCAACCGCCGCGCCTGAGGCGTGAAAACGCCGGAAGTCAGCACGAACCCGCCTGCCGCGCCGCGTGCCTGCATCGCCGCCGCCAGGCCGCGCAGCGGCGCGGCGCCCACCGCCTGCGCCCGCCAGCACTTGCCGTCGACCAGGTGAACCTCGGTGCCGCGGGTGAGCACCATGTCCACCGCGCGCGCGCCGTGGCCGCCGAGTTCGGTGACGGTGTAGCCGCGTTGCCGGAAGCCCTCTGCCGCGAGGTCCTCGAAACGCTGCCAGCCCATGCCTTCGAGCAGCATGGCGCCGGTGGGCTCCAGGGCCGGCGCTGCGACGGGCGCGACCCGGCGCAGCAACCAGCGCCAGAAGCGGGTGCGCCGGGAAGGCGTTGCATGGCGTGTCACGTGGGGAGGCTTCGTTTCTTCCAGACAGGCCGGATGCTAGGGCGTGCGCGGGGGTTGAACGAGGTCGCGTGCCTGAAAACTGCGGTTAGCGCACCGGTTCGTGACATCCATGCCCCCCTCATTGCAGGTGCGTGTGCGGAATTGCCTTGCCCCGCCTGCGGTGCAGGCGGCATCGTGCGTGCAGAGGCTCCACAGGGAGGGGCCGGCAGTTGTACAAATGCCTTCGCCGATCAGAAAAGCTTTGCCGATCCGCGCGCACCTGGCCCTGCTCGTTCTGGCCACCGCGCTGCCGCTGGTGCTGCTCATGGCCTACAACGCCTATTCCCAGGCGGACGTGGCGTCGGAGCGGGCCCAGGGGGAAGTCGTTCGCGCGGCGCAGATCACGGCCCAGGGTGTCGGGAACCTGGTGCAGGAGTCGCGTCTGCTGCTGGAGCATCTGGCGCAGCGCCCGCGGGTGCACGCGCTCGACCCGGCCCGCTGCGACCCGGTCCTCGACAGCGTGCCCGACCTGTTTCCCCACTACATCAATGTGTTCACCGTGCGCGCTTCCGGCGAGCGCGTGTGCAGCGCGCTCGACCTGCCAAGCATGGGGGTGGGTGCGGTCGACCGCGCCCACTACCTCGATCAGGCGCTGCGCACCCACTCGTTCACCGTGGGTGAGATGTCACGCGGCGTGTTCTCCGGCCGCTGGCTGCTGTTCGTGGCGCAGCCGCTGCCGTTCGTCTCTACCGGAACCGGCAGCCAGTCGCCAGGGGCGGTGGTGCTGGCGATCCATCTGGCCGCACTGCAGCTGATGCATGCGGCCGAGACCTTGCCGCCGAATGCCCAGGCCCACATCGTGAACCAGCACGGCGAGGTGATCGGCAGCAGCGAGGCGCCAGAGCGCTGGATTGGCGAGAGCGTGGCGCATTTGCCATGGCACCAGCAGTTGAGGCGCGGGCAGTCTGCGGCCACTTTGTCGCCTGACCTGCATGGCGTGGAGCGCATCATGGGCATGGTGCCGGTGGACGGGACGCCCTGGGTCGCGTCGGTGGGTATTCCGAGCGAGGACGTATTTGCCTCCTCGCGCCACCGCTGGCAATGGAGTGCTGCGCTGGCGTTCCTGGCGACAGCACTCGCGGCTGCGCTGGCGTACGTGATGGCACGCCGCCTGTCAGCGCCGGTGGAGGCCATGGCGGGGGCGGTGCGCAACGCCGGCAGCGCATCCAGCGCGCCTTTCCACGGCGTGCCGAACATGGAGGATGCGCCGCGGGAGATTCAAGCGCTGCTCGAAGACTTCAGCGCCATGCTGGCGGCCCGTGCCGACGCCGAACGCGCCTTGCGAGACAGCGAGGAAAGCCTCGCCACCACGCTGCACTCCATCGGCGACGCGGTCATCGCCACCGACGCGTCGGGGCGTGTCACACGCATCAATGCTGCGGCCGAGCGGCTCACCGGCTGGCCTGCGCACGAGGCGATCGGCCGCGAGCTGTCGCAGGTGTTTTGCATCGTCAACGCGCAGACCCACCTGCCGGTGGCCGATCCGGTGCAACGCGTGCTGGCCACCGGTGAAGTGGTGGGGCTGGCCAACCACACGGCGCTGATCTCGCGCGATGGCGCCGAATACCAGATTGCCGACACCGCCGCGCCCATCCGCGACGGCCATGCCAGCGTCACCGGGGTGGTGCTGGTGTTCAGCGACGTCACCGTCCAGTACGGCGTGCAACGGGCGCTGCGCGAGCGCGAAGAGCGCTTGCGCGACACCAGCGAGCTGGCGCGCGTGGCCGGCTGGGAGCTGGACGTGGCGACCCAGCAAGCCCTCTTCTCCGAGCAGATGTGCGCGTTGCTCGACATGCGCGGCGACGCCGCGATGCCGCTGCAAGACAGCCTCGCGTTCTACCCCGACCCCGCCAGGGCGCGCGCCGAAGCCGCGCTGAATGCGGCGCTCGCCGATGGCACGCCGTGGGACCTGGAGCTGCCCATGGTCACCGCCATCGAACGCAAGCTCTGGGTGCGCTCGCGCGGGCGCGTGGTCACGCACGACGGGCGGCCCATCCGGGTGTTCGCGGCGGTCCAGGACATCACCGACCTGCACGAGGCGCGCGAGCGCGATCGTCAGAACGACAACCTGCTGCGCATGGCCAGCCGGTTGGTGCACCTGGGTGCCTGGGTGGTCACGCTGCGCGACCTGCGCGTGCTGTGGTCGGACGAAGCCGCCGTGCTGCACGAGATGCCGCCGGGCACCTCGCCGACGCTGGACGGGGCAGGCGTCCACTACGCGCCCGAGTACCGCGAGGCGATCCGCACGGCCTTCATCCATTGCGCGACGCACGGCGTGCCGTACAGCCTCGAGGTGGAGATCCTCACCGCCACAGGACAGCGGCGCTGGGTGCTGGCGCGGGGCGAGGCGGTGCGCAACAAGCGCGGCGCGATCTCGGTGGTCCAGGGCGCGTTCCTGGACATCTCCGAAGCGCGGCGTGTTCGCCAGGAACTCGAAGACCATCGCCACCACCTTGAGCAACTGGTGGAAAAGCGCACCGCCGACCTGGTGACCGCGCGCAATGCCGCCGAGTCCGCGAGCCGCGCCAAGAGCGCCTTCCTGGCCAACATGAGCCACGAGATCCGCACCCCCATGAACGCGATCATGGGGCTCACGCACTTGCTGCGCCAAGACGCCGCCAACCCGCAGGCCCAGGGCCGGCTCGCCAAGGTGAATGCCGCCGCGCTCCATCTCCTGGGCATCATCAACGACATCCTCGACCTGTCCAAGATCGAAGCCGAGCGGCTCGTGCTGGACCCTCATCTGTTCTCGCCCCGCCAGATCATGGCCAACGCGCTGAGCATGCTGCGCGAGCGCGCCGAGATCAAAGGGCTGGAGGTGGTGGGCGACGTCGACGACAGCGTGCCCGCCTGCCTGCGTGGCGACTCGCTTCGCCTGGAACAGGTGCTGTTGAACTTCCTCAGCAACGCGGTGAAATTCTCCGACCGGGGCACGGTTCGCCTGCACGCCTGCGCCACGCCGGATGGCGACGACGCCGTCAAGCTGCGCGTCGCGGTGCAAGACCAGGGCATCGGCATCAGCGAGGAACAGCAGTCGCGCCTGTTCCAGCCGTTCTCGCAGGCCGACGACTCCACATCGCGGCGCTACGGCGGCACCGGGCTCGGCCTGGTGATCGCCAAGCGCCTGGCCACGCTGATGGGGGGTGACGTGGGCGTGGACAGCACGCCGGGCGTCGGCAGCACGTTCTGGATGACTGCGCGGCTGCCGATCGGCGAAGAAGAGAACGCGGACGCCGCCGATGCGGCCGGTGGCCAGACCGCCGACGCCGCGATCGCCGAGCGCCATGGTGGTCGCCGCGTGCTGCTCGCCGACGACGACCCCGTGAACCAGGAAGTCACGCTCGCGCTGTTGCGCCACGTGGGGCTGGCCGTGCATGTGGTGGGCAACGGCGAACTCGCGGTGGAGCAGGTGGCGCGGCATGATTTCGCGCTGGTGCTGATGGACGTGCAGATGCCGGTGATGGACGGCCTGGAAGCCACACGCGCCCTCCGCGATATGCCCCATCGGCGCTCGCTGCCCATCCTCGCGATGACGGCCAATGCCTACGCCGAAGACCGCAGCGCCTGTCTCGCCGCAGGCATGAGCGACCACATCAGCAAACCGGTCGAGCCCAGCCAGCTGTACCAGTGCCTGCTGCGTTGGCTGGACGGCAGCGTCTAAGGCATTTCCGCGCGCCGGGACGGCGCGCCCTCCGCCCCTTTTCGGTTCGAACGCCCTCTCGCGGCGTTGAGATCACCCGCGCTTGCAGCCTGCTCCGACGCCGCATGGACGTGCGGTCTCTCGCTGCGCCGCCGCTGCATTGGCTCTCCGCGCCAAGCCGTGTGTGAGCCCGGGTCGCCCCGGAAAGCCGAGGAAAACGCTTGTTGACACAAGCGATAGTCTTTAGACTACACTGTCAAATAACAGCAACGCATTCATCGTCCCGGCGGGACCGTGCAAGCAGTTGAGCAAGGAGACAAAGAATGGCGAGTGGCGCGTGCAGCGGCCTGAAGGTGGTCGAGTTCGCCTCGGTCCTGGCAGGCCCCTACTGTGGGCAACTGCTGGCCGACATGGGTGCGGACGTCATCAAGGTCGAGCCCTTGTCGGGCGACCCGTTGCGGGCGACCTTGCCGGAGCACCGCGGGATCGGTGCCATGTTCCTTCACAACAACCGCGGAAAGCGCAGCATCGGCGTGGATCTGCAGCATTCGGCCGGCGCCGCGATCGCGGCGAAGCTCGTTTCACGGGCCGACGTCGTGATCGAGAACTTCCGCCCGGGCGTGATCGATCGGCTGGGGCTGGGCTATCGCACGGCGTGTGAAACCAACCCCTCCGTCGTGTATGCGTCGATCACCGGCTTCGGCCCCACGGGTCCCTATGCGGACCTTCCCGCGTATGACCATCTCATCCAGGGCCTGACCGGGGCGATGTGGCAACAAGGCGACCATCAGACGCCTGAGCCGATCCGCATCACCCTCGTCGATCGCGTTGCCGCGCTGACGACGTTCCAGGGAATTCTCGCGGCGTTGTTGCACCGGGCGAAAACGGGCGAGGGCCAGAAAGTAGAGGTGTCGCTCATGAACGCCTACGCCGCCTTTGCGCTGCCGGGCCTGTTCAACAACGACACCTTCCTCAGCGCGAACCCTTCCGACGTGCCGCCCCGCCGCATCTACCACCCGATCAAGACCGCAGATGGCCACGTGATCGGCCACACGCAGACCGATGCCCAGTTCCAGGCATGCGCACGCCTGTTCGGGCGCGAGGATCTGCTGAGCGACCCCCGGTTCAACACGATGCGGCCGCGGCTCATGCACCTGCCGGAAATGTGGGAGGCCTTCTCCGCCAACGCCGAATCCATGAGCACGTCGGCGCTGGTGGCCGCTGCGCGCGAAAGCGGCGTGCCCCTGGCGCCGGTGAATACGGTGGGCGAGTTCCAGCAGGACCCCCAGGCCATCCACAACCAGATTTTTTCCGAACACGAGGATCCGGAGCTTGGCGTGGTGAGGCAGCTGAATGTCTCGATGACGCTTTCCAGATCGCCCGCCGCCATCGCGCGGCGCGCGCCGAGACTGGGCGAGCATGGCGATCAGATCCTGGCGGAGCTGGGATACCCGTGCGCGGAAAGAGATGCCCTGGTTCGCGATGGCGTGACGGCCGGATCGCGCAAAGAAGTGGAGCGCACATGAGCAGGCCACGCCGTCTCCCCTTCCCGCTGCGGCTGCCCATCTTCGCCGCGCCGCTTTTCCTCATCTCCGGCCCCGAGCTTGTTCTGGCCGCATGCAAGGCGGGCATCATCGGCGCGCTGCCCACCGCCAATGCCCGGCCGATCGACGTGCTCGACGGGTGGATGAAAGAGATCTCTCGCAGCGTCGCCGACCTGAAGGCGATGCAGCCTTCGGAATCCATCGGTCCGTGGTGCGCGAACGTCATGACCCACCGGTCCAACACGCGCCTGGACGAAGAGTTGGCGCTGGTCGCCAAGTATCGGCCGCCCGTTGTCGTCACGGCGTTGGGCAGCCCGAAATCCACCATCGATGTCGTGCATCGATACGGCGGCCTCGTCTTCGCAGACGTCCCCAATATCACATTGGCGAAGAAGGCGGTCGATGCCGGCGCGGACGGGCTGGCGTGCCTGTGCGCCGGCGCGGGCGGCCACACCGGCTTCTTGTCGCCCTTTGCCTTCGTCAGCGAGGTGCGCGAGTTCTTCGACGGCTACCTGAGCATCGGCGGCGGCATCGGGACCGGCTGGGGGATCGCGGGCGCCATCGCCTGTGGCGCCGACCTGGCCTATGTCGGCACGAGCTTCATCGCCACGGCCGAGAGCCGTGCCGCAGACGGCTACAAGCAGATGGTCGTCGACTGCACGATCGACGACCTGCTCGTGAGCGCGTCGGTGACCGGAACCCATGCGAGCTGGCTCAAGCCATCCCTCGTGGCGGCGGGGCTCGACCCCGACAACCTGCCCGCAGTCCCCACCCGCAACTACGACACCCACCAGCCGTTGTCCAAGCGGAGATGGAAGGACATCTGGAGCGCCGGGCAAGGCGTGGGCCACGTGCACCGCATCGAATCCGTGGCCGACGTCGTGGACCGTCTTCATCGCCAGTATGTGCAAGCAACAGCGCGCATCGCGCACCTGAATGAAAGCTGACTCACCATGAACAAGACATCACGCCGACAGTTCGTCCGCAACTCCTTGGGTGCGGCCGCCGCGCTCGCCGTCGCCGGACCTGTGTTCGCCCAGCCCAGCGACGCCATCACCATCGTCGTTCCCTTTCCGGCCGGGGGCGTGACGGACATCGTCACGCGGCTGGTCGGCAGGAAGATCGGCTCGCTGCTGGGTCGCCTCGTGATCATCGACAACCGCGCGGGCGCGGGCGGGCGGATCGGCACCGCGTTCGTGAAGCGGGCCGCGCCCGACGGGCGAACGATCGTGCTCGGCGGGACGGTGACCATGGTGACCGGCCCCCTCGTCTGGAAGGAAGTTCCCTACGACGCACTCCATGACTTCGCGCCCATCTCCAACGCCTTCGAGTTCGAGTTGGCTCTTGCGGTTGCGAGCAATGTGCCGGTGAAGGACTTTGCCGAGTACGCCAAGTGGGTCGCGAGCGATCCCAAGAATGCCATGGTCGGTTCGCCCTCGAGTGGCGGCCTGGGGCACCTCATGGCGCTTCAGCTGGGCCATTCCCTGAAGACCGACATCGAACACATTGCCTTCAAGGGCTCCGCGCCGCTGCAGAACGACCTCATGGGCGGGCAGGTGCCTGCGGCCCTGGACACGATCGATGCACAACTCCGTTCGAAGGGGACGAAAGTGCTGGCGACCACGGGCCGCCGCAGATCGCCTTACCTGCCGAACGTTCCGACCTTCACGGAACTCGGGTACCCGGATGTGCAGGGCGCCGGCTGGTTCGGCTACCTGGCACCCAAAGGCACGCCGCCCCAGATCGTGGCGCAACTGAGCAAGGCCATCGGCGAGGCGATGAACGACCCCGAGATCGCCGAACGCATGCGCACGCTCTCCTATGTCAGCGCCGCGTCGACGCCCGAGCAGTTCGCCACCCGCATCAAGGCCGATCGGGATCAGTGGGGGCAGATCGTGGCCGCGGCCAAGCTGAGCATCGATGAATAGCCGCTCGTGTTCGCAAGCGCGGCCCCTGGGCGGGCTTGCGAGGGCGGCTGGTCTGCGGACGGTGACTCTGACGATGGGCATTCCTCGTGGAGCCTGATCCCGAAGGCGTGCCGATGCGGTCGACGTTTGATACCGGCACAACCCTGCGGCTTCCTGCTCTGGCATCGCCTCGGAGTCCGCATTCGCCCACCGCCCTGGCGGGCGTTCGGGTCGCCGACTTCAGCCACTTCGTCGCCGGGCCCTACGCCACCATGCTGCTCGCAGACTATGGCGCGGAAGTCATCAAGATCGAGAAGCCCAACGGAGGCGACGACTTCAGGCGCTATCCCCCGGTCGATCCGAGGGCGCCCACGCAGGGCGCGCCTTTCATGTTCTGCAACAGAAACAAGCGCAGCGTCGTGCTCGACCTGAAAACCGCGGAAGGGCTTTCACTGGCGAAGGAGCTGATCTGCCACTCGGATGTTCTGGTGGAGAACTTCTCGACCGGCGTGATGCAAGGTTTCGGCCTGGACTACGAAACCTGCAAGAGGCTGAACCCGCGGCTGATCTATTGCGCCATCCCAGCCTATGGGCGGGATGGGCCGCATGCCGCCCGGGCCGGATTCGATGCCGTCGCCCAGGCCGAAAGCGGCTACATCGCCAGCAACGGTGACCCGGGCCAGGCAGGGGTCCGATCCTTCGCGCCCATCATGGACATCGCCACCGGCCTCACCGCCTGCAGCGCGGTTCTGGCGGCCCTGAATGCCCGCCATGCCACCGGCGTGGGCCAGTACTGCGAGGTCTCGCTCTTCGATTCGGCCTTGTCGATGCTGGGTTATGCGCCGTCGCAGTACCTCCTGACCGGCTTGCCGCCGACGAGAAGCGGCAATGTGAGTCCGGACACCTCGCCGTCGGGGGTCTTCCGGTGCAGCGATGCGTCGTTCTACATGAACGGCGGGACCGATCCGATCTTCCTTCGGCTCGCCACGCAGGTCCTGCAGCAGCCGTCCCTGGCAACGGACGCGCGGTTTCGCGACCTGCCGAGCCGCGTCGCGAACCGTGCCGCCCTGTTCGCGCTTCTGCAGCATGAGTTCGAACAGCACCCCTGGGCGCACTGGCGAGAACGCTTCCAGCAGGCGAGCGTGCCCAGCGGCCTCGTCAAGACCTTGCCCGAGGCGTTGGCCTCCGATGAAGTGGCCTCGCGGGGGAGCCTCTGCCGATTGCCGCATCCGGAACTCGGGTGGGTGCCCGACGTCAGGCCCGCGGCACGGCTCGCGCACACGCCTGTGGTCGATCCGGTGGTGGCTCCGAAGCCCGGCGAGCACACGCGCGAGGTGCTGCAGGGCGTCCTGGGATGCACCGACGACGACCTGGAAAGACTCTGCGCAGCAGGCGCATTCGGCTTCACGGAAGAAGCTTTTGGAAAGAGACACGAACATCCCGAGGGTCACAAATGATCAGTTTCGAACCCAGCGAAGAGCAGCGCCTGGCCCAAGCGGCGATGCAGGAGTTCGCGCAATCTGAACTGCGTCCTCGCGCGCAGCGCGCGGACTCGCAGTCCACGATCGATCAAGAGACGCTCGATGCCTTGTGGGAGACAGGCATCGTGCAGGCACAGGTGCTCGACGACGGCGCCGGCCGCTCCATGCTGATGAACGCCCTCGTGCTGGAGGAACTGGCCGCCGGCGACCTCTCGCTGGCGTTGGCGATCGCTGCGCCGCTCGCCTATGCGCAGGCGCTGCTGGACCAGGGCACCCCGGCGCAGAAGTCAACCTTGCTTCCGCAGATTGCCGGTGCCGGGTTCCGGCGTGCCGCCATTGCGACGATGGAGCGGGTGTTCGGGTCGCACCCCGGAGAACTGCAGACGCGCGCACGGCGCGACGGCGACGACTGGCTCATCGACGGGTGCAAGGTCCTCGTTCCCTTCGGTGAGAAATGCGAGGACGCCCTCGTTCTCGCGGCAGCCCCCGACCGGGTGCGTGCCTTCATGGTTCCCACCGCCACGCCGGGCGTGAGGCTCGAAAGGACGAACGGCACGCTGGGGCTGCGCGCCCTCGAGCTGGGGAACCTTCACCTGGACCAGGTCCGCGTTCCGGCCGAGCGGGAGCTGGGCGGCCCCGAAGGGTGCGACGTCGAACGGCTGCTCGCCTCGTCGCGCGCGGCGCTCGCCGCCATGTTCGTCGGACTGGGGCGCGCCGTTCTCGACCACACCGTCCAGTACGTGAAGGACCGGGTCGTCCATGGCACCGCACTGGCGCGGAAGCAGGTCATCGCGTTCCGCGTCGCCGACATGCACATTGACGTGAACGCGATGCGTTGGATGGCATGGCAGGCGGCCTGGTCGCTTGAAACCGGCACCGACTGGAAGCGCCTGTGCACCCTCGCCCACGTGTTCTCGGCCGAGAAAGTTCTCTCGATCGCGGACGAAGGGGTGCAGGCGTTCGGCGGGCACGGCTTCGTCAAGGCAGAGCCGATCGAGATGTGGTACCGGAACGCCGCCGCAGCCGCGCAGGTTTCCGGTCTCGCGGGTGTCTGACAGGGAGGAGCAGCAGCATGATTGACTTCAGCTTGACCGAGGCGGATGCCCGGCTGGTGGCGCTCGCGCAGGAAGAGGCGGCCATCGCGCACGGCCACGCGCGCTACTACGACCTGAGCGAAGACGAATGCGAGCCCGAGGCGTTGCCCGAGGCCCGGGATCGGCCCGACCCGCTCCAGGTGCTGCGCGACACGGTCGACCAGACCAGCGGCGCGCAGATCGCCAACGTGCTTCTCGCACTGGAGTTTGCGGATCCGCGGATGCGCCGCAACCAGGCCCTGGGCCTGGGCAGCAAGATCGTCGAGGCGGATGGCACCGCCGCACAGAAGGCGCGGTTTCGCGGGAAGACACTCGCCATTGCCATCACGGAGCCCGGCGCCGGTTCGGACCCGCGCAGCGTGCGCACCTCGGCGCGCCACGATCCGCTGACCAACGAATGGATCCTCAACGGGGAAAAGATCTATTGCTCGTACTTCGAGGGCGCCGACGGCGTGCTGGTGATTGCCCGCGGCGCCGGTGACGGCGAGAAGTTCCTGGCGTTCGTGGTTGAGAAGGGAACCCCCGGGCTGGTCAGTGCGGGCCAGGTGAAGAAGATGGGCATCCGCAGTTGGGACACCAAGGACTTTTTCCTGCGGGACTGCCGCGTTCCGGGTGAGAACCTGATCGATGTCGACTTCAAGAAGACGATGGCGTCCTTCAATGGCAATCGGCCTCGCATCGCGGCCATGGGCCTGGCCGTCTCCTGGGACTTGCTCGAGTTCACGCGGGCGCGCCTGGCCGAAGCGCAACCGCAATCGAAGCTTGACTCGGCGCACGCTCAGCGCCTCTTGCGGCTCGAAGCGCTCCACGAAGCGGCCCGCCTCGCCGTCCTTCACAGCAAATGGGTCGAGCAGCGCGATGGCACGGCCAGTGCCACGACGATGGTCGAAGCCGCGATGTCGAAGGCGATCGGCGGCCTGGCGGCGAGGCGGATCTCGCAAGAATGCATGGCCATGCTCGGCCCGAACGCGATCTCCGAGGAGTTCCTCGCCGAAAAGTGGTTTCGCGACGCGCGCATCTTCGATATCTTTGAAGGCACCGGCGAGATCTGCCGCCTGATCGTGGCGCGGGCGGTCCTGGGCTATTCCGCCCGGGAGTTGAGCTAGGGCCTGTTCACACCCAGTACGCACCCGCACCTGATCGGGTCATGGTGCATATTCGGATCGACGAGAAATTGACACTTGTGTCGAAATCGAGACTATCATCGTGAACCCGGGATGGCGTCGTTCGCGCAGCGCGATCGGCCACGGCAAGGTTCCGGCACGCATTCACAAGAGGGGTATGTCGTGAGTCAACATCACAAACTGGCGCCGCTTGATGCCTGGGGCGGCAAGCTCTACAGCGAAGGCTGGCGATCCGCCGGTGCGGGCGTGCATCCGGTCACCGAGAAGGCGACGGGTGCCGAGCTGGGGCAGGTCGGGTTCGCCTCGAAGGAGGACGTTTCTCGCGCGGCCTCGGCTGCGCTCGAGGCGCAACGGGAATGGGCCGCCATGCCGGCGCCTGCGCGAGGCGACGTGATTCGCCGTTTCGCGGCCGTGTTTCTGGATCACGTCGACGAGATGGCCGAATGGCTGATCCGGGAGACCGGCTCCAGCAGGCTGAAGGGGCGATGGGAGGCGCAGCTGGCCTCCAAGGTCGTGCTCGAGGGCGCCATGCTCGCGAGCCAGCCGATTGGCGCCATGCTGCCCACCGCCGAGCGGGATCGGCAAAGTTTCGCCAAGCGTGTGCCGATCGGTGTCGTCGGCGTGATCACGCCGTGGAACTCGCCGCTCACGCTGGGTTGCCGCGCCATCGCGCCGGCCCTCGCGATGGGAAATGCCGTCCTGCTGAAGCCCGATCCCCAAACGCCCGTGTCGGGCGGTGTCCTGTTGGCCGCATTGGCCGAGGTCGCGGGGCTGCCCAAGGGCCTTCTGCACGTGCTGCCGGGCGGCGTCGAAACCGGCGAGGCCCTGATCAAGGAACCGCTGGTGCGCATGATCTCGTTCACGGGCTCGACGCGCGGGGGCCGGCAAGTCGGCGCGCTGGCGGGGGAGCATGTGAAGCGGGTGTCGCTGGAGCTGGGTGGCAACAACGCCTACGTGATCCTCGAGGATGCCGATCTCGAACGCGCGGCTGCGGCCGGCGCGTGGGGGTCGTTCTTCCATCAGGGGCAGATCTGCACGACCACCGGGCGGCACATCGTGCATGCAAGCGTCGTCGACGAGTACACCCGGTTGCTGAGCGAGCGCGCCCGCAAGCTGCGCGTGGGCGACCCGTTCCTCTCGGACGTCGAACTCGGCCCGCTCATCAACCAGCGGCAAGCGCTGAACGTCGAGCGCATCGTCAAGGACTCGGTGGCCGCCGGGGCGCGCCTCGTGTGCGGCGGCACGCGCGACGGCCTCTATTACGCACCGACGATCCTCGCGGACGTGCGCCCGGGCATGCCGGCCTTCGACGAAGAAATCTTCGGGCCCATTGCGCCCATCACCACGTTCTCGTCGGACGACGAGGCGATCGAACTGGCCAATGCGAGCGAGTATGGCCTCGTCTCCTCGGTCGTGTCGGCCAACCTGGCGCGCGCGCAGGCGATGGCCGACCGGCTGCACGCGGGCATGGTCCACGTGAACGACCAGACCGTCGTGCACGAGGTCTACGGCCCCGTCGGGGGCATTGGCGTGTCCGGGAATGGCTGGAACTACGGCACGACCGTCAACGCCGACCAGTTCACGGAGTGGCAGTGGCGGACGGTGCGCAGCGTCGTGCCGACCTATCCCTTCTGAATCGCCCGGCCGGAACGCGGTTCTCCCGACTCATCGGCTCGCTCGCCATCGGCAGCGAGCCTTTTTCCGTCACCGGGACATCAGGGGGCCGACGCCGGGAGGCGTGCGCGGCTGCGCAGCAGCGCGGCCACGAGATCGATCGAGGGCGTCGAGAGGCCGTGATGCCGCGCCAGCCTCTGCAAGGCGCCCACCTGCGCATCGAACTCGATCTGTTTTCCGCGGCGCAGGTCGACCAGCATGGACGGCAGGTGCGGCGACTGGGCGACCCGCTCGAATAGCCCATCGCTTGCCGAGACGGTGCTTCCCTCCGCCAACGCAATCGCCGCGGCTTCTTCGAGCAGCCGCCGCAACAGCGCGCGGTTCGACGCTTCGGCCATGAACTCGCGGGCCGGCGCCTCGGTGAGGCAGGACAGCGTGGACGTCGCGAGGTTGGCAACCGCCTTTGTCCACACGGCATCTTGAATGGGTGCGCCGGCGGTCGCGTCGGGCAGCGCCAGAAGCAGATGCTCGACGATGGATTGCAGCCGGCGGGTGGGCTGGCCGCAGGGCTCGCCCAGCACCATCCGGAATGCCGGCTGAGTGATCTGGATCACGCCGGGCTCGACCATGCTGCTCGTGGCCATCACCACGCTGCCGATCGTTCGCTCGAGCCCGACCGTCGACCCGATCACGCCCTGCGGATCGAGCAACGCGGCGAGCGCCTGGCGCGCATCGGCGTCCGGGTGCCGGTACGCGTACCACCAGGGGATGCCGTTGACGATGAACACGACCGACGTGTCCGGGCCCAGCAGCGGCGCCAGCAAGGGCGCCGCATGCTGCAGCTGATGGGACTTCACGCAGACGAAGACCGTGTCCTGGACGCCGAAGTCTGCGGCGTCCGGGCTCGTTCGCGGCCGCGCGCGCGAATCCTCTCCGGGCCCCAGGACCCGCAGGCCGAACGCCCTGATCGCGTCGCCGCTGGCGCCGCGTGCCACCAGCGCCGGATCGAGGCCGCACCGTGCGAGCCTGCTCGTGAGCAGGCCGCCGATCGCGCCTGCACCCACGACGCAGACCCTCACGCGTCCTGTCCCTTCTCGTCCCGCGCCGCCGCGGCCAGCATGTCGGCGACCGTGCGGCGCATGGCCGCTTTGTCCACCTTGCCGACACGGGTCACCGGAAAGGCCTCCACGACCTCGATGCGTTCCGGGCACTTGAACTTGGCGAGCCCCTGGGCGACGAGGAAGTCGGCCAGTTCCTTGACCGTGGGCGCGCCGGCGCCCGGCGCGAGGACGATGAAGACGCAGCCCTTTTCGCCGTAGATGGGATCCGGCATGGCGACGAGCTTGGCATCGGCCACCGCCGCATGCCGGCTGACGAACGCCTCGACCTCCTCGCTGCCGATCTTTTCGCCGCCCCGGTTCACGTTGTCCCGAAGCCGGCCTTGGAAGGAGAAGTAGCTCGTGCCTTCGATCACCTGCCGGCGCATCAGGTCGCCTGTGCGCACGAATCCGTCCGTGGTCCATGTGTCCGCGCTGTTCGCGGCGCTGCCGTAGTAGCCCCGCAGCGAGGAGGGCCCCCGAAAGCAAAGCTCACCGATCTCATCGGCGCCGACGGGCGTTTCGGTGCCGGGGTGAAGCAGGCGGATCTCGGTCAGCTCACATCCGCACAGACCCTGCGTGCCATGGCGCGCCTGCCTCGGCGCGTCTCCCGGCGTCCCCAGCAGCAGCCCCTCCGTGATCCCGAACAGGTTCGCGCAGGGAACCGGGATGTGCGCCTCGAGCTTGTCCGCCCGGCTCATGGTCGCGAACAGCCGCAAGGAGCTCAGGTCATGCTTGTCCACGTCTTGATAGGCCAGCAGTTGCGGAGCAACCGGTCCGATGGACAGCGCATGCGTGATGCGGTGCCGCTCGATCAGCGAGAGCATTTGCGGGATGTCGACCCGCGGCATCAGGACGGAGGTGATTCCGCCCCAGACCACGGGCATCAGCGCATAGAGCTGCCCCGCGTTGTGGATCAGCGGAAGCGACCAGATCATCCGGCTGTGCGCGTCCAGGCCGTGGCACGTCGTCAGCGATCTGGAGTGCGCCAGGTACTCGCCGTGGAATCGGGGGATGACCTTGGGGATGCCCGTGGTCCCGCCCGAGAGCTGAAAGCTGAGCACGTCCGCGCAGCCGATGTCCACGCCCGACAGGATCTCGCGCGCCTCGGGCAGCGCGATGGACCGGCTCAGGGCTTCGAGCGCGATGCCGCTGCCGCCCTCCTCCCCGGCGCGCGCGACGACGAGGTGCGCGATCCCGAACTCGGCCTGCATCCGGGCGGCGAATGCCACGAGGTCGAAGGCGCTGACGTCGGCTTGGACGAAGTACGCCGCCGGCGCGGTCAGTCGGCAGAGATGGCCGATCTCGACCTCCCGGTACTGCGGCACGGCGCACACCGGAATGACACCCGCCTTGTAGCAACTCAGCAAGGCGATCGCGGTCTCGATGCTCGTGCCCATCTGGAACATCGCGCGGTCGCCCGGCCGAAGGCCGAGGCGCAGCAGGGCTGCGGCGAGGCAGTCCGTGCGGCCGTCCAGTTCGCTGAACGTCAGCGACTGGTCGTCGCAGATCAGCGCGGTCCTGTCCTTGAACGCCTGGGCCGTTTCCCGCAGCTGCTGGGCGACCGTCCTGTCGAGCCACCCACCCGATCGCAGGTAGTTGCCGGCGGTGAGCGGATCGCAATACGTGACGCCCTCCAGCGGAACACGGACCCTCCGATCCACCGGACCGGAGGCACCCGACGCGGTTGCCGATGGCACCGTGGCGCTCATCGGTTGACCGTGGCCTTGTCCATCCCGGCGACCCGCTGGTACCGCTGCGAGATCTCGCGAATCTGCTCTTGCGGCAGCACGTCTTCCAGCCGCGTGAACGGCTCGCCATTCGTCGCCGCCTCGACCGCCTCGACGATGAAATCCGGAGGCTGCGTTCGATTCGCCAGCACGATCTGCGTCGTGGCTGCGAGCCGCTCGCGCTCGTAGGCGAGCAACGCATCGGCAGGATGGCCGCCCTGGCTCAGGGCCGTCGACAGGCATTCCGCGTCGATGATGGCCTGCGCCGCACCGTTGCCGCCGCGCGGATACATCGGGTGCGCGGCATCGCCCAGCAGCGTCACGCGCTCGAAAGTCCAGCGCGCAAGGGGATCGCGGTCGACCATCGGGTACTCGAGAATGCTTTCGGCATCGCGCATCAGCGCGCCGATGTCCAGCCAAGGGAAACGGCGTGCCTCGTAATAGTCGATGAAATCTGCGAGATTGCCGGCGCGGCTCCAATCGGTGTGCGTCAAGGCGCCTTTCCGGATCTCGGCCACCCAGTTGATCAGCTGGCGCCCGTCGGGCAGGTTGCGGATCGGATACACGATGCACTTCCCGTAGGGTAGCGATCCGCAGCGCATGATGCTCGCACCGCCGAGGAACGGCTGCGCATAGGTGACGCCGCGCCACATCTGGATGCCCTGGAAGACCGGCGGGCCTTCGTCGGGATACAGCTGGCGTCGAACCGCCGAGTGGATTCCGTCGCAGGCGATGAGGATGTCTGCGCGGGCCGTTGCGGCCGTGCCGTCAGAGGCCACGAAGTGGAGATCCACGCCCGCCGCATCCTGCTCGAAAGACGCCAGCCGGTGGTCGAGCTTGACCGCCTCCGCGCCGAGGCGTTCCCGGGCCGCGTCGAAAAGAACTTCGTGCAGGTCGCCTCGATGGATCGAGAAGTGCGGCCAGTCGTAGCCGGCATGGCGCCCGCAAGGCTCCGAGTAGATGAACTGCCCGTGCCGGTTGTAGAACGTGAACTCCCGCGGCTCCACGCCGCGCGCGGCCAGCGCCTCGCCCAGGCCCAGCTCGGCGAGGCGGCGAAACGCATGCGGCAGCATGTTGATGCCGACGCCGAGCAGCTTCATGACGGGGGCCGCCTCGTACACGCGGCAGGCGATGCCGTTTCGCTGGAGGTACAGCGCCAGCGTCAATCCTCCGATCCCCCCACCGACAATCGCGACGTTCATGCTTGGCTCCCAGCGGTCTCGATGTTCATGGGACTGTCTTCGCAAACCGGCCCGAAAGCAATGACCCGCAGTCCGGAACGAGGGGCTCGAGGCCGAGGTGTTCCAGCATGCGGCGCACGGTGCACACCGCGGTCGACACGACCGGGATGCCGATCCGATCCTCGACGGTCTGGATGGCGTCGAGCGAGGGCATCTGCACGCATGCCGACAGGACGATCGCGTCGACGCCGCGCACATCGAAGCGCTTGACGTCGTCGGCGAGCAGCATCGGGTCGCGCCGGCCCACCTGAAGGTTGTCGGGGATCTCGAAACTCTGGGAATCCATCACCTCGATGCCCTCGGCGGACAGGTACCCGATGACCAGTTCCGTGAGGGGCTTCATGTACGGCGCCATCAGGACGATCTTCTTCGCCCCCAGCGTCTGCAAACCGTCGACGAGCGCACCCGCAGACGTCATCACGTGTGCGGAACTGCCGTTCGTGCGCACGACTTCGCGCAGCTCGGTCTCCGTCTGCCGGTGGTAGCCAGGGCCCATGGCCATGGTGGCGACCAGGCAGGCCGTGCTGATGATGTCGGGGCGCGCGTCGGCCAGCTCGGCCGCGCAGCGGCGGCCTTCCCGGTTCATGGCTTCGAGTTCCTCCCGCGTCACCTTGTGCATGCGCATGCGGCTCGAATGGCATGTGAAGCGTTCAGGCCGAATGCTTTCGCGGCGGCGAAGCATCGCGGGGATCTCCGTCTCCATCGTGATGTTGGAACTCGGCACGATCTGGCCGATGCGGATCGGGGGCGGATGGCTCATCTCGTTTGTGCGTGCGTTGGGGTGGGTCGAAGCCGAAGGCATCTCGGCAGCCGGGGCCTGTCGGGCGGCGGTGGTGCGTCTCAGCCGCCCATCGGGGTGATCAGGACGCGCTCGCGATCGAACACGTCGATGCGTCCGTGCAGGCCCCCCGTGAACAGGCCGTACCAGAGCGCCGGCGTCAGGCCCAGCGTCTTGCGGTGGAACTCCAGCGGCTTGTCGCTTTCGATCAGGTCGTGATGCGCCATCGCGTGCGTGCGGCAGTCGCGCCTGGCCTGTGCCGCCTCCAGCAATGGCCGGAATTCGGGAACGCGGGGAACATAGAGCCGGATGCCGCGCGCGGCGGGGCCGCCTCCGCTGTGCAGCAACCGGGCCTTCTGAAGCCAGACATCATCGATCCGATGAACGCGCTCGCCGTTCCGGGACGCCGCGTCTTCGGCGGCGAGGGCGGCACGCAGCGTGAGATCCGCATCGGCGTGATCGGACGGCTCGAGCGGACGCAGCTTGGTGGTGAACTCGACGAAGTAGCCGTTCGGGTCCCGGACGTAGATCGATTCGATGATCTCGTGCGTGGTTGGCGGCGAGACCTCGAGCCCCAGCGACTCCAGCCTGGCCTTCCAGGCGAGCAGCGCCTCGCTGCTGGGGACGATCCACGCCGTGTGGGTGGCGTCGAATGTGTGGTCGTCGGGCACCGGCGGCATGGCCGCGCGGTCCCGCAGCTCCGCGGGTTCGTCGGTGCCGAGGTAGTAGAAGAAGGCGATCGTGCTGCCTGCGCCGCTGTCGAAGAAGAAGTGGAGGAAGTCGGGGTGCGTGCTGGGCCCCCACCCGCGTGCGGAGATCACGTGCACCAGGGGCAGGCCGAGCTTGTCACGGTAGAACTCGATCGTTTCGCGAAGGCGCCAGGTCGGCCGGGCCGTGTGGTCGACGCCGTGGAGGGCAAGGTGTGTGATGGGCATGGGGTCGGTTCCTGGGACAGCCGCGCGCGGTCAGGAGGGAAAGTGCTGTTGCAGCCAATCGCAGATCCGGCGGCCGGCCTCGTAGCGCCCGGGCTCTTCCGTCGGTGTCAGCGCGCGGCCGTGGTGGTCGCCCCGCACGCGGACATGCGTCTTGTCGGGCGCCGCAATCGCGTCGCAGATGGCCTGCACGTCGCTCGGAAAGCAGGCCTGGTCGCCGGTGTACTCCACCACCAGCGTGGGTTGCGTCAGGTCGGGGAGCGTGTCGGACAGCTTCGCCTTCGACGAGAGCCCGGACCACGTGGAGAGCCAGCTCTCCGGGGTGCAAAAGCGCGCGAAGCCGACCACCCCGAAGTTGGAGGCATACGGGTCGCGGCCCCACAGCGATCCGAACGTGCGGTCGGACGGGTCGAGTGCCAGGTCGAAGCAGCGCAGGTCGGCATCGGTCCGCCAGACCACCATCGCGGCGGTGTGGCCCGCCATCCGCAAGTCCTCTGCCGACGGCTTCCCGCTCGCTTCCTTGACCCGGCCGCGCGCCGTCAATCGCCGCTTGAGCAGTTGGCGCGCCGTGGCGTCCAGGCGTTCGACGCGCGCCCTCTGTGCCTCGCGGTACCGGCGCACGAACGCCGCGTCGTACGTCGTCCCGCCGGGCCCGTGGTAGCCGTTCGCGGGGTTGAGCGGGTCGAGCGACGGATCGATCGAGAACGGGTCCGACTCGTCGACCACGGAAGGGTCGATGCAATTCAGGAGCAGGGCGCCCTGCCCGGGATGCGGCGCCAGCAGCACCAGGCCGTCCACCGTCGGCATGCCCAGCGGCGCCAGGTTCGTCGGCCGGCCGGCGGGGGTCTTGGCGAGGCGAAGCTGCGGCGCCAGCGCGGACTGCTGCGCATACAGCGTGAAGAGGCCCGCGCCGCCCGAATTCCCGACCAGCACGATCCGCTCGAACCCGCAGTTGCGAAGGTAGGCGAGCCCGGTGGCGACGTCGTGCAGCGCAATCTCGTGCTCGAGACGCAGGTCATTGCCGACGGAGCGAGGCGCCTGCGACCACGCCGCAAAACCGGCGGCCACCAGGTCGGGCACCAGATAGTGGCAAGCCATGAACTCGCGCGGATGCATGACGCACACCACGGTCCGCGGCCGCCGGCCCGCCGGCTGGTACAGCGTGCCCGAGGTGGCCGCCTGGTCCATCGTGCGCAGGACCACGTTGCACGTTGACGCCCCGGCGGGAAGATCGCGCGGACTCCAATCCGTGTTCAGAAAGCCGGCCGTGGGTGTCGCCGCGCTGGCGGACGAGGAAGCGTTCATGCGGTGTGTCAGGGCTGCGTGTTTGGCGAGTCTGACACATATTTGACAGATAAGTCAATGTGTTGACGCTGGTGTTTGACAATCTCCGGGCCGAGCTATGATTCAGAGATCGAACTCCCTTCGCGCACGATGAAAACAAAACCCGCTGACGGCACCGTTCGCGCCCAGCCGCCGCGAAAGCCAAAGACGACGACGGCAAGCGCCGGGCGCCGCTCTCCGCCCGAAAAAGTGGCGAGTCCCAACGGCGCCAAGACGACCTTCAAGGGAGAAGTGCTGCGCCGGGCGATCCTTGACACGGCCGTCAAATTGTTCATCGAGCGCGGAACGAGCGGCACCAGCATCCAGGACATCGCCGAATCCCTGGGCCTCACGCGCACCGCGGTCTATTACTACTTCAAGAAGAAGGAAGACATCCTCCAGTCGCTCTCGGAGGAGGTCACGATCTCCGCCCGCCGCCAGGCGGGAAGCGTTGCGGACCGGGAGTCCATCGACCCGGCAACCGCCCTGAGCGACCTCGTGAAGCAGCACGCCAGCTTGATCCTGGCGAACCCCGAGGGCTTCCGGGTCATCGAGCGCAACGAGTCCGACCTGTCGGCGAAGCACGTCCAGTCCGCGCAGGGCGCGCGTCGAGGGCTGTTCGACAACTTCCGCAGAGTCATCGAGCGAGGCATCGACAGTGGCCAGTTCAGGATGGTCGACAGCTACGTCGCCGCGTTCAGCCTGATCGGCATGTGCAACTGGACCGCGTGGTGGTACAAGCCCGGGGGCCGGCTCTCGGTGCAGCAGGTCGTTGACGCCGTTGCCGATCTGGCCCTTCAATCGCTGTGCCGCGATCAGTCGCGCATCCTCAAGAACCCGACCGTGCAGGAGTCGCTGCGTTTGCTGCACGAGGACCTGGCGCTTCTCGAGCGTCAACTCGTCCCCGGGTCCAGGAAGCCGCTGCCGTCGAATTGACACATATGTCGAAAAATGCTCTACTTCGTCAATTCATTCGACGATGACGGGAGCACGCAGCCATGGGTCAACGACAACGCCTCCAGGCCTCTGACATCCAGGGCGCGTGGGCGATCATTCCCACGCCCGCGAAAGACAACGCCAGCGATTGGCGCGCCCAGGACACGGTCGACCTGGACGAGACCGCCCGTGTCGTCGAGGCGCTGATCCAGTCGGGCATCGACGGCCTGATGAGCCTCGGCACCTTCGGTGAAGGCGCGACGCTGACCTGGTCGGAGAAAAAGGCATTCATGGCCACGGTCGTCGACACCGTGAAAGGCCGCGTTCCATTCTTCGGCGGCACCACATCGCTGAACACCCGCGACACCATCGAGCAGACGCGCGCGGCCGCGGACATCGGCGTCGACGGCACCATGCTCGGCGTTCCGATGTGGTGCAAGGCCGATGTGCCGACCGCCGTGCAGTTCTACAAGGACGTGGCGCAGGCCTGCCCCGACACCGCCATCTGCGTCTACGCGAATCCGGAGGCCTTCAAGTTCGATTTCCCGCGGCCGTTCT
>CAZBOF010000006.1:410-33178 GCA_964493285.1 uncultured Rhizobacter sp. | reverse complement strand
GGGCGCAGGTCGCCGAGATTCCCCAGGTCGTCAGCGCCAAGTATGTCGGGATCGACCGCCTGCTGGCCGACCTCCGGCTCACGAAGGGCCGCATCCGCCTGCTGACGACCGACAACCACTACTTCGCGGCCGCGCGGATGGCGCCGGAGCAATGCGTGGCGTTCTGGACGGGGGGTGCGGTCTGCGGCCCCGAGCTGGCGATTCGGCTGCGCGACGAGGTCGCCGCGGCGCAGCGCAGCAACGACTGGTCCCGGGCCAAGGAGGTGGCCGACGCGGTGGCCCAGGCGCTGTCGACGCTTTTCCCGCGGGGCGACTTCGCGGAGTTCTCCAAGTACAACGTCGGCCTGGAGAAGGCGCGCATGAATGCGGCCGGCTGGATGAAGGCGGGCCCGTGCCGCCCGCCCTATCACCTGGTTCCGCCTGAATACCTGAAGGGGGCCGAGGAAGCCGGCCGCCAATGGGCCCGCTTCGCCTCGCAGTTCGCGCAGTGAGGGAGCGGCCATGTCGAACCCGGCGATCAAGTTCTACTTCGACTTCCTGAGTCCCTACGCCTACCTGGCCCAGCAGCGCCTGCCCGCGCTGGCGGCGCAAGCGGGGTGCGACATCGACTACGTTCCGGTCGACCTCGCATGGATCAAGCGGGAGGCTCGAAACACCGGGCCGTCCGCGCGCGAAATGCCGCTGAAGCTGACGTATGCGCGCGCTGACCTGCAGCGGTGGGCCGGGCGCTATGGCGTCACGTTGATCCCCCTGGTGTCCTACGACTCGTCGCGGGCCAACAAGGGCGTGTTCTTTGCCATCGACCAGGGCATGGCCGCAGAGTACGTCGACCTGCTGTGGAAGCGCGTCTACGGCGAGGGGGCCGACATGGGCAGCGACCCCTTGCTCCAGTCCGTGGCACGCACGCTCGATTGGGATCCGAAACGCTTTCTGGACTACACGGGCTCGGCGGCGGCGCAAGACAGGCTCGAGGCCGCCAACCGGGCGGCGCATCAGCAGGGCGTGTTCGGCGTGCCGTCGATGGTCATCGACGACACGCTCTGGTGGGGCAACGACCGGCTCGAGTTCCTCGCCGATCACCTTGCGGCACGCCGCGAGGGCGGCGGGCCGAGCCCGTCGTGAGGCGCAAGGAACGCGATGAGCATCCACACGGTCGAACGCGCGCTGTACGAGATGGCGTCGAGTCCCGCGGGCGTTGAAGCGTTCAAGGCGTCTCCTGCGGAGTTTCTTGCACGCTACCCCATGACCGACGAAGAAAGCCGGCTGATTCGCGAGTACCGGTTCAAGGAACTCATCGAACGCGGCCTGAACCCGATGCTCGCGATGCGCGCATCCAATGCCATCCGGGGGCGGGAATCCGTTCGCGACTATCTGCAGAGCTTGAAAGGCTAGTACCGATGGGCACCCTCGTGGGCGGATTCTGCGTTCCGCACGACCCCCTGATCACCAGCGCGCCCAGCATCGCGGCGGCGGGCCAGGCCGAGGCCGTTCTCAAGGCGTTCGCCTCGGTGCGAACGGCCATCCAGGCGCTGCGAGCCGACACCGCCATCGTCATCGGCGACGACCACTGCGCGATGTTCGCGCCGAACTGCCACCCGAGCATTCTCATCGGCATCGGCGACCTCGAGGGACCGCTGGAGCCCTGGCTCGGAATCGAACGCCGCCAGGTTCCCAACGACATGGCACTGGCCGAACACGTCATGACGTTCGGCTTCCGCCAGGGGTTCGATTGGGCGGTCGCGAAGTCACTCACGCTGGACCACTCCACGATGGTGCCCATCCATCTCGCGGTGCCTCCCGAGGTCGCGTGCATCCCGATCTACATCGCCTGCGGGATGACGCCGCTGATCCGGGCAGAACGCTGCAAGCAGCTCGGGCAGATGCTGGCCGACGCGGTCGCCGCGTTCCCGCCAGGGCGCCGCGTCGTGATCATCGGCACGGGCGGGATCAGCCACTGGGTCGGCATGGCCGACATGGGGCGGATCAACGAGGTGTTCGACCGCAAGATCCTCGACATCGCGGTGCGCAATGACGTCGATGCGCTCGTCGCCCTGACGGACGACGAGATCCTGCGCGAGGCGGGGAACGGCGCGCTGGAGATCCGCAACTGGATCGTGGCGATGTCGGCGGTGCGCAATGCCCGGGTGCGCGTGATCGCCTACGAACCCGTGTCGGAATGGGTGACGGGCCTGGGCTTCACCGAGCTGGTGGCCGCCTGACCCCGGGGCGGCCTTAGGAGAAGCCCGCGCCGGCGGCGAGCGAACAGGCATTGCGCAGCGCGGACTGCATCGACAGCGGATCCGCGATGCCCTGGCCCGCGATGTCGAACGCGGTTCCATGGCCGACCGACAGCCGCAGGCAAGGCTCCCCGACGACGATGGCGATGTTGCCGCTGAAGCTGGCCGTCTTGACGGCGATGTGGCCCTGGTCGTGGTAGTGCGCGACGACGCAATCGAACGCTCCGTTGGCGCATTGGCGAAACACGCTGTCGGGCGAGATGGGGCCGACCGCCTGGATCCCTTCGCCTGCGGCGGCAAGCACGGCGGGGCGTATCTCGTCCCTGTCTTCGGGGCCGGCGCAATGCGGGTTCAGGCCCGCGACAGCGATGGACGGGGCCGGGAGGCCCCAATTCGTCAGCGCCCGATCGGTGACGCGCAGCAATTCAAGGAGGTTGTCTTTCTTGACGCTGGCCAGCATCTGGGCCAGCGTCACATGGTCGGTCAGGTGAACCACCCGAAGCTTTTCCGCGACGAGCAGGATGTGCGTCTGGCCGGACCCGGCGGTCACGGGCGCCGAACCCGTGCCGAGGCGGATCGCTTCAGCGTTGATGGGCGCCTGGACGATCGCATCGATCCTGCCCTGGCGTGCCAGCTCGAAGGCCATCGCACGCCATCCATCCACCGCGCGGCCGCAGGCGGCAGAGAGCCGTCCCGGCGTGACGTCGCCGGCGCGCAGCGTCCCGGGGTCGAGCACATCCACGCATCCTGGAACGAACTGCGCCTCCTCGATGGCCGTGACTGTTCGGAAGTCTTGCTGGACGCCCACCTGCTTGGCGGCGCTGCGCAAGACGGCGGTGTCTCCGATCATCAGGACGCGCGCCGCCGGCATGCCGGCCAGCGCCTTCACGACGACTTCCGGTCCGACCCCGCACGGGTCGCCGATCATGACGGCGATGGTGGGCACCGTGGCGGGTTGTGGCTTCACGTCAAACCAGATAGATGTCGAGCACGGTCGGAATCACCTCATTGAGCACGGTGATCTTCTTTCGCCGGATCTTCCAGCCCTCGCTGGTATCGATCAGCAGGTACTCGTAGTACCCGAAGTACGTGTTCGTCTTGCCGAGACGCCAACTGTTGACCTGCCAGTTCGCATGAACACGGCAACTCTTCGGGTCGGGTTCGAACTGCGTCTCGATGTTGGTCACGTAGTGGCAGGTCCGCGGCAGCGGCGTCGTGGCCACCGAACGCCCCGTGCGGATTCTGAAGACGCGGTCTTCGAGGCCTTGCCGGGAGTCGTAGTAGACGAGTGACAGTTCGTTGTTCGGATCGCCCGTCGTTTCAAGATCCGTGTCCCATGCGGGAATCCAGTATTCGACGTCAGGCGCCATCAGGTCCAGCCACTCGTCCCAGTTGCGCGTGTCCAGGCATCGGGCCTCGCGGTACAGGAGGGCATCGATCGGCCTGTCGTTACTCGTCATGGCTCCACGCTCCCCATCATCGATTGCCAGGCCCGGTACATGCCAACGAAGAGCCCCTCGTCCTGGATCCAGGCCCCGCTGGACACCGGATGGATGCCCAGCTCCTCGGCGAAGCTGTTGGCGCCGCTCACCTGCGTCGCGCCGCCGCGGCTCATGTCGCTCCACTGTGCCTGATGGGCGCCGAAGCCTTCCTGCGAGCGGTTGAAGATCTCCAGGTCGTCGGGTGTGGCCATCCCGCTCGGATTGAAGAAGTCCTCGAAATAGCGCAGCCGCTGCCGCCGTCTCTCGGGCGCCTCGCCGACCGGGGCGAACGCGTAGCCCGTCACCTCGGTGCGGCCGGCGTCGATCGGCTTGATCACCCGCAGCTGGGTGCTCATCTGATCCATGATCATCAGGTTCGGGAAAATGAGCAGGTTGCGCAAGCGGCCGAGGGCCCATTTCGCGCGCACCGGGCCGAGACGTTCCTCGAGGCGTGGCAGCTGGTCGAAGTTGAAGCGATCTTCCGGATTGTCCCAGTCGCGCCAGATCATCACATGGCCTCGGCCGAGGTCGAAGTACCCCCCGTGCATTTTTGACGGATCGTGCCGAACGTTCATCGCCTTGGTTTTCGTGCCAACGGATTTCGATCGCTTGCGGTTCTCGATCGTCGAGACGAAGTTGGCGTGGACGAACGGTGCGTGGTAGCCGTCGACGCCGTTCTCGGCTTGCAGCTTCCAGTTGCCCTCGTACGAGTAGGTCGAGTGCCCCTTGAGCACTTCCCAGCCGCTCTCGGACTGGTCGACGAGAAGGTCGATGAAGGTCGCCGCGTCGCCGAGGTGTTCCTCGAGGGACGGTGCCTGCGGGTTGAGCGTGACGAACACGAAGCCGCGATAGCTTGCCGTACGCACCGCCGTCAGACCGAGCGCCGTTTTGTCGAAGGATTCCGGATAGCCGCCGGCCGCTTCGCCATTCACGGAGATGAGTTCGCCGGCCGGGTTGAAGGCCCAGGCGTGGTATGGGCAGGTGATGACGCGCGCATGGCCGCGCACCATGGGAAGAAGCTTGGCGCCGCGATGCGAGCACACGTTGATGTGCGCGCGCAGCACGCCGTCGCTGTCGCGGATCAGGATGATCGAATGGCGGCCGATCGCCGAGGTGACGTAGTCGTTGGGCCGCGCGACCTGGCTCTCGTGGGCGACGAACACCCAGGTCTTTTCCCAGATGTTCCGGATTTCTGCGTCAAAGATCGCCGTCGATCGGTAGACGCGGCGATCGAGCCGGGCCAGGCCGTCGGGGCTGACGTGCAGGCACCCGTCAGTGTGGGAACAATCCATATTCGCAGCCTCGTCGTGGAGTTGAACTCCGGAAGTTCGGATGATGGGTGGTGACCGGTACGCGCAGCCGGCTTTCAGCGCCGCACGGCCCGGATGCCGGCGCTGCCAGAGGCTTTCGCCTTGCACAGTACTCCGCGAGTACGGTCCGGGCATCATAAACGAGTATTCGACACTTGTGTCAACTAATTGGCTCATGCGTCTGTGCCGGGCTTCCGGCCTCACGGCCGACAGGCGACGCACGTCGCCGCCCGGCAGTTGAGCGGGCCTGCAGAGCGCGAGATTCAGACAGCGGCGTTCATCGCGTGATCGCCGCTGCACCTGATGGATGGAAGCCGTCGGTGGCACGGCCGGGGCAAGCCGCCGGTGCGCGAGAGGGCACGCCTCGCGCGGTTGCCGCGCAGGCTGCGTCGAATGGCTTTCGTGGGCGCCGCGGCGTACCCGCCCGACGCCGTCGCCGTCAGCTCGCCTCGAACGTCGCCTGCACGTGGCGCGCCCAGTGGTTGGCGTCGTACCGCTCCACGCTGCGCCACATGCGCGCCATGCGTTCCTTCTGTTCTTCCAGCGGCATGTCGAGGGCCTGGTCGATGGCGGCGTCCATGCGGCGGCCGGAGTACGGGTTCGCCAGCACGGCGCCTTCCAGTTCGACGGATGCGCCGGTGAACTCCGACAGCACCAGCGTGCCGCCGAGGTGGCGGCGGGATGCCACGTACTCCTTGGCGACGAGGTTCAATCCGTCGCGCAGAGGGGTGATCCAGCAGACGTCGGCGCAGCGGTAGTAGGCGATCAATTCTTCGAAAGGAATGGCCGATGTCATCAGCAGCAGCGGCTGCGAGGTGAGCGTGCCGTAGTGGCCGTTGATGCGCCCGGCCAGCTGTTCGATCTCGCGCTGCACGTTCCGGTAGGCCGTCATGCCGGACGCGGCGGACACCGAGGTCACCAGCAGCTGTATCTCGCTGGCCAACCCGGGGCGCCGCGCCAGCAGCCGCTCGAAGGCGAGCAGCATGTCGCGCGTGCCCTTGGTGTAGTCGGCACGTCCCACGGACAGCATCAGGCGCCGGTCGCCCAGTTCGCCCCGGATGCGCATCTCGCGCTCGTGCGTGCTGGCCCGTTCGGCCAGCTCGCTGATGTAGGGCACGTTGGTGCCGACCGGAAAGGCGTCGATGCGGATCTCGTGCTGGCCGTGGCGAATGCGCACCGGCATCGTTGCCTGCGACAACGCCAGGCCCTGCGGCGACAGGCTGCTGTCCACCGCGGTTTCTTCCAGCACCTCCACCCCTTTGAGATTGCGCGCCGTGGCCACGAAGCCGGCGGCGTAGCGCGGGATGTGAAAACCCACCACGTCGCAGGCGAGCAGGCTGTCCATGATCTCGTCGCGCCATGGCAGGATGCTGAAGATGCTCGACGACGGGAACGGCGTGTGGTGGAAGAACGCGATCCGCACGTCCGGTCGCAGTTGGCGCACGTAGCCCGGCACCAGCCACAGGTTGTAGTCGTGGATCCAGATCACCGCGCCCTCGGCGGCCTGCGCCACCGCGGCTTCGGCGAACAGCCGGTTCACTTCGCGGAAGGTCGGCCAGTCGACGGCGTCGTAGTTGTAGCGCTCGGGAAAGGAGTGCAGGATCGGCCAGAGCGCTTCTTTCGACGTCACGTGATAGAAGCTGCGCACCTGCTGGGGTGTGAGGGGCAGGCGCGACACGTTGTACTCGCCGTACGAGTCGTTGACGCGGATCACGCGTTCGAACGGCCGGTCCTTGTGCTTGGCATCCACCTGCTTCCAGGCCACCCAGGCGCCCCGATCTGCCGACCCCAGAAAGGCCTTGAGCGTGGGAACGATGCCATTGGGGCTGGCATGCTCGCGGTACACGGTGCGGCCGCCCTCCACCGCTTCTTCGTAGGGCTGGCGGTGGTAGACGATGACGAGGCTGGAGGGCTTCATGCCGCCACCTCCGTGGCGGCGTAGCCGTGCAGCTGCAAGGCGTCGAGGATGCCGGCGGCGCCGGGCTGGGCACTGAGGTGCACATGCGGGAGATCACGCACGCGGTCGTGCAGCGCAGCCTCGCTGTTGCCCACCGCCACGCCGTTCAGCCCGGTCTCGAACAGCGACCAGTCGTTCATCGTGTCGCCGGCCACCAGCACGTTGTCGCGCGAAACGCCCAGGTGCGCGAGCAGGCGCAACAGCGTCGGCCCTTTGGACACGCCGCGCGGCAGCACATCCAGGAAGGTGTCGGCCGAGATGAGGCAGTCGAAGCCGGCATCCATGACCTTCCGGGCGGTGTCCGGCGACAGGCTGGCCGGGTCGTAGAGATAGCTCATGCGGTAGCGAAACGGCGTGTCCTGCGGGCGCAGGCCAGGCTCGTCGGCCAGCAGCGCGCGCACACGGGCGCCGGCATCGGCCCAGCGGGCGGCGATGTCGTCTTCCAGCGCTTCGATCGGCTCGATGCCCGGGCCGCCGGCCACGGTGGTGCCCACGTCGCCGATCACATAGTCGGGGTGCGGTACCGGGCCTTCACTGACCAATGTGCGGATGAACGGCAGGTCGCGGCCTGTGACGAAGATCAGGGTCACCCGGGCGCGGTGGGCATCGATCCAGCGATACAGCGTCTCGCGCTGGCCGGCGCTGCCGCCGAGAAACGTGCCATCCAGATCGGTGGCCAGGACCAGCGGCCGCGCGTCGCCGGCCCCGCGCGCTGGCTGGCGTGCGCCTGGGGCGCTCACGCCCGTGCTCCTGCGGCCGGAACCGATGCGGTCACCGGCTGCGTGATCGTCACGGCAATGTGGTCTGCCTCGGCGCGGAACGGGCGCGACAGCAGCTGTGCCATCACTTCGGAAACGGCGGCGCCGTCGGAGACGATGGCGCGCACCGCCTCGCAGATCGGCATGTCCACCAGGAGCTGGCGCGCGAGGTCGGTCACCGGCACGGCGTTCTCGCGGCCCTCCACCACCACCGGCCGGCCGTCGAAGATGTCGAGTTCGGAGCGCCCCGTGGCGATGCCGGCGCCGTAGCGCATGTTGCGTGATTGCTCGCTCGAGCAGGTCAGCGTGAGATCGCCCAGGCCCGCGAGGCCGCACAGCGTGTCGGCGCGTCCGCCCAGCGCTTCGCCCAGCCGCTGCATCTCGCCCAGTCCGCGGGTGATCAGCGCGGCCCGGGCGTTGGCACCGAAACCCAGGCCGTGCGCGATGCCGCTGGCGATGGCCAGCACGTTCTTCACCGCGCCCCCCACCTCGACGCCGACCACGTCGTCTGACACGTAGGGCCGGAAGGCGGCGCTGCCCACCGACGCGGCAATGCGCGCGGCCAGGGAGTCCTCGCCGTCGGTGGCCACGTCGCGGGACGCGATCGTCACTGCGGTCGGCTGCCCCAGCGCCACCTCATGGGCAAAGGTCGGACCCGACAGCACGGCCAGCGGGTGGCCGGGCAAGGCGTCTTCGACCACCTGCGCCAGCAACTGGCCCGAACCGTGTTCGATGCCCTTGGCGCAGATGACCAGGGGGGTGCCCGGTGCGATCACGCGGGCGATCAGGCGGCAGGTGGCGCGCAGGAACTGGGACGGCACCACCAGCAGCACCAGGGCTGTGCCCTGAAGCGCCGCGTCGAGCGAGTGCTCCGCGCGGATGCTTGCGGGCAGCACATGGCCCGGCAAGAACACCGGGTTCACCCGATCGCGCCGGATGTGTTCCACCACGGCGGCCTCGCGGGCCCAGAGGCTGACCTCGCGTCCGGCGCGGGCGCAGGCCATGGCCAGTGCGGTGCCCCAGGCACCGCCGCCGATCACCGAGATGCGGTGGAACGGGGGTTGAAAAGGGGTGGTGGATGAATCGCTGAAGCGCAAAGCCATGGGCTGGTCCTCCTCGGGGAATCTGAGAAAAGCTGGATGCCGCGGGCGGGCGCCAGGCAGGCGGCGACGCGGGAGGCAAACCAGCGGTCCGTGGGGGGCGCGAAGCCCTCAAGTACTACGGACGGAGACGGCCGGCACCGGGGCAGATGGCCCGGGCCAAGTCAGAGGTGGCAGTGGCCTGAGGGCGGCTCACACCATCGATCGGTGAGGTAGCGGATGACGACGAACGAATCGTCGAGGACCGGCGTGAGCGTGCCGCCCGAGCGGATCATGCCGCCCGCAAGCCCGCAGCTTGCGAGCGCAAGCGCGCGAAGAGACAACTTGGCGTGGCACCGGGGGGTGCCGGGTCGATCCGGGGGCGTATCCCGCAACAGTCGGTCCTTGACATGCTGAAGCGCCTGATGTGGCCGATTCCAGCAAGATTCATGAGACTCCGCGACTCGTGCACGAAGATGACGTCAGATTGACGACAGAACACACATTGTAATGCGCTGCAACAACTCGTGCAGCCCGGCGGCGGCAAAAGCGACCGATCCCTCCTGATTTTTCAGGAATCACCATGGGCGAAGACATAAAGGAAAGTGAGCGCAAACTAGTAAATCTAGGGATGGCGCCAATGGAACGCCTGCCGGCCCCGCCGGACCGCCTCGGTGCCGAGGCGCGGAGCGCGGGGCTGGATGGCAGGCCGAAGGAACTCCGGCGCTGGCGGGGCCACTGAAGGGGGCCGTTCGCCGGCCGGCCTGCATGCAGGCCGGCGGACTCGTCTCCCTCACTCCCTGGAAAGGAACCCGTCTCGATGGCTCACCTTCGCCGTACCACCGTCCATCTCCTGCTCACTGTTTTTTGGCTCGCCGCGGCGTTGCTTGCAGCGCCGCACGCGTGGGCGCAGCAGATGGCCAGCGTGTCCGGCAAGGAGGCCAACGTGCGCTCCGGCCCGGGCACGCGCCATGCGATCGAGTGGACCTTGAGCCAGGGCTATCCGCTGAAGATCCTCAAGCGCCAGGGGCAATGGGTGCAGGTGGAAGACTTCGAGAACGACCGCGGCTGGATCCACCAGTCGCTGATCGGCCGCACGCGGCACCACGTCGTGAAGGTGCCGGTGGCCAATCTGCGGGGCGGGCCGAACACGCGCAGCCGCGTCGTGGCCAAGCTGTCGTATGGCGACGTGCTTCGCACGCTGGAACGCCGCGAGGGCTGGGTGCGGGTGCGCGGCGACGGCGGCGCGCAGGGGTGGGTGGCGCAGTCGCTGGTCTGGGGCTGGTAGCGCGTCAGCGGCCCGGTGGTGTCAGCGTCTCGCGTGCGCGAATCGCAGCGTCGCGCGAATCGCAGCCTTCGATGTGGTCGTTCACCAGGCCCATGGCCTGCATGAACGCGTACAGGGTGGTCGGCCCCACGAAGCCGAAGCCGCGGCGCTTCAGGTCTTTCGACATCGCCACCGACTCGGGCGTGCGGGTCTGGGCGGTGGCCGCCGCCAGCGTGAGGCGGCGCGGGCGCGACTTGGGGTTCGGCTCGTACTGCCAGACGTAGGCCGCGAACGAACCGAATTCCTTGCGCAGGTCCAGCATGCAGCGCGCATTGCGGATCACCGCTTCGATCTTGCCGCGGTGGCGCACGATGCCGGCGTCTGCCAGCAGGCGCTGCACATCGGCTTCGTCGAAACGCGCCATGCGGGCGGCGTCGAAGTTGGCGAACGCGCGCCGGAACGACTCGCGCTTGTTCAAGATCGTCAGCCAGCTCAGCCCGGCCTGAAAGCCTTCCAGGCACAACTTCTCGAACAAGCGCCGATCGTCGGTCACCGGGAAGCCCCATTCATGGTCGTGATAGTGCTGGTAGGCGGGCGTGGCTTCGCACCAGAAGCAGCGGTGAACGCCATCCGTGCTGGCGAAGAGGCCGGGAGCGGGTGTTTTCATGGCCTCACTTTATCGACGCCGCGGGCGCGCCGCGCATCGGGTGGCGCCATCTGTGCACGAATGCACATCCTCGTCCGAAAAAGCCGAAGTGGAAGTGAGAACCCCCTCACTTCGCTGTTTCCATTTCACCCGCGTGTCCCTAAGCTTTGTATCAAGTTGAAAGCACAGGAGTGAGCATGAACCCCCAGACGCCCGAGAACACCGGATTCGGCACCATGCCGGCTTCTGAGGTCCGCACGGTGTGGGGACTCACCAAGCCCGTCGATTTCGACATGACGCCACGGCCCTCGCCGTTTCGCGAACCGATCCGCGGCCTGGTGACCCTGGAACGCGACGACCCCGAGCTGTTCTCGCTGTTTTTCGAAGACTGAGCCGGGTCCGCGAAGCCGGCCGGCGCAACCCGCGGCCGCCTCCTGTGGCGCAGGCGCGCAGGGCGTCAGAATACCGACGCTTCCCTGTCCGTCGAAAGCCTGGCCCGTGCCTCACGACCCTTTGCCGCACCGGCGCGGTGTCCCGCTGCCTCTTCCCACCGATCTTCCCGAGCCCGCGCGCCGAGCCTTGCTGCGCGGCAGCCTGGGGGCGGCCCTCACCGGCTGGCTGGCCGGGCTGGGCGCATGCGGGTACGCCGGCGACACGGGGCCGCGGCTGGGCTTCCAGGGCGTGCCTGCATCGACACGCGACACCGTGGTCGTGCCCGAAGGCTATGTGGCACAGGTGATGGCGCCCTGGGGCGAGCCGGTCGGCATCGCGGGAGCGCAGCCTGCATTCCGCTGGGATGCTGGCAACAGCGCCGCCGAGCAGGCGCTGCAGATGGGCATGCACCACGACGGCATGCATTTCTTCCCGCGCGGGGCAGGCTCCGGCGCGGGCCTGCTGGCGATCAATCACGAGTACACCGACGAAGGCTTGCTGCATGCCGATGGCATGGCGGGCTGGAGCGCCGAGAAAGTGCGCAAGTCGCAGGCCGCGCACGGCGTGTCGGTGATCGAAGTGCGGCGCGATGCGGCGAGCGGTGCCTGGCGGGTGGTGCGCCCGTCGCCGTGGGCGCGCCGCATCACCGCGTCCACGCCCACGCGCTTGAGCGGCCCGGCGGCGGGCCACCCTTTGCTGCGCACCGAGGCCGATCCGCAAGGCATGCAGGTGCTCGGCACGCTGGCGAATTGCGCCAGCGGGATCACGCCGTGGGGCACCTATCTCACGACCGAAGAGAACTTCATGTTCTATTTCAAAGGGCCGCCAGCGCCGGACGCGCACCAGCGCCGCTGGGATCTGCGCCCGTTCGATCCGTCGGGGGCGCGCTGGCATGAGTTCGACGCACGCTTCGACGCCGAACGCCACCCGAACGAACCCAACCGCTTCGGCTGGGTGGTCGAGATCGACCCCCACCAGCCTGGCATGGTCCCTGTCAAGCGCACCGCGCTCGGCCGCGCGGCGCGCGAAGGCGCCACCGTGGCGGTCACGCGCGATGGGCGCGCAGTGGTGTATTCGGGCGAGGACGCGCGCTTCGAGTGCATCTACAAGTTCGTCAGCCGCGATCCGATCGCGCCTGGCGGATTCGCCGCCAATGCCGAGCTGCTCGACCACGGCACGCTGTTCGTGGCCCGCTTCGATGCCGATGGCCGCGGCCGCTGGCTGCCCCTGCGCCACGGCGAAGGGCCGCTCACGGCCGCCAACGGTTTTGCCGACCCGGGCGAGGTGCTGATCAAGAGCCGGCAGGCCAGCGACGCGCTGGGCGCCACGCCGATGGACCGCCCCGAATGGATCGCGATCGACCCGCAAGGCCACGTCTACTGCACGCTCACCCACAACCGCCTGCGCGGTGCGCCCGGCCATCCCGGCCCCGATGCCGCCAACCCGCGCAGCGGCAACACGCGGGGCCACATCGTGCGCTGGAAGGAAGACGGTGATTTCGACGCCACCGGCTTCGCCTGGAGCCACTTCCTGCTGGCGGGCGACCCCGCCAGCCCGCGCGAAGACGAGCGCGGCACCTTCCAGGGCGATGCATTCGCCTGCCCCGACGGCTTGTGGGCGGATGCGCGCGGCGTGCTGTGGATCCAGACCGACCTGGGGCCCTCCGATCTGAGCCCCCGCAACGCCGGCACCCTGGGCCACAACGCGCTGCTCGCCGCCGACACGCGCACCGGCGAGGTCCGCCGTTTCCTGGTCGGCCCGGCTGGCAGCGAGATCACCGGCGCCTGCGGCACGCCCGATGGGCGCACGCTGTTCGTGAACATCCAGCACCCCGGCGAAAACGCCGGCTACCGCAACGACCCCGCGGCGCCGCGGCGCCACTCCAACTGGCCCGACCACCGGCCCGACGGCCGTCCCCGTTCCGCGACGCTGGCGATCCGTCGCCGCGATGGCGGGCTCATCGGCACTTAGAACTTGTCCGCAAATAGCCGGGTCGGCTGGCGAGCGGTTTGAACGCATGGCGGCGTTGCAAATCCTCGCGATACCTTCGGGTATCGCTGTGGTTTGCGCCTTGCCCTGCGCTCAAACCTCCTCGCCATCCTCTGCCCGCTTATTTGCGGACAAGTTCTTAGGGCAACGCTGAACAAGTCCCCCGCGAAGCGGCGCGCCGGAACGCCTTCGTGCTCAGGTCACCGGGTCGGGAATCGGCAGGCTGCCGAACAGCGTCGTGCGGCGGAGGTCTCTCTTCTCCGCCAGCCCGGCGAACGGCGTGGCGCGGTGCATGGTGCAACCGTTGTCCCAGACCAGCAGGTCGCCCACTTGCCATCGGTGACGGTAGAGGAAGCGGGGCTGGGTCGCGAAGGCCGTCAGATCAAGCAGCAGCCGGCGCCCCTCGTCCACATCCATCCCGACGATGTGCGATGCGTACGACGCCAGGTAGAGCGATTTCCTCTCGGTGCGCGGATTTCGCTGGACCAGGTACTGCAGCACCGGTGGGCGGAGATCCTTTTCGTGATTCTCGAAACTGAAACCCCCGAGCAGCGTGCGCGAGTACGCCATCGAATGCTCGGCGACCCGGTTGTCGAGCCGGGCCTTCAAGTCCTCGGGCAAGGCGTCGTAGGCCGCGCGCATGTCGGCAAACTCGGTGTCGGCGCCTTGGGTGGGAATGACATGCGCGGCCAGCAAGGAGTAGCTGGCGCCGCCCGTTCGATACGAGCCGTCGGTGTGCCACAGCTCGTTGGCGAGCCGGAAATGCCTGCGGCGATCGTCCTCCGCCAGGATGTTCCCGTCGGTATCGAGGTTGGAAATGTCGAACAGCTCCGGATGGTTCAACCGCACGGCGCCGCCTTGGTGGGTGCCGTAGACGAGCTTCGGCTCAGGCTCCCCGAACAGTCGGCTGAATGCGATGTGCTGTTCGTTGGTCAGCGTGAGGCCGCGCATGACGCAGACCCCATAGCGGTCCATGGCGTCGACGAATGCGTTGCGGTCGCGCGCCGTCACCGCATCCAGATCGATGCCGGACAACTCTGCGCCGAACGTGGGTGAGTCCGCATGGATGGGCTTTGCAGTGACCATGGTGTGTCTCCTGTGGCAGAAAAAGGAAAGTCAGGCGTCGAACCTGAAGCCCGTCTTGGCGATGATCCGTTCCCATTTGGCGCTGTCTTCCCTGAGAAACGCCGCGAACTCGTTGCGTTGCAGGCTCTGGACGCGATACCCCACGGCCTCGATGCTCTTGATGCCGTCCGGCGAGCCGAGGGCGGTTGACGCGGCCAGGCTGATCCGGTCGAGGACGGCGTCAGGTGTTCCTGCCCGGGCGAACAGGCCGAACCAGTTGCTCAGCACGAGTTCGGGCTTGTTCATCTCGAGGAATGTCGGCACGTTGGGCAGCTGGGGCGAGCGCACCTTGCCGGTGGTGGCGTACACGCGCCCGCCCTTGCCGGTGAGGGTGGCGGTCGTGGTCGGGACGCTGAAGACGGCTTGCACGTCGCCGTTGAAGAACCCGACCTGCGCATCGCCGATCGTCTTGTAGTGCACCATCGTGGCGTTCAGGCCATAGGCCTCGTTGAAGCTCTCGCCGACCAGGTGGCCGAGCGTGCCGGCACCGAAGGTGCCGATGAAGGGTCGCGTCGTACGCATCTTCGCGAGGTAGTCGTCGAAGCTGGCCGGCATGCTGGGCGGCGCCGCCAGGCACAGTTCCGAATCGGTGACGCAGGCGATCGGCGCGAGATCCCTCACGCTGTAGGGCGGCTTGTTGTAGGCATGGGGCGCGATGCTGATCTGGGGTGTGGCGCAAAGGAGGATGGCGTAGCCGTCCGGCGATGAACTCAGGAGTTCTTTCGTCGCCAGCAGGCCGCCTGCGCCGGCCCGGTTCTCGATGATGATGTTCGCGCCACCCAGTTCGCGCGGCAGCCGCTGGGCCAGTACGCGTGCGACGACGTCCGGCCCCACGGCGGGCGGGAATCCGACCAGCATGCGGATGGGCTTCGACGGGTAGTCCGTGGCGAGGGCGGAGCCGGTCACCGCGGCGAGGGCTGGCGCCAGGAGTGCGCGCAAGGCGCCGCGGCGGTCCAGGTGAAAGTCGAAGGGGTCAGGGTGCGAGTGGGTCACGGAAGTCTCCTCGGTCGATGGGGCGGTGGCACGTACTTCGGAATGCGTGCTGTCCGTGCCCCGGGGTGGTTCGTTGGTGCCGGACGGGTCACACTTTTTCGAGATCGGCCGCCTCGCGGCGGGTCCGCTCGAGCGTGGGGGGTGGCGCGTGTTTGTCGAGCAGCATGTCCGATGCCTTCTCGGCCATCATGAGGATCGGCGCGTTCGTCGGGCCATGCGTGACGCGCGGCATGGCCGATCCGTCGATCACCCTCAGGCCGTCCACGCCGCGAACGCGCAACTCGGTGTCGAGCACCGCCAGGGCATTCCCGTCCGCGCCCATCGCGCAGGTGCCGACGGGGTGGTGGAGGGTGATGGCCGTGGCACGCACGAAGGCGTCGATCGCCGCGTCAGTGGCCTCTTTCACACCCGGCGCCAGCTCTTCGGCGATGAAGGGTGCGAGGGCGGGTTGGGCCCCGATGTGCCGCATGAGCCGAACGGCGTCGCGCAGGGCGCGCACGTCGGACGCTGTGGAAAGGAAGTTCTGCCGAATCAGCGGTGCGGCGGTCGGATCCGCGCTGCGCAGCGTGATCCGGCCGCGGCTCTCGGGCGCCAGGAACACGCCCTTGATCGAAAAGGCATCCGTGTACGGTTTGAGCAGCGGGCGCAGGTGGGGAAAGGCGGTCATCGGCGCGGCGGCCAGGATCAACTGGAAGTCGGGGACCGGCAGATCGGCCCGGGTTCGCACGAACCCCACCGCCGCGGCCGGCACCGTGCTCGAGATGCCGGTGCCGAACAGCCAGTTGCGCAGCAGATCGGCACCCATGCGATCCAGCCGCATCGCGCGGTGCAACGGTCCCGGAGGGCCGGCTCGACGCCAGCGCACATCACAGACGAGGTGGTCTTGCAGGTTGCGCCCGACGCCAGGCAGATCGTGGCGAACCGGGATGCCGTGCCTCTGCAGCTCGGCGGCCTCGCCGATGCCCGACAGCATCAGGAGTTGCGGCGAGTTGACGACGCCGCCACACAGCAGCACCTCGCGGTTCGCGCGAAGGTGCTCGGTGCGTCCATTCGTGATCACTTCGACGCCGACGGCGCGGGACCGATCGCCGCGGCTCTCGAGCGTCACGCGGTGGACCAGCGCCCCGGTTCGCACCGTCACATTGCCGCGTGCGATCGCCGGCCGCAGGAAGGCCGACGCCGCGCTCCACCTCTTGCCTCGGCGGAGGTTGACCTGCATCGGCCCGAAGCCTTCGAGGGCGCCGCTGTTGTAGTCGGACGTGCGTGCGTAGCCGCAGGCGTCCGTCGCGGCGAGGAATGCGCCGAGCAGCGGGTCGGGGTAGTCGAGCAGCTGCACGCTCAAGGGGCCGTGTCCGCCGCGCCATGCGCTCTCTCCGCCGCTCCAGCTTTCACTGCGCTTGAAGTAGGGCAGAACCTCGGCGTGGGACCAGCCTTTCAAAGCGAGGCCGTGGGCCCAGAAGTCGTAGTCCTCGGGCGCGCCGCGCGCATAGGCCATGCCGTTGATCGAAGAGCTGCCCCCCAGGAGCTTGCCGCGCGCGCACTCGATGCGGCGGCCATCCAGGTTCGGTTCGGGTTCGCTGAAGTAGCCCCAGTCGTACAGCCGATGCTTCAGGATGAGCCCCCAGGTCAACGGCACTTGGAGGATCGGCGAGCGATCCCGGCCTCCTGCCTCCAGCACGAGGATCTTCAATGCCGGGTCCGCGCCGAGGCGGTAGGCCAGCGTGCATCCGGCGGAGCCCGCGCCGACGATGATGTAGTCGTATTCGGCCATGGGGTCAGCCGGGCCGGGTGTTCACGTTTTTCATGGGCATCAACTCAGCGAAGCTCGAAGAAGCCTCCGCACGGGGCCGGGAGGAAGGCAGGGGCACGTCGGTCTGGCGCTTGCGGCGCCAACGTTCGCAGCCCTGCGAAAGGGCGATCGAGGCCGACCGAAAGCGGCCCGCCTCGAAGCCAATGACCGCATCGATTCCACGACGAAGACCGATCCGATGAAGGCATCGTAGGAGCCGCAAAACAGAGCGTCCAATTCAAATATCGGACGCAATTCATAGCCAATCGACTATGCTTTCCCGCCCCTGTTGACGTAATTCCTATGCGTTCCAGTTCCCAGCTCACGCTTCAGAAGCTCGAGGTTCTTTGCGCCGTCGTCGAGTTGAAGAGCGTGACGCGTGCAGCCGTTCAGCTCCATGTTTCACAACCCGTGGTGACGGCCCACTTGCGTGGCATTGAGGACAAGCTGGGCGTGACCTTGTTCCACCGCCAGGGGCGCGGCTTGGTGCTCACCGAGGCGGGCGTGCATGTCCACAAATGGGCCCTTGGCATCGTCACGCGCACGCGCGAGCTGGACCGGGCGCTGGCGGGGTCCGGCGAGGGCGGGATGGGCCGCGCGCTGCTCGCCGTGTCGATGAGCGCCGGCTCCTATCTGCTTCCGCCGGTGCTGTGCGATTTCCATCGGCAGCACCCCGAGGGGAAGGTCCAGGTGATGATCGCGACGACCCAGGTGGCGCTCGAGTCGGTTCGTTCCGGGGCCTCAGACTTCGCGGTCGTCATGCTCTTGCCCGACCTGGACCTGGAGGGACTGTCTGCGGTACCGCTGTGGGACGAGCCGCTGCTCCTCGTCAGCGCGCCGGCCAGCCGCTGGGTGGGCGAGGCCGCCGATCGGGACACGCTGTCGAAGATCCCCTTCATCGGCACCTTCAGCGCGATCATGCAGCAACTGGAGGAAGGTCAGGTGCGGGCCAACGGGATCGCGCCCCGGCAGATCATCATGGAGCAAGGCCATCCTGAAGCGCAAAAGGCCGCGGTGAGATGCGACCTCGGCGTCGCGTTCTTTCTCCAGTCCGCGGTTCGCGCGGAGATCGATCGGGGGGACCTGCGCAGTGTGGCGACGCCCGGGCTGAAGCTGGGCATTCCGCTCTACCTCGTGTGCCGCGTCGACAAAGAGCTGTCTTCCTACCAGCGCAGCCTCATGGCGTTCATCCGCAGTGCGCGACCGGCAGGCGTGGCAGCGTTCGCCTCTTAGAACTTGTCCGCAAATAGCCGGGGTCGGCTGGCGGGCGGTTTGAACGCATGGCGGCGTTGCAAATCCTCGCGATCCCTTCGGGTATCGCTGTGGCTTGCGCCTTGCCCTGCGCTCAAACCGCCTCGCCATCCTCTGCCCGCTTATTTGCGGACAAGTTCTTAGAGCTGCACGCTGGCCTGTCCGATGCCGTCGAATGCCACGGTCACGGTGTCGCCCGCTTGCGCAGGCAACCCGCCGCACCAGGTGCCGGTGGTCACCACGGTGCCGGCCGGCAGCGTCGCCCCGTGGCGCGTGGCGTGGCGCAGCCATGCCGGCAGCACCCAGGCCGGGTCGCCGCACGTGTGCGTGCCGACCGGTGTCACCACCTGGTCGCCGATCTGCACGCGGCAGGCCTGCGCCGACCAGTCGCGCGGCGCAAACGGCACCCACGGGCCGAGCACCAGCGCGCCATGCGATTGCAGGTCGGCCAGCCGCAGCAGTGGCGCGGCGTCGAAGGCCTGCCGCCAGCGGGAGTCCACCACCTCGATGGACACCGCCATCGCATCGATCAGCCCCTGCGCCGAGGCCCTGTCCAGCGTGGCCGCGCGTGCGGCGTCCACCGGCTCGCGCAGGCGCAGCGCCACCTCGGCTTCGATGACGCGATGGCGGAACGGCCACGCGCTCGCATCCGCCGGGCTGGCCCAGATGCCGGCGGGTGGCAGCGGAGCGTGCGTCATCTCCGCGCTGCGCGACAGCCCGCCCGATTTCCAGTGCTGCGCCACCCCGGCCCCCAACCAGCCCATCTCGGCGGCCACCGCGTCCTGCACGGCATAGGCCTGTTCGGCGGTGTGCACCAGCTCGGCCAGCGGCGCACCATCGCCGGCCTCGGAAGTGCGCCAGGCGTGCACCAAGGCGTTGACGACGGCGGGGTTCGCGGTGGACATGGCGGCTCCTCAGGGTGAGATGGCCTTCAGGTTCGCATCAACCATGCCCACCAGCAAGGCCTGTCCGCCGGGGGCCACCCGGAACTCCCCGTATTTCGCCTCGGCCCAGCGTTCGCCCTCGCCTTCCTTGAAGAACCAGGCGTCGCTGACCAGCATCCAGCCGCCGGCTTTCGGCGTCAGCTCGATGCGCAGTTCGTCCGCGGCCGGCGTTTCGCCTTCCGTGGCGACCCGCAGCACGGTGGCCACGCCCTGCGCATCGCGGCGCGCGATCACGTGCGGGCGGGTGGCCCAGAGCGTGGGCGTGGCGCGCCGCGCCTCCAGTTCCGGCGGCAGCGCGAAACGCAGCTGCATGTAATCGCCCTGCATCAGCGAACGCGGGTCCACCGGCGCCAACGCCACATACACGGGCTGCCCCGTGGCGATGACTTGCTCTTTCTGCCAGATGCCGACGCTGGCCACCGCCAAGGTGGCGAGCGCCGAGAGTGCGATCAAGGCAGCAGTCCAGGGGGCCGGATGCGCGCGCGCCGGACCGGCGATCGGTGCCTCGTGCTTGCGCGCGAGCCCCCATGCGAGCACGCCCAACAGCGCACCAGCCAACGCGAGCACCCCGGCTTTCGTGGCGAGTGGCCAAGCCAGCTGGTAGTAGAAGGCGCCCACCACCCACCAGGCTGCCAAGGTCGCGCAAGCCGCCAAGCGCCAGCGCTGGGCGGCGGCCAGGGCGGCGAGCAGCACCAGCACCGCACCGAGCGTGGGGACGAACCAGGCCACACCGGCCAGCACCACCGCCACGCCGGCCACCAGGGGTTGGCGCAGCGTCGGCCAAGCCCGCGACAACCCGGCCGTGGCAACCAGGGCAAGCGCCGCGCTCACGCCCGGCATCACCCACAGCACGAGGGCCGCGGTGTCGGCCTGCACGCCGAGCGCGCCACGCGCGGCCCAGCCGCCCGCCACCGCACCCGGCACGAGGAAGGTGAGGCCCGACAGCCAAGCCAGCATCGCCAGCGTCGCGACTGCCCAACCGGCAGTCAACGGTTGCCAGAACGCCGCGTGCCGGGCATGCGGTCCGGCCTGCCAGACCGTGATGGCCAACCACATCGCCAGCAGCGCATGGCAGGCGATCCAAAGTGCGCCTTCGCCGCGTTGATCGCCCAGCCAGCCCGCCGAGCCCAGCAACACCCGCTCGCACAGCACGGCCGTCAAGGCCCCCATGGCAGCCCGCACCCAGGGCCGCGGCACCCGCCAGGCGATGCCCGCAGCCACGGCAGCCAGCAGCAAGGCATCGAGCCGGTCGGGCAGGTCGCGCAGCACGCCGATCGACAAGTAGGCCCCGCCGACCAGCAGCGCCGGCACGCCGAGCTGCTCGATGAACAGCGGCAGCCCGCGGGTGCGCAGCATCCACACGGCGGCGGCCAGCATCACCAGCGCCACGACGTACATCGCCACATGGCTTCGGCCGACGTCGCCGATCATCACCGCCACGACGCCGGCCAGCGGCACCGCGGCGATCCAGGCACCCAGGCCGGTGAGCAGCACCACCGGCCATGGGCGGGCGTCTGCGGGGAGTGCGTCTTGTTCGGATGTCGTCGGCTCACGCATCGCGCGCCTCCTGTTCAGCGTGGCGGTTCAGCAGGCGCATCACGGCGCTCACGGCGGCGGTCAGCAGCCCGGCCGCCACCAGCCCCACCAGCAGCAAGGCGCCGGCGTGCTCGATGCGCCCTTCGCGCAGCACCATGCGCGCCAGGCCGGCGGTCAGCAGCGTCACCAGCCCGAGGGCGACGGCGCTGAGCGCGAAGACGTCGAAGCTGCGATGCCGCGCGAACCACACCGCGGCGGCCACCAGCAGGAGCAGGCCCAGCCCGTAATGCACGCGGATCGGCGAGGTGAACAGCGCCAGCAGCGCGGCGAAGGTGATCGACGACACCGCCAGCAACACCGCCGTGCGCAGGCTCCACAGGCCAGCGCCGGTGTGGCGCTGCGTGCCCCGGCCCAGCAGCAGCACGACGCCCAGCATGGCCAGCCATGCCACGCCATGCACCGCGAGATCCCCGCGGTTCGCCTGCCAGCGGTGGCCAAGGTGCGTGTGCGTCCACAGGGTCACGGCGGTGAAGGCCACCACCGTCCAGGGCACCCACACCGCGTCGCTGCGCGCGCCCAGGCACAAGGGCAGCGCCAGCACCGCCCACAGGGCGAACAGCTGCCAGGCATCGGCCCCGGTCTGGTAGGTCTGGCCGAAGTAGGCGAACAGCCCGCCCATGCCGAACAGCGCGAGCAGGGCCAGCGGGATGCGCGCGCGCGGGCGCCATGCCGCGCCGGTGCCGGCCAGCGCCACGGTGCCCATCAGCAAGGCAAAGCGCCCGGTGCGGCCCAGCACGTCCCAGTTGGCCGCGACCCACAGGATCACGCCCAAGCCGGCCAGGGCCGCGGCGAGCACGCCGATCACGCGGGGCAACCAGAAATGCAGCCTCTCGGGCTGCGCGGATCCCGCCGTCGCGGGATACAGCGCGAAACGCAGGCCCATGCGGCCTCCTCTTCAGCAAATGGTTGGGCACGGGACCGCCCCGCGCCCGGTGCCGCGCAGCATACGCGAGCGCCGGGGCGGCTCAGGCCGCGCGCAGCGCCGCGCGCATGTCGTCGATGACCTGGCGGTAGTCGGCCTGGCCGAAGATGGCGCTGCCTGCGACGAAGGTGTCGGCGCCGGCGGCGGCCACCTCGCGGATATTGGCCACCTTGATGCCGCCGTCGACCTCCAGGCGGATGTCGCGGCCGCTGCGTTCAATGATCTTTCGGGCCTGCTCCACCTTGCGCAGCGCCGACGGAATGAAGCTTTGCCCGCCGAAGCCGGGGTTGACGCTCATGATGAGGATCAGGTCGACTTTGTCGATCACCCACTCCAGCACGTCGAGCGATTCGGCCGGGTTGAACACCAGCCCCGCCTGGCAGCCTTCGGCGCGGATGAGCTGCAAGGTGCGGTCCACATGGGTGCTGGCGTCCGGGTGAAAGCTCACCAGGTCGGCCCCGGCCTTGCCGAAGGCCTGCGCGAGGGCATCGACCGGCTCCACCATCAGGTGCACGTCGATCGGCACGCGGGTTCCGTCGGCCTTCACGGCGTGCGGGCGCAGGGCCTCGCAGATCATCGGCCCGAAGGTCAGGTTCGGCACGTAATGGTTGTCCATCACGTCGAAGTGGATCCAGTCGGCCCCTGCGGCGATGACATCGCGCACTTCGTCGCCCAGCCGGGCGAAGTCGGCGGACAGGATGCTGGGCGCAATGCGGTAGGTCGGCTGGCTCATGCCCGGATTCTAGGAGCGTCCCTAGAATGCGCCGTTATGCGCCAACCGCAATTCACCTGTGATGTCAGCGTCCGGCTGCTTCCCGAGCAATCGGACATGGAGCAGCGCCAGTACGCGTTCGCCTACACCGTCACCGTACGCAACACCGGCGGCGTCACGGCGCAGCTGGTGGCGCGGCACTGGGTCATCACGGACGCCCACGGCCACACCGAAGAAGTCCGTGGACTGGCGGTGGTCGGGCAGCAACCGGTGCTCAAGCCCGGCGAGACCTTCGAGTACACCAGCTGGACGCGCATCGGCACCCCTCAGGGCAGCATGCGCGGCACCTTCTTCTGCATGACCGAAGATGCGCACGCGTTCGACGCGCCCGTGCCCGAATTCGGACTTTCCCTCCCGTCCGCCCTGCACTGATGAAGATCGGCCTGAAGCGCCCGCGCACGCCCAGCCGTGCCGGCGCCTGGGATCTGAGTGCCCTGCTCAATGCCGCCGACGCGTCGGCCGGCATGGCGGAACGCCACCTCTGGCTGGTGCGTTTGATGGAATGGCTGCGCCACGCCAACGTGGCGGCCGACGGCGAATCGTCGCCCAAGCCGCTGGTGCGGCTGCGCCATCTGCTGAATGTGCTGGAGCGCAACCCCGAGCACCGCGTGCAGGTGGCCGAATTGCTGCGGCAGTTCTGGCAGGAGGTGGACGTCTCCGCCCTGCTCGCCGAGTTCGGCTTCGCGGCGCGCAAGGGCCTGGCCAGCGAGGTGGGCCAGCGCATCCGCTTGCGCTGGCTGCCCGGCACGCCGGCCACCAACAACCTGGCCGAGCTGTTCCACCTGCTGTTCCCGGACCCGGCCGATGCGCTGTGGCTGGATGGCCTCGACACGCCCACGCTTGCGCGCATCACCGGCCTGCTCGCCACGCCGGGCGCGGCGCCCGGCCCCGACTGGCGAGAGCCGTTCTTCGACGCGATCATGTTCCTCGCCAGCGAGGTGCGCGCCTCCGGCTTCTCGGCGCTGCTGCGCGAGCGCATGAGCGAGGAACTGCTGGCGCAGGGCCCGTTCCGCCAGTTGGGTCGGGTGGCCGAACAGGTGCGCGAGCATGCCGAGACGGGCGACACCGCCGCGATGCTGCGCCAGGTTCAGTACCTGCGCGCCCTGCTCGACGCCTGCCGCCGCGCTGCGCGCAGCGTGAACAGCCACCTCGAAGAACACGGCGTGTCGGTGGACGTGGTGTTCGAGGTCGACCAGCTGTTGCGTCGCACGTACCGCCTCGAAGCCGTGATCGACTGTGTCATCAGCCGCGAGCCGGCCATCGACGTCGCACGCCTGACGGCCGAGCTGGTGCGCACGGCCGAGAAGCGACGCAGCGTGCGGGCATTGCTGTCGCGCCACTACTCGCTGCTTGCGCGCAAGGTGGCCGAGCGCAGTGCCGAAACCGGCGAGCACTACATCACCCGCGACCGTGCCGCGTACAAGGTGATGCTGCGTGCCGCGGCGGGCGGCGGCGCGGTGATCGCGGGAACGACGTTCCTGAAGTTTTTCATCGTGGCGTTGGGGTTCACCGCGTTCTGGTCGGGATTCTGGGCGGGCATCAACTACGCGGCGAGTTTCGTCCTCATCCACCTGCTGCACTTCACGGTGGCGACCAAGCAGCCCGCGATGACCGCCCCGGCCCTGGCCGACAAGCTCACCGACATGACGCGCGACGAGTCGGTGGAAGAGTTCGTCGATGAAGTGGCCCATCTCATCCGCTCGCAGTCGGCCGGCATCCTGGGCAACCTGGCGATGGTGATTCCGCTGGTGCTGGGCGTTCAGCTGCTGTGCCAGGCCCTGTTTGGCGCGCCGCTGGTGGGCGCCAAGGATGCGGACTACGTGCTGACGTCCCTCTCGCTGTTCGGCCCCACCCTGCTGTTTGCCGCCTTCACCGGCGTGCTGCTGTTTGCCAGCTCGCTCATCGCCGGCTGGGTCGAGAACGCCTTCGTGCTGCACCGCATCGACAGCGCCATCGCCTGGAACCCTCGCAGCGTGGCGCGGCTGGGCGCTGCGCGTGCGCAGCGATGGGCGGCCTACTGGCGCGCCAACATCTCCGGGTTCGCCTCGAACATCTCGCTCGGCCTCATGCTGGGCATCGTGCCGGTCGTGATGGCTTTTTTCGGGCTGCCGCTCGACGTGCGCCACGTCACCTTGTCCACCGGCCAGCTGGCCGCGGCGGTGGGCGCCGTGGGATGGGGGGTCGTGGGCACCTGGGCGTTCTGGTCGTGCGCGATCGCCATCGTCTTCGTTGGCGTGCTGAACCTGTCGGTCAGCTTCTTCCTGGCGTTCAAGGTGGCGTTGCGTTCGCGCGGAGTGAAACTGTCCGAGCGCAGCCGCATCTACCGTGCCATTCGCCAGCGGCTGCGCCGGCGTCCCCTGTCGTTCATTCTTCCGCCCAAGGGGTGAAGGCGGATGGGCATGGCCTCGCGGGCGAGGCGGCTCAGTCTTCGTCCCGACGCCGCTCGCCGTTCTTGCGGCCCGAAAACATGGTCCACCAGACGATCAGCACCAATATCACCAGCGCGCCCAGCGCTTCCAGCAACAACAATCCCATGAAGCATTTCTCTCGAGCGGCCAGGCGCTTCCTGGCCGTGGCGATTCTAGGGGGCCTCGGCGCTTGCGCCGTGGTCGCCCCGCCCCTCCCGCCGCCCGTCCCCAGCGGGGTGGCGCCGGCCCCGCCGGCCATGGTCGATCCCGCCAAGGCGCGCTGGGTGGCGAGCGATTGGGCGGAATTGCCCGGCTGGGAGTCCGATGCGGTTCACGAGCTGTGGCCTGCGTTGCTGCGCAGTTGCGCGAACCCGCCGCTGGAATGGGCGCGTGTCTGCACCGACGCGCAAGGCGACACGCCGGCCAGCGCCGATGCGGCGCGCGCCTGGCTGCGCCAGCGCTTGAAGCCCTGGCGCATCGAAACGCCGGAAGGCGCGGTGAACGGCTTGGTCACCGGCTACTTCGAGCCGCTGATCGAGGCCAGCCGCGTGGCGCGCGGGGCGTTCCGGGTGCCGCTGCATGCCGCGCCGGCCGACCTGGCTTCGCGCCGCCCGTACTGGACACGCCAGCAGATCGACACGCTGCCGGCCGCCCAGGCGGCGCTGCGGGGGCGCGTGATCGCCTATGTGGCCGATCCGCTCGATGCGTTGATTCTGCAGATCCAGGGGTCCGGCCGGTTGCAGCTGACCGAGGCCGACGGCCAGCGCAAGCTGGTGCGCATGGCGTTTGCCGGGCACAACGACCACCCGTACGGATCGGTCGGCCGCTGGCTGATCGACCAGGGCGCGCTGCGCGCCGACCAGGCTTCCTGGCCGGGCATCAAGGCCTGGGCACGCGCCAACCCGCGCCGTCTCAACGAGATGCTGTGGAGCAACCCGCGCTATGTGTTCTTCCGCGAGCAGCCGCTGCCGAATCCCGAGTTGGGGCCGAACGGTGCCCAGGGCGTGCCGCTGACGCCGGAGCGCTCGATCGCCGTCGATTCGCAGAGCGTGCCGTACGGCACGGCCGTGTGGCTCGATACCACCGAGCCGCTCTCCAACACCGCGCTGCAGCGCGTGGTGATGGCGCAAGACACCGGCAGCGCGATCGTCGGCGCGGTGCGCGCCGACTACTTCTGGGGCTGGGGCGATGTGGCCGAGCAGCAGGCGGGGCGCATGAAGCAGCCGCTGCGCATGTGGGCGCTGTGGCCGAGGAAGTAGCGCGGCGTCAGCCGCCGCGGTGCACGAGGTGGGCCAGCAGCAGGGCGCCAGCCCACAGCGCCACCAGCACCCAGTTGGATGGCGAACCGGAGGGCACGTGGTGATGGCGTCGTCGTGGCTTGTCCATGGCGTGAACGCCCTCAGTGTCGATGCCGCCGCGTGGGGCGCCCGAAGTGTTCGATGTAGTGCGAGACGGCTTCGCCGTTGCTGCCGACCAGGGCCACCGCGTGGTGGATCTGCGCGTCCGGCACGTCGAGCAGCCAGGACCAGCGGGCCACTTCCAGCGGGTCGGCCAGGTCGACCTGTTGGCGTGGCGGGTCGTCGAGGTAGGGGCTGCGGTCGGGTTGCATGGCGGGTCCGGGAATGTCGAACAGATGCCAGATGTATCGGCTGCTGTTCGCACGGACTTGAGCGGCGGGGCTGTCTGCCCCGGCCCGCCTTCCGCCGTCACGCCACGATGGTGCGGTTGCGCCCGTCGCTCTTGGCGCGGTGCATCGCGTGTTCGGCGCGTTCGATCACCGTCTCCAGCCGGTCGTGCGCGCCGCATACGCCGATGCCGGCGGAAAACGTCACGCCCAGGCGAGGCGCCACGTGGTCGAAACTGCGTGCGGCCAGCTGGTGGCGGACGCGCTCCACGCACGCGAGGGCTTCCTCGGCCGTGGTGTGGGGCAGCATCATCAGGAACTCTTCCCCGCCCCAGCGGGACAGGGAATCCCCCGCGCGCAGCCCATAGGTCATCACGTCGGCAAAGATCTGCAGCACCTGGTCACCAGCGGCATGCCCGTGGTCCTCGTTGATGCGCTTGAAGTGGTCGATGTCGATCAGCACCATGCTGATGGGTTGGCGCGAGCGCTGCTGGCGGATGCGCTCGGCGGTCATCAGCGACACCATGTGGCGCCGGTTCGAGAGCGAGGTGAGTTCATCCTGCGTCGTCAGCAGGCGGTTGTGCGACTGGGCGGCTTCGAGCTGGTTCTGGCGCTGGCGCAAGGTCTCCTGCAGCGCCCTGTGCTCGTGCGCCAGCCAGGCGACCGGCGCCATCGCGAGCGCCAGTGCCACGAAGTGCAGCAGCTCGGCCTGGGGCGGATAGCGTGCCGGATCCAGGCTGGCGCCGCAGGCCATCACGACGCCGAGCAGCAGCACGGCGATGCTGGACACGCCGCGCACATGGCGGGCCGGCAGCCCGCGCAGGCTGACGCCCAGGCTCATCACCATGAAGGCGAGCGCCACCGCGCGCACGGGGCCGGCGGCCAGGTAGATGAGCATCATCGACATCACCACGAACACGGCGTGCGCCTGGCCCAGTTGCAGACCGCCGGGCATGGGGGACTCGCCGCCGCGCGCAAGGGCATAGAAGACCATCGCACCGCCTGCCATCCAGGCCCCCAGCGCGAAGGCCGTCCAGGGACTCAGCAGTTCCAGCCAGGCCGCGGCGGCCATCGTCCCGGCGAAGCCGAAGGCGCATGCGGCGCCCAGCAGCTGCTGCCGGACCGTCGCGCGCTGTGGCGTGTCGCCCCCCACCATCGCGGCAATGGCTTTCTGGACGATGGCGGAATTCATGGGGACGGAGGGGGCGGAGCTGGACGCAGAGTGAACAGTACCGCGTCGTCGCACGCCGCGAAAGTGCGCAAGCGGTCGCCGGGCCCCCTCAATCCGGGGCCACGCCCGCAGACGCCAGGCCCCGTACCGGTGCGCGGTTGCGCTCGCCGTGGCGCCCGGCCCACAGATCGGGCCGTGGCGCGAGCGGCGGGCGGGTGGTGCGCGTGGTCAGCGGAAGACGCCGACCGCTTCCGCCAGGCGCGCGGCCTGCTGTTTCAGGCTTTCCGACGCGGCGGTGCTTTCTTCCACCAGCGCCGCGTTCTGCTGCGTGATGGTGTCGAGATGGCCCACGGCGGCACCCACCTGGACGATGCCTTTGCTCTGGTCCTGCGTGGCCGCGCTGATCTCGGCGATCAGGTCGGACACCCGCTGCACCTGGCTCACGATGTCGTCCATCGTGGTGCCGGCATCGTTGACGATGCGCGCGCCCGACTCCACTTTCTCGACGCTCGCGCCGATCAGTGCCTTGATCTCCCGCGCGGCATCGGCGCTGCGTTGCGCGAGGCTGCGCACTTCGCCGGCCACCACGGCAAAGCCGCGTCCCTGCTCGCCGGCGCGAGCGGCTTCCACCGCCGCGTTCAGGGCCAGGATGTTGGTCTGGAAGGCGATGCCGTCGATGACGCCGATGATGTCGGCGATCTTCTTGGAGCTGCTCGTGATCTCGTTCATCGTCGACACGACCTCGGCCACGGCCTTGCCGCCCTTGGCCGCGGCGTCGCTGGCCGTGCCCGACAGGGCGTTCGCCTGCGAGGCGGTGTCGGCGTTGTTGCGCACGGTGGTGGTCATGTCGGACATGGAGGAGGCGGTCTGCTGCACGCTCGACGCGGCCTGTTCCGTGCGCGTGCTCAGGTCCTGGTTGCCCTGGGCGATCTCGCTGGTGGCGGTCTGCACGTTCAGCACCTGCTCGCTCACGTCGTCGATCAGCCAGCGGAACATCAGGCCGAGCTGGCTGATGGTGCGCAGCGTCATGCCGATTTCATCGACCCGGTCCATGTGCATCACCTTCTGGCTTTCCCCGGTGGCCACCCGCAACGCCTGTTCGCGCATCTTTTCCAGGGGCCGCGAGATCTGGGTTTCCAGCCACCATGAGGTCAGCGTGCCCCAGCCTGCCGCCATGCCGGCGAAGATGCCGAGCATGGGCAACGGCAGGCCCAGCGCCCACGCGGCCGCCACCATCGCCGGCATCGTGACCATGAGCGCCGTGCGAATCCGCCAGCGCACCGGCATCACCTTGAGCACCGACATCACGCTGCGCAGGCCGGTGCGCACGACCACGCCCTTGTGGATCTTGCGCCCACCCGCCCGGCCTTCGCGGAAGTCGCGGTACAGGGTTTCGGCGGCGCTGATTTCTTCCCGGGTGGCCTTGGTGCGAACCGACATATAGCCCGAAATGCGGCCGCCCCGCACCACCGGCGTGGCATTGGCGCGCACCCAGTAGTGGTCGCCGTTCTTGCGCCGGTTCTTCACCAGCGCGGTCCACGGTTCGCCGTTCTTCAGGGTGGCCCACATGTCGGCAAACGCCTCCACCGGCATGTCGGGGTGGCGCACCACGTTGTGCGGCTGGCTCTGGATTTCCTCGCGGGAGAAGCCGCTGACCTCGATGAATGCGGCATTGGCATAGGTCACATAGCTTTGGCTGTCCGTGGTGGACATCAGCGTGGCGTTGTCCGGGAACTCGTATTCGCGTTGCGTGATGGGCTGGTTGTTGCGCATGAAGACTACTCCGACGGCTGCGCAGGCAAGGAGTTGCCGACGCTGATTGGGGACTTTCAATCAGGTCATCGGCAAATCGTGAGGGTTCTTGATAGCGGGCGCCCCCTAACCTGCGATGGGTTGGCGGTGCGGCATCGCGGGCGCGGCGAAGCCCCGCGCCAACGGCTCAGCGCGTCTGCGGATCGATCTGACGGAAGGCGGCGCGGATCGCTGCCAGCTCCGTGGGGCGCACCAGGCGGACGACCTCGCGGCCTTCGCGCAAGAAGATGAGGGTCGGCCACAGTTTCACGCCGAACGAGCGGCCCAGCTTGCGCCCCGGCCCGTCCTCGACCTTCAAGTGCTGGACACCGGGGTGGCTGGCGAAGGCATCGTGGATCAGGGGCTCGGCCGCGCGGCAGAAGCCGCACCAGTCGGTGCCGAACTCCACGACGGCCGCGCCCGGCAAGGTGTCGATGAAGGCGCGCGAAGGGGCTTCGGTGGCGTAGTCGCGGGGAGTCGGCATGGTGTACAGCGGGGTCCGGTTCTCGATGGACTCGACAGTCTAGAAGACGGGATCCCCGGGGCCCATCAGTCCACGGTGGCTATTCGTGTAGGACAAGGCGCGGGGTCAGCGCCAACGAGTACGCAAATGGGGCCACAAGGTGTTCAGTGCCAGTCCCCAGAGCACCAGCGCAGCGGCCCAGAGCTTCCAGCCGGGCAATGGCTCGGCCAGCAGCCAGGCAGAGGCGCCCATGCCGAATACGGGCACGAGCAAGGCGGTCGGCGTGACGCTCGCGGCCGGGTGCCGGGCCAGCAGCCACCCCCAGGCGACATAGCCGAAGAGGCTGTTGCCCAGCGATTGCCACAGGACCGCCGCCCAGACCGTGGCATCGGCGTTCAGCAGTCCGGCGCGGATCGCGGGCCAGCCCTCCAGCCCGAGCGACAGCAGGGCGAGGGCCGGCACGGCCGGGGCGCTGGACCACACCACGTACGCGAGCATGTTGATGCGCCCGACCGAGCTGCCCACGATGTTCGCCCCGGCCCAGCACAGCGCCGCGAGCAGGATCATCGCCAGGCCGAGCAGGCTCACGTCGCCGCCCAGATTCACGCCGATGACCGCGATGCCGGCGGCCCCGAGCAACAGGGCCAGCCACTGATAGGCATGGACCCGTTCACGCCGCAGGTGCACCGCCAGCATGATGGTGAAGAAAACCTGGGACTGAATCACCAGCGACGCCAGGCCCGGTGAAATGTGAGAGGTCAGTGCGATGTAGAGCACGCCGAACTGACCCACGCCGATCAGGAGGCCATAGGCGGCCAGGTTGCGCCACGGCACCGCGGGCCGGGGCAGGAACAGCATCGCGGGGAAGAACACGAGCGCGAAGCGCAGCGTGGCAAACAGCAAGGGGGGCATCTTGGCGATCGCCAGCTTGATGACCACGAAATTGGTGCCCCAGACGGCCACCACCGCCAAGGCCAGGATCAGGTGCCGCCAGGGCAGTGCGTGGGGTGCCGCCATGGAACAGTCCCGCTAGGCCAGGACCACCCGGTCGTGGCCCGCAGCCTTGGCGTTGAGAAGCGCGTGCTCCGCGCGGTGGACGGTCTGTGCCACGGTTTCGCCGGCCCGGTGTTCGGTGACCCCGGCCGAGAAGCTCAGGTTCACGATGCCGCTGGCGGAATCGATGCGCAGGTTGTGAATGCGCTCGCGCAGGCGCTCCAGGCTGTTGCGGCCCAGCGAGGCGCGCGTGTTCGACAGCATCAGCAAGAACTCTTCGCCGTCCCAGCGCCCCAGCAGATCGCAGATGCGGATGACTGCGAGGGCCTCGTTCGCAAAGCCGCGCAGCAGGCGGTCGGTGAAGTCGTGGCCATGGGTGTGGCTGAGCGTGCCGAAGTTGTCGATGTCGATCACCGCGATGCTGAACGATTGGCCCGAACGCACGCCGCGTTGGCGTTCCTGCTCCATCAGTTCGAGCATGTGGCGGCGGTTGATGAGCCCGGTGGTTTCGTCGCGCGTGGCCAGTTCCTGGATGCGCGCGAGTGCATGGGCGAGGTCTTTCTTCTGGCGGCGCAGGTGGTCGCGCAGGCGGCCGAACTGGGCGGCCAGGGCGGACACGGCCGGCACCATCACGGCGATCATGATGAAGTGCCCCAGCTCGACCGCGGGCACATAGACGCCGGGCGCGCGGTGCGCCATGAACGCCATCGTCACGCCCAGCACCGCCACCGCGAAGAAGCCGATGCGCATCACCGTGGCCGGCGCGAGCGCGAACACGCCGAACATGAAGATCACCATCAGGATGGGAAACGCGCTGCCCCGCCCGTGGCCCGCGAGGGCATAGGCCGCCGCGGTGCACAGGATCGCGAACACCATCTGCGGCACCGTGAGCGAGGGCTCGGCGTGGCGCAGGTTGCGCCCGCTGCGGATGGTGATGAAAAACAGCACGAAGCCGCCGAGCAGGATGGCCGACCACCAGATCACCGGCGCCGCCTCGGCGAGGCCCGCGTGCACCAGGTACGCCATGTTCAGCACGCTGCCCAGGGCCAGCAGCATGGCGGTGCCGCATTGCACGACCCGAAGGCGCTGCTTGGGTTCGGCCCCCAGCAGGTGATGGGACAGCGCTTGCAGCCAGGCCATCAGCGCGGCGACGCCACAGGGCCGTGGCGGCTGCGCAGGGTCCTCCGCGGGGCCAGCGCCCTGCGGTGTGGGGTGGGGATGCCGTCCAGATCGATCGCCATGTCGTTGTCGCTCGCGTAGCCCGGGTTCCTGAAATGTAGTGGCATGGCCCGCAGGGCGCCAATTGCGGCGGGGGATGCGTCGCGGAGCGCCCACGCATGTCGCCAAGTCTCTACACTGCAACTGACGGCGCCAGCGGTCACGAGCTGCCGGATCGCCGCACCTCTCAGGAGTCCAGGCTGATGAATGCACCGCTTCCAGAGTCGATCCGTCTTGCATTGGAACAAGTCACGCTCGACGACAAATACACCCTGCCCACCGGCAAGGCCTTCATGAGTGGCGTGCAGGCGCTGGTCCGCCTGCCCATGTTGCAGCGCACACGCGACGCGATGGCCGGCTTGAACACGGCCGGCTTCATCAGCGGCTACCGCGGCTCGCCGCTCGGCGGTTACGACCAGGCCCTGTGGCAGGCCAAGAAACACCTCGCCGCGCAGAACATCGTCTTCCAGCCCGGGGTGAATGAAGAACTGGGCGCCACGGCGGTGTGGGGCACGCAGCAGCTCGACCTGTACCCGCAAAGCAAGAAGTTCG
>CAZBOF010000006.1:0-400 GCA_964493285.1 uncultured Rhizobacter sp. | reverse complement strand
GCATGCCAACATGGCCGGCACCGCGCGCCATGGCGGCGTGATTGCGCTGGCCGGCGACGACCACATCGCCAAGAGCAGCACCGCGGCCCACCAGAGCGACCACATCTTCAAGGCGTGCGGACTGCCGGTGTTTTTCCCGAGCAGCGTGCAGGACATCCTTGACATGGGCCTGCATGCATTCGCACTCAGCCGCTTTGCGGGCGTGTGGTCGGCGATGAAGACGATCCAGGAAATTGTCGAATCGGCCACGACGATCAGCGTCGACCCCGACCGCGTGAACATCGTGCTGCCCACCGACTTCCCCATGCCCGAAGGCGGCCTGCACATCCGCTGGCCGGACGCGCCGCTGGAGCAGGAAGCGCGGCTGATGGATCACAAGTGGTACGCCGCCCTCGCCTAC
>CAZBOF010000005.1:0-63625 GCA_964493285.1 uncultured Rhizobacter sp. | reverse complement strand
CTGGCCGAAACGCTGGTGTCGCGCGGCCTGCGCATCGTGAGCGGGCGCACCGAGAGCCACGTGATGCTGGTCGACCTGCGGCCGAAGAACCTCACCGGCAAGGAAGCCGAGGCCATCCTGGGCCAGGCGCACATGACCTGCAACAAGAACGGCATCCCGAACGACCCGCAGAAGCCGATGGTCACCAGCGGCATCCGCCTCGGCTCGCCGGCATTCACCACCCGCGGCTTCAAGGAAGAACAGGCCCGCATCACCGCCCACCTGAGCGCCGACGTGCTCGACAAGCCGCACGAGGCTGCGAACATCGCGGCCGTGCGCGCCAAAGTCGCGGCACTGACCGCCGACTTCCCGGTGTATCGATGACGTCTGCCGGCCGCCCGGCATAGGGCGGCCGGCGCCGGACCGCACCCCTGACCATGCGCTGCCCCTTCTGCTCACACGAAGACACCCAGGTCGTCGAAACACGCGAGTCCGATGAGGGCGACGTCGTGCGTCGAAGACGGCGCTGCCAGAGTTGCGACAAGCGTTTCACCACCTATGAACGCGCCGAGATCGCCTTGCCGTCGGTGGTCAAAAAAGATGGCACGCGGGAAGACTTCGAACTCTCGAAGATCCGCGCCTCCATGATCCTTGCGCTTCGCAAGCGCCCGGTCAGCGTCGAGCAGATCGACGCAGCGCTCGAGCGCATTCAGGACAAGCTGCTCAACAGCGGCGCCAAGGAAGTGGCTTCCACGCGCTTGGGCGAGTTCGTCATGCGCGAACTCAAGCGCATCGACAAAGTGGCCTATGTGCGCTTTGCCTCGGTCTATAGAAGCTTTGAAGACGTGGATGAGTTCCGCCAGCTGATCCGCGACATCTGACCCGCTCCCCCCAGAGGGGCGCCCCGCCCCCCCGCCGCTCCCCTCCCATGGTGGAAGGCAAAGGCGCTCGCAATTCCTACAGTGCGAGCACTTTTGAACGAGGGGCAGATGAACACAGAACATCCCGCGCACCGCGCGCCTTGCGGCTTCACCTTGCCCGAGGTCGCGATCGCGATCGCCGTCCTGTCCGTGATCACCACCGCCGCAGTGCCGTCACTGGCGCGTTTCGTCGAGTCTCAACGCCTGCGCGGCGTCGCCGCCGAACTCGCGAGCGACCTGCAGTTCACCCGCGCCGAAGCGGTCGCACGCAACGAGGCCCTTCGCATCAGCTTCTCATCGGCGAGCCCGGGCTGCTATGTGATCCACACCGGCGCGGCCCAGGCCTGCAGCTGCGAGCTTGCGCCGCCCGGGCACTGTGCGCCGGGTGCGCAACACCTCAAGACGGTCGCGCTCAGCGCTGAGCGATCCATCCGCCTCAGTGCCAACGTCAGCTCCATCCTCTTCGATCCCCTCCACGGAACTGCCACCCCCGCATCCACGCTGCGCCTCATCGGTGCGCATGCGCAGGCGATCCATCACGTGGTGAACCTCATGGGGCGCGTGCGCACCTGCTCGCCGCAGGCTGCCGTGCCGGGCCAGCCTGCCTGCTGAGCGCCGCCATGCACCACACGCACCACGGCTACACGGTCATCGAGACGATGATCGCCCTCGCCATCGTTGCCACACTCGCCGCGATCGCCTACCCCTCCTTCCAGCAGCAAGTCTTGCAGTCCCGGCGCAGTGACAGCGTCACAGCCTTGCTCCGCATCCAGCTGCAGCAAGAACGCTGGCGCAGCGACAACCCGCAGTACGCGTCGCTACAGCAACTGGGGCTTTCCGACACGTCGGCACGCGGCCACTACCGGCTCACCGTCACCGACGAGACGCATCGGCGCTACGCCGCAACCGCCAGGGCCCACGGCGGCCAGGCCCGCGATGCGACCTGCCGCGTCATGCGAATCGCGGTCGAGAACGCGCACACCGTTTTTGCTTCGGGTTCCGACGAAAGCGCCAGCAACCCCGCGTCCATCAATCAGCGGTGCTGGCAGCAATGAGCGCACGCTTCGTTCAGAGCGGCATCTCCTTGGTCGAACTCCTGGTCGGACTGGCCATCGGATTGATCGTCATCGCCACGGCGCTCTATGCCGTGACGCAGCACCTGCGAGAAAACAAGCGGCTGCTGGTGGAAGCCCGACTGATGCAAGACCTGCGCACCGCCGCCGAACTCATCGCACGAGACCTTCGGCGAGCCGGGCACATCGCCGTCACGCCAACAGGGGTCGCCTTTTCCTATGCCAACCTGCCCGCTACGCAACCGCAGCTGGCCTACCAGCTGCGCAACGGCGTCATCGAGATGCGGATCGGCGAAGGTGCATGGCAAGCCATGACCGACCGGCAGATCATGCAAGTCACGGCGCTCGACATGACGCCGAACATCCAAGAAACGGACCTGAGCGGCCTGTGCACCGCGCCCTGCGCGGCGGACGACGACAACTGCCCGCCACGCCAGTTGAGGCGCAGCGTGTCCATCCGGATCGAGGCCATTCTTCCGGGTGAAGCCAGCCTCGTCCGGGACATCCGGAGCACCGTGCGGCTGCGCCACGACGCCATCATCGGCGCCTGCCCGGCATGAGTGCCTTGCGGCGCCTGCACGCGCGGGGGGCGGCCACGCTGGCCATGACCACGCTGCTCACCTCGGTGCTCCTGCTGAGCGTGGTGTTCACGCACCGAAGCGTGCTGTTCGAAGGCAAGTCCTCCGTCAACCAGTACCGCGCAGCCCAAGCGCGAGAAGCAGCGGAAGCAGGTCTTGCCTGGACCCTCGCGCAACTCAACACGCACGCGCCGGTCGAGTCGATCTGCGCCTCGAACGACGCGGGCCACACTGCGCTGCGCGACCTCCTGGCCGAGCCATGGGCCGCCACCTGCCAGGAGCAGGCAGGCGAATGGCACTGCGATTGCGCACCCGACAATGCGAACGACCCGGCCCTCGCGAGCACGCAGGCCTTCACCGTGGCGATCGGCGACACGGCGCAGACCGACCGCTGGCAACTGCGCTCGACCGGCACCAGCCTGTCGCAGGCGTCCCTCACCTTGCACACGCTCGTCGGGCGCGTGCCCGGCCTGCGGGTCGCACCCCCCGCGGCACTCACCGTGCGCGGAATCGCCAACTTCAGCCAGGCCTCGTTTGCGATCCACCACCCACGGGCCGCATCGGGCGGCCTGACGCTTCACAGCGCCTATCCGGTCGACGCCTCGACCCTGGCCCTGCACCCGCCACCAGGCACACCCCGGCTTGAATCCGTCGCGGACGGCGATGCTTCGCTGGCGCGGCGCCCCGCCCCCTTCCTGTTCACGGCGCTCTTCGGGATGGACGCCACCGCATGGCGCGGCCAGCCCGTCGTGCGCGAGGTGAGTTGTGAACAACCCTGCGACGACCAGCTCGAATCGGCCTTGGCCGCCAGCCGGATGATCTGGTTGCGAGGCGGCCTGCGATTGAACGGGCCGCTGGCCGCCGGCTCGCCCGACCGCCCCGTGCTGCTCGTGGCCGATGGCCCGGTCCAATTCCAGGACCAGCCGGTGTTGCACGGATTGCTCTATGGCACGTCGCCGACATGGGTCGACCCGCATGGCGCACACATTCATGGGGCAGTGGTCCTCGAGAACGACCTGCATGCCGCCGGCACCACGCAGATACACCATGACGCGGATGTGCTGGATCACCTGCGGCGAACCACCGGCACCTTTGCGCACATGCCAGGCGCCTGGCGCGATCACTGATGGACGCCATGGCAGGCACCCGTCATCGCCGTGAACAGGGAGGGTCCCTCCTGGAGGCCTTGGTGAGCACGCTGATTCTGTCGTTGGGCGTGCTCGGCGCGACGCAAACCTACGCGTGGTTCCGCTTCCACGGCGACCTGTCCCGCGAACGCGCGCAAGCCGTGCGCTGGGCACAACAAGGGCTCGAAGCCATCCGCGCATCCGACAGCGGCCTCGTCGAGGCCATCCCGCCCTACCAGCCTGGACACCTGCAACGCGCCGCCGGCGGCGACCACCTGCCCCTGACGCAACATGACGTGTCCATCCACTGGACCGATCGCAGCGCCGGCACGCAGGCGGTGACGCTTCGGACCCTCCACGCCGACGTGGACCCCCTCTACAGCGCCGCCTTGACCCTCTCCACGCCGGACACCTGGCTGGCGCCACGCAGGCACTTGCCGCCCCAAGCCGTTCCCTTCGACTCGCACGGCAGCGTGGTCCGGCCGTCCCCCACCGCCGGCATCGTCTGGATCGTCAGCCACCTGAGCGGCCTCGTCACCGCCCAGTGCCGCGTGGCCTCGTCCATCGCCACACGCGATATCACCTCCGCCGACCTGCGCGACTGCCTGCCTGCGCAAGGCACCTTGCTCAGCGGCTACATCCGGTTCCAGCACGCTCCCCTCGGCGCATCGCCCTCATCCGAAGACACGCCCCTGCCCACCCGGGTGGCCCTGCAGCTGACGCCGGAGCCCGAACAGCCGCCGCACTGCGACACCGATCTCGTCACCGGCCGGCCCGAACCTTTCGTGGCCTATACCTGCTTCGTTCACCTGCCCGCCGAGAGCCCCGGATGGTCCGGCGCGCTGCACCTCCTGCCGGTGGGTTGGCGACTGGGCGAGGTGGAAGGCACTTTTCGCGTCTGCCGCCACTACAGCGTCCTGGATGACGGCGACCTGCCGGGCCGGAGCAACCAGCGCCCCACGCGCTACGAGCACGTCCGGGGGCCGCTGCGCCTGCAGAACTACCTCGTGATCCCGGCACAACAGGCCTGTCCCGACACGCCGACGACGCACAATGGCGTCCCAGTGCACACCGTCGCGCACCAACCCTGAGACGGTGCGCCCGAAAGGCCGCTTCATCCATGAACCCTGTTTCCTTCTCGCGCGACGACACCGCGGCGATGCGCGAAGCCTTGACGCTCGCTGCCTCCTCAGTCGGACTCAGCGAGCCCAACCCCCGCGTCGGCTGCGTGATCGCAGATGCCGACGGCCGCGTGCTCGGACGCGGCCACACCCAGAGAGCGGGCGGACCGCACGCGGAAGTGATGGCACTGCGCGATGCCGAAGCCCAACAGGCCCCCGTGCGCGGCGCCACGGCGTACGTCACCCTGGAGCCCTGTTCCCACCATGGCCGCACGCCGCCTTGCTGCGACGCCCTGCTGGCCGCCGGCTTGGCGCGCGTGGTGGCTGCCGTGCACGATCCCAATCCGCTCGTGGCCGGCCAGGGCGTGCAGCGATTGCGCGATGCCGGCTTGCGCGTCGACGTGGGGCTGCTCGAAGCCGAAGCGCGCGAACTGAACATCGGGTTCTTTTCCCGCATGCTGCGCCGGCGCCCCTGGGTGCGCCTCAAGAGCGCCGTCTCGCTGGATGGCCGCACCGCCTTGCTCAACGGCGCCAGCCAATGGATCACCGGCGATGCCGCGCGGGCAGATGGCCATGCGTGGCGCAAACGTGCCACTGCGGTGCTCACCGGCGTCGGAACCGTGCGCGACGACAACCCCCGCCTGGACGTGCGCCTCGTGGAAACCGTGCTCCAGCCATGGCGAGTGATCGTGGATTCGCGGCTCGACACGCCCCCGTCCGCGCGGATTCTCCAGCCACCAGGCCACGCACTGATCTTCACCGCGTCGACGGATGCGGCCCGCCGCGAAGCCCTGGTGGCGCAGGGCGCGGAGATCGTCCTGGCGCCCGGCGCCGGCGGCCAGGTCGACTTGGCGAACCTCTTGGCCGATCTGGTGCAGCGCGGCGTCAATGAACTGCACGTGGAAGCCGGCCACACCCTCAGCGGCGCCTTCGTGCGCAATGGGCTGGTCGATGAATTTCTGATCTACCAGGCCCCGAAAATCCTGGGGCCGGGCCTCGGCATGGCCTCGTTCGGCCCTCTCGAACACCTGGATGACGCGCTTGCGCTACGCTTCACCCACATCGAGCGCGTCGGAGACGATCTGCGCCTCATCGCCCGGCCCCCGGGACGCGAACTCTTCTAACCTCATCGGCCACCTGCATGTTCACAGGCATCATCACCGGCATCGGGCGCATTGCCGACGCCCGCCCGCTCGGCTCCGACCCATCGCACGGGCTCCAGCTCGACATCGAAGCCCCGCCGAACTACCTGGATGACGTTCAGCTCGGCGACAGCATTGCCTTGAATGGGGCCTGCATGACCGTGACCCGGTTCGATGCGGCAGCAAACCGCTTCAGCATCGACATCTCGGCCGAAAGCCTGGACAAGACCGCCGGACTGCGCGAACGCGGTGCCGTGAACCTGGAAAAGGCGCTGCGTGCGAACGACCGCCTGGGCGGCCACATGGTCAGCGGGCACGTGGACGGGGTGGGCTCGGTGGTCCATTTCGAGCCGGTGGGCGAATCGTGGGAATTGCGCATCCGGGCACCCGAGAGCCTGGCCAGATTCCTGGCTTACAAGGGCTCGATCGCCGTCAATGGCGTCAGCCTGACCGTCAACCGGGTGAGCGACGTGGCGCAAGGCTGCGAATTCAGCATCAACCTCATCCCGCACACGCTGTCCAGCACGACGCTGGGCTCGCTCCAGGCCGGCCATGCGGTGAACCTGGAAGTCGACCTGATCGCGCGCTACGTGGAACGCATGCTGGGGCGCTGACGCCGCGCGCCTCCTACAATGGGCAGATGCCCATTTCTCCCGTTCCCGAACTCATCGCCGAGCTGGCGGCCGGCCGCATGGTCATCCTTGTCGACGAGGAGGACCGCGAAAACGAGGGCGACCTGATCCTGGCCGCAGACCTCGTCACGCCCGAAGCCGTCAACTTCATGGCACGCTACGGCCGCGGCCTGATCTGCCTCACCCTCACCCGCGAGCGCTGTGAACGGCTCAGCTTGCCGCCCATGACACCGCGCAACGGCGCGCAGCACGGCACCGCGTTCACGGTGTCGGTCGAGGCCGCCACCGGCATCACCACCGGCATTTCCGCCGCCGACCGTGCCCGCACCATCCAGGCGGCCGTGGCACGCGACGCCAAGGCCAGCGACCTCGTCCAGCCCGGCCACATCTTCCCGCTTCAGGCCAAAGACGGCGGCGTGCTCATGCGTGCGGGTCACACCGAAGCCGGGTGCGACCTCGCCGGCATGGCCGGGTTGAGCCCGAGCGCCGTCATCTGCGAGGTCATGAAAGACGACGGCACCATGGCCCGCCTGCCGGACCTTGAAATTTTCGCGGAAACGCATGGCCTGAAGATCGGCACCATCTCCGACCTCATCGTCTACCGCAGCCGCAACGAAAGCCTGATCGAGCGCCTGGCGCCGCGCCGCCTCAACACGCCGCAGGGCGTGTTCATGTGCACCCCGTTTCGCGACCGCACGAACGGCATCCATCTGGCGCTGACGCTGGGGGATGTCACCCAAGGCGACGAAGTGCTGGTGCGCGTGCACGAGCCGCTGTCGCTGATGGACCTGCTCGATGTCGATACCAGCACGCACTCCTGGCCGCTGCACAAGGCGCTGCAGAAAGTGCAGGACGAAGGGCGCGGGGTGGCCGTGCTCATGAACTGCGGATCGAGCGATCCCGACGCCGTCCTGTCGCATCTGGGCGGCGGCAACCAGGTCGCCACCACGCGAATCCGCGGCCAGATCGACCTGCGAACCTATGGCATCGGCGCCCAGATCCTGCGCGAACTGGGCATCACCCGCATGAAGCTGCTGGGCAGCCCCCGCCGCATGCCCAGCATGACCGGCTACGGCCTCGAAGTCACCGGCTTCATCGCCCCTTGAGATCGCGACATGCAAACCACTGACAAAGGCCAGCGCGCCGACATCGACGGCACCGATCTGCGCATCGGCATCGTCCAGGCCCGCTTCAACGAAGCGCTCACACAGCAACTGGCGCAATCCTGCATCGCCGAGCTGGAGGCCCTGGGCGTGTCGGCCAAGCACATCAGGCACGTGACGGTGCCGGGCGCACTCGAGGTGCCGCTGGCGCTGAATGCCATGGCAGAAAGCGATCGGTACGACGCCCTCATCGCGCTCGGCTGCATCATCCGCGGCGAGACCTATCACTTTGAACTGGTCGCCAACGAAAGCGGTCGGGGCGTGAGCCAGGTCGGCCTAGAGCACGAGATTGCGGTGGCCAACGCCATCCTGACGGTCGAGAACGAAGCGCAAGCCTGGGCGCGTGCCGAAGAAAAAGGACGCGATGCCGCCCGCGTGGCGGTGGAAATGGCGAACCTTCTGGAAGACCTCACGTGACCGCTCCCGCGAAAACACCCTCCCCTGCACGCCCACCTGCCAAGAAGCGCGCCGCACCGAAGTCGTCGCGCAGGCGCTCCCGCGAGGCGGCGCTGCAGGGGTTGTATGAGTGGCTGCTGTCGGGCTCCGAGCCCGGCGTCATCGACGCCCACGTGCGAGAGCAAGAAGGCTTCGACAAATGCGACCACGCGCATTTCGACGCCTTGCTGCACGGCTGCATCGCCGAGGCCGCGCAGATCGATGCCGTGCTCACGCGCCACGTCGACCGCAAGACCACCGACCTGTCGCCCATTGAACACGGCGTGCTGATGATCGGCACCTACGAGCTGAAGCATTGCATCGACATCCCCTACAAGGTGGCGATCAACGAGGCCGTGGAGCTGGCCAAGAGCTTCGGCGGCACCGACGGCCACAAGTACGTCAACGGCGTGCTCGACAAGGCCGCCATCGACCTGCGGCCGGTGGAAGTCGAGGCCTATCGCAGTTCGCGGCGCTGAGACGCTCGCCGCCGCGCCCGATTCCTCCAGATGCCGAACGCGGCGCTCTTCGGTTGAGCGATCCTGGGGTGTGCCGATGGGCCGGAGCCTCTCGTGAAGAATCGGCCGGGGTGCGCGGGCCCGCCAAGGCGGGCGCTCCCAGCGCCTGGATGGGTTTCCTCCCGCGCGAGTGGCGCGAGGCAGGGAGCCGCATCCCGACAAGCTTGATCCGCCTCGGAATATTCTCTAATATCAAATGGATTAACCAAGGTTAAATCCTCATGGCAAGACCCGATTCGGCCCCAGAACAGCCACTCAGAGCGTCACGCGGCATTCAGAGCATCGAAGTCGGCAGCCAGCTGCTGAATGCCTTGGTGCATCTGGGGCGGCCCGCGCCGCTCAAGGCGTTGGCCAAGGAGGCCGGCATGTCGCCCGCCAAGGCACATCCCTATCTCGTCAGCTTCGGAAAAGTCGGCCTCATCCAACAGGACAGCGGCACAGGGCACTACGGGCTCGGCCCCCTGGCGCTCCAACTGGGGCTCATCAGCCTGCAGCAAGTGGACCCCATCCGCCTGGCCACCGCGGAACTGCCACGGCTCGCGCTCACGCTCGGGCAGACGGTCGGCATTGCGATCTGGGGAAACCGAGGGCCCACCTATGTTCGCCTGGAAGAAGGCCCTACGGCCGTGCACGTGAACATGCGGCACGGCACCGTCGTCTCCGTCAAAGGCACCGCGGCGGGACGCCTGTTCGGAGCCTTCATGCCACGGGAGCAGACGCTGGCCATCCTGCGCGCCGAGACCGGCCGCGATCGCATTCACCTGGGTGCAGCCTTCGAAGCCGAGCTTTCCACCGTGCGCCAGCAGCGCTTCGCCTCCTTGACGGACGGCACCGTGCGCGGCGTGACGGCCATTTCCGCACCGGTGTTCGACGGTTTCGGCACCATGGTGCTCGCGCTCACCGCCATCGGGCCGAGCACGACGCTCGACGCCTCGCCCCAGGGCCAGGCCGCGCAAGTGCTGAAGGATTGCGCAGCCACCTTGTCACGCCAACTGGGCAACCGGCCCGCCACCGTTGCGACGGCGTGACGCGGCCCACCGCAGCGCCTCGCGCCGGGCGTGTGATCCCAACCCCGCGCGCCGGCACCGTCAAGCCGATGCGGGGCTTCGCCGGGCCAGCCAACTGCGCATTCGCTCGACGGCTTCGCCGAGCTGATCCAGGCCCGTTGCGTACGACACCCTGAGGTACCGGCCAGGCTCGTTCTCGCCAAAGTCCATGCCGGGCACGATCGCGACCCCGGCATGTTCAAGCAGCTCCAGGGCGAACGCCGTGCTGTCGTTAGACCAGCGGGAGCAATCGACATAGACATAGAACGCCCCATCCGGCGCAACCGGCACCTGGAAGCCGAGGTCGCGCAGTGCCGGCACAATGAAATCGCGGCGCGCCCTGAATTGATCGCGCTGATCCCTGAAGATCGCCTGCGAAGCGGGTGAGAAACAAGCGAGAGCCGCGCGCTGGGCCAGCGTGGAGGCGCAGATGAACAGGTTCTGCGCCAGCTTCTCGAAAGCAGGCACCCAATCCGGCGGCACGACGATCCAGCCCAGGCGCCAGCCGGTCATCGAAAAGTATTTCGAAAAACTGCTCAAGACCACGACGTCCTCGCCCAGCGCCAAGGCGCTTCGCGCAGGCCGGTCGTATTGCAGGCCCAGATAGATTTCGTCGACGATCGTGAAGCCGCCCCGGCCGCGCACGAACTCGACAATCCGGCCCAGTTCGTCGAAGGGAATGGACGTCCCGGTCGGGTTCCCGGGCGAGGCGAGCAACACGCCGCCGACTTTCGAATGCCATCTCTGCGCGACGAGCGATGCACTGAGTTGAAAGCGAGTGTCCGGGCCAACCGCCACAGACTCCGGTATCCCGTTGAAGGCATGAATGAAATGGCGATTGCAAGGGTAGGTCGGGTCTGCCACGAGCACATGGTCACCGGGGTTGACCAATGCGCAGCAGGCGAGAAGCAGCGCGGCAGATGCCCCCGCCGTCACGACGATGCGAGAGGGGTCGACCATCACCCCCATGTCCGAAAGGTAGTGCTCGGCAATCGCGCGCCGAAGCGGCTCGAACCCCACCGCCTCGGTGTAGCCGGTCGCGCCGGACCGGGCCGCCTCGACCAAGGCATTCGTGACATCGGGCGGCGCCGTGAAGTCGGGCTCGCCGATGCTCATGTGAATGATCGAGCGCCCCTCGCTTTCAAGCTCGCGCGCTCGCTTGACGATTTCCATGACGTAGAACGGCGCAATGGCGTCAGTGCGTTGGGCCAGCGGCGGCAAGGGCGTTCGGAGGTGAGGCGTCAAGAGGGTCTCGATTTGAATGAGGAAGGCACCCGGATCATCCTATGACGGAGCCCAACGCTCAATGCGGTTCAGCGGCGGGCCCTGCGCAGCCCGCCGCCACAGGGCCGGCCGTGAGGCTGGGGCCTTCCGCGGCAGGGCCGGGTTCAAGCGGTCGTGGACGCCCTCTCGAAGGGCCCCTGTCCCACCTCTTTGGTGTCGGGGTGTTACTAAGGTATGAACACGGTCCTTTTCGACGCCAACGAGCTGCATCGTTGGACTAAGCTTGCACGCGATGGTGGCTGCTTACTGCCCGCCACTGACGCCAACAAGTTGCACCCATGTCCGGCCCAGCCTCCGAACCTCCACCGTCCATGCCGAGCGACATCTCGGCGACGCCCGATTCTTCGCCATGGAGCGACACCGAAGAGATGGCGCTCCCCGGCGAGCCTGCCAAGGCGTCGAAGGGCCCTGCATCGGGACGCAACAAGGGCTCGGACCAGCTGCCCACCATCGGCCACATCGGACGCTACGCCCTCAAGTACCAGATCGGCGAAGGCGGGCTTGGGCGCGTGTATGCCGCACACGACCCGCTGCTGTCGCGCCTGATCGCCATCAAGACGCTGAACATCGAGATCTCGGCCGACGAACGTGAATCGTTCAACGCCCTGTTCCTCAACGAGGCGCGGGCGGCAGGCGGCCTCAGCCACCCGCACATCGTGACCGTGTTCGACGCAGGTGTGAGCGACCAAGGCGCCTACATCGCGATGGAACTCCTGAAAGGCCGCGACTTGCGCCAGCTTCGCCTCGAAGGCTGGAAACCCACGCCCACGCAGGCGGCGCTGATCGTGCGCCGCGTCTCCGACGCGCTGGCGTATGCGCATTCCAAAGGCGTGGTCCACCGCGACATCAAGCCCGCCAACATCTTCATGGTGGGGCGCACCCAGCCACGCGTGCTCGATTTCGGCATTGCCCGCATCGCGCACCAGCACGAGCAAGCCGAGAACGACATCGCCGGCGGCTCGCCGTACTACATGTCGCCCGAGCAGGTGAGACAGCACCCCATAGACCGCCGGTGCGACGTGTTCTCGCTGGGCGTGGTGCTGTACGAACTCCTGACGGGCGCGCGGCCGTTCCGCGGCACCTCGTTCAATGAGATCACGGACGCGGTGCTCTCCTTCGATCCCCCGAAGGCGCACGACGTCGACGCAAGCGTGCCGGCCGCGCTGTCCGACATCGCCGCGCGGGCGATGGAAAAGAACCCGGAGCACAGGTACCGCTCCGCGCGCGCCTTGTCGCGCGAGCTGCGCCACTGGCTCGAAGAGCACGCGCAAGACGCGCCCGACCCCGCCGAAGACGCCGCCCCGGCGCCTCAGCGCAAGGCGCCCTGGGCCATGGCCGCGGCAGCGGCGCTGGTGCTGGGCGTCGCTGCGCTGTGGTGGCTGCCCCAGGCGCAGAACAACGACGCGGCCCCCGATCCGGTCAGCACACTGGCGCCGGCCGTGCCCTCCCCCGAGACGCCGCAGCCAGTGGCCACGGCGATCACTGACACCGGCCCCGAGCCGGCCCCTGCTGCGGAACCACCGCCCGACCCACCCGCCGAGCCCACCGGCAGCGCCCAGGCGAGCGCCGAACCGGAGACTGCGGCCAACGCAGCCACGGCTGGATTGCCCATCGTGGCACCGCCCTCTCCCGCCCCGCCGGCCGCCACGCCTGCGCCTGCGCCTGCGCCTGCCACAGCAGCCAAACCCAAAGTGGCACCGAGAGAAACGCCCCGGGAGCGCCGTGCGCGAGAAGCGCGTGAACGAGACGCGCGCCTGGCCACCACCGCTCCGGCCGCCGCCCCCGCCACCGGCACGCTGCGGCTGGCGATCAGCCCCTGGGGGCAAGTCGAAGTGAACGGGCGGGCGGCCGGAACCACGCCGCCGTTGAACGAACTCACGCTGCCCGAAGGCCGCCACACCGTCACCGTCCGCAACGGCGACTTCCCGCCGTTTGTGTCCACCATCCAGATCGCGCCCGGCCAGCCCGCGTCGATCAAGCACCGCTTCGGATCATGAGCCACCTCCCTTCATTCGCACTGGCCTGTGCCTTGGCTGCCACCCTGGCAGGCTGCGCATCGGCGCCACCATCGGCGCCGGTTGGGCTGCTCGACATCACCTCCCGGCCTGCCGAGCGGGCACTTCTGAATGGCATGCGCGCCTACGATGACGCGTCGTATGCCGAAGCCGAGAAGCACCTGAATCAAGCCCTGGCGGCCGGCCTGGCATCGCCGCGCGACCGCAGTGCGGCGTTCAAGACGCTCGCCTTCATCTATTGCACCAGCGACCGCATGCGGGAGTGCGAAGCCGCCTTTCGCTCAGCCAAAGCGGCCGACCCCTCGTTCGCTTTGACCAAATCCGAGCAAGGCCATCCGCTCTGGGGCCCGGTGTACTCGCGGGTGCAGTGATAATCCGCGAGCTGGCGGCCACGTCGCCGCCCGACTCGCGTTCATGACCTCTCCACCCGGCTCTCACACCTACGCGCACCCCGTGCGCATCTACTGGGAAGACACCGACGCCGGTGGCGTGGTGTTCTACGCCAACTATCTCAAGTTCTTCGAGCGTGCACGCACCGAGTGGCTGCGTTCGCTCGGCTTCGCGCAGGAATCCATGCGCACCGATGCCGGCGCCATGTTCGTCGTCACGCACACCGAGATGCGCTACCTGCGCCCTGCCCGTCTCGATGATCTGCTGGTCGTGACCGTGCGTGTCGAAGACGCCGGCCGCGCCAGCCTGCGCATCTCGCAGGCGGCCTGGCGCGGCGAAGAACGGTTGACCGAGGGCGACATTCGCATCGGCTGCGTCGATACCGGAACCTTCAGGCCCCGGCGAATTCCCATGGACATTCTGAACAAGATCACATGAACCAAGACCTTTCCATCATCAGCCTGGTGTTGCAGGCCAGCTTTGTTGTCCAGCTCGTCATGGTGGGCCTGCTGCTGGTGTCTCTGGCCAGTTGGACCGTGATCTTCGGCAAGCTGTTCGGCCTGAAGCGGGTGCGCGCAGTGAACGACGAATTCGAGCGCGAGTTCTGGGCCGGCAAGAACCTGCACGATCTCTACAGCGACGCAGGCCGCAAGGTCGATGCGGCACCGATGGAGCGCATCTTCGCCTCAGGCATGCGCGAATTCCTCAAGATGCGCGAGCGCAAAGTGGCCGACAGCGGCGTGCTGCTCGATGGCTCGCGCCGCGCCATGCGCGCCAGCTTTCAGCGCGAGCTGGATGCCGTCGAATCCAACCTGTCCTTCCTCGCCTCGGTCGGCTCGGTGTCCCCCTATGTGGGTTTGTTCGGCACGGTGTGGGGGATCATGCATGCGTTCGTCGGCCTGGCCAATTTGCAGCAGGTGTCGCTGGCGACGGTGGCACCGGGCATTGCCGAGGCACTCGTGGCCACCGCCATCGGCCTCTTCGCCGCCATCCCGGCCGTGATCGCGTACAACCGCTTCGCCCGCGACATCGATCGCATCGCCACGCAAATGGAGACCTTCATCGAGGAGTTCTCCAACATCCTGCAACGCAACGCGGGGCAACCCGCCGCCCCTGCGGCTGCCGCAGCACGCTGACAGCCCACACCTCCGGGACACCGACATGCCTGCCGTTACCCCCATGCGTGGAGCCCGCCGCCGCACCATCAACGAGATCAACATGGTGCCGTTCATCGATGTGATGCTGGTGCTTCTGATCATCTTCATGGTGAGCGCACCGCTCATCACCACCGGGCTGGTCGAATTGCCCACCGTGGGCCAGAGCAAGCAACAACCCAGCAAGGTCATCGAGATCCAGTTGCGCAAGGATGAAACGCTGAAGCTGCGAATCGACAGCAAGGATGGCCCCGCCGTCACGCTGAACACCCTGGTGGAACGGGTGCGCACCGCGCAGAACGGCGACGCCCAGGCACCGGTGGTGATCTCCGCCGACAAGACCGTGAAATACGAGGCCGTGGTCAAGATCATGGACCTGCTGCAACGCGCTGGCGTGCAGCGGGTCGGCCTGTCGGTCAAGACCACCGGCTGATCACGCATGAACCCAGCCTCTGCGCAACGCGACGCGCTCAAACCCCCGTCGCCAGACGGCAACCGGAAAGGGCTGCTGCTGGCGCTGGTGATCCACGGCGCGCTCGTGATCGCACTCGCATTCGGCGTGAACTGGCGCTCCAGCGAACCCGAGGGCGTGGAAGCGGAGCTGTGGGCCGCCGTGCCGCAGGTGGCCGCCCCGCGTGCCGCAGCGCCGGAGCCTCCGCAGCCCACGCCGGCGCCGCCGCCTCCCGCGCCCCCCCCCCCCCCCCCCCCCCCCCCCCCCCCCCCACCCGCGCCCCGCCCGGCCCCCCCGCCCCCTGTGCCTGACGCGCAGATCGCGATTGAAAAGGCCAAGCAGGAAAAAGAGCGCCAGAAGAAGCTGGCGGAGCAGAAAGCGGCTGAACAGAAAGCCGCTGAACAAAAGGCCGCCGAGCAAAAGCGCGCTCAGGAAGAACGCGAACGGCAACGCTTGGCCAAGCTGGAAGCCGACCGTCTCAAGCGCGAAGAGGAACGTCGGAACGAGCAGCTCGCCGCGCAGCGCGAGGCCAATCTGCAACGCATCATTGGAGAGGCGGGAGCCACAGGCACGCAGCCCACCGGCAGAGCCGCCCAAACCGCCGGGCCTTCCGCAGAGTACGGCGGGCGCATTCGCGCCCGCATCCGGCCCAACATCCTGCTGACCGAGCCGATCGACGGCAACCCGCAGGCCGAAGTGGAAGTGCGCGCCGCACCCGACGGCAAGATCATCTCGCGCAAGCTCACCAAGAGCAGTGGCATTGCGCGCTGGGACGAAGCCGTGCTGCGCGCCATCGACCGGACCGAAGTGCTGCCCCAAGACACCAACGGCACCGTTCCGTCTCCCATGCTGCTGGTGTTTCGACCGGCTGATTTCTGATTCCGCCACCGCGCAGCATCGCCGTTCTGTTGCTACGATCTCGGCCAGTGCACGGCCGGCCCGCAGAATCACGCGTTCCCCGGCCCGGGCACGCGCCCTTTATCCTGTGTCTCGATGACTGTCTCTCACCTGCCCCGCCTCTTCCGCAGCCTCATCGCGTGGTCTGCGCTGAGCCTGTCGGCCTCGCTCGCCCATGCCCAGCTTCAATGGGACCTGCCATCGGCATACCCCGAAGCCAGCTTCCACACCAGAAACCTCCTCCAGTTCGCCAGTGACGTCAAGCGCACGACACAGGGCCGTCTGCAGATCAACGTGCACCCCAACGCCACGCTGTTCAAAGCGCCGGAGATCAAGCGGGCCGTCCAGGGCGGCCAGGCGCAGATCGGCGAAGTCCTGCTGGTGAATCACCAGAACGAATGGCAGATCTTCGGTGTCGACGGCATCCCCTTCCTCGCGCAAAGCTACGGCGCCTCTCTCAAGCTCTATCAGGCGCAGAGGTCAGCTCTCGAAAAGAAACTGGCCGAAAGCGGCCTGTTGCTGCTCTACGCGGTGGCCTGGCCTCCGCAAGGCATCTTCAGCAATCGCCCTCTCACCCACGCCGCCGACCTGCGCGGCATGAAATGGCGCGCCTACAGCCCCGCCACCTCTCGCCTGGCAGAGTTGCTGGATGCGCGCCCGGTGACGGTGCAAGCGGCCGAACTGACACAGGCCATGGCCGCCGGGGTCGTGGAGTCGTTCATGTCCTCCGGCTCCACGGGCTACGACGCCAAAGCACACGAGCACCTGAAGTACTTCTACGACATTCAAGCCTGGTTGCCCAAGAACGCCGTGCTCGTGAACCAGGCGGCGTTCTCCTCACTCGATGCATCGCTGCAGAACGCATTGCGCCAAGCCGCATCCGCGGCCGAGACACGCGGCTGGGCCATGTCCCGGGAAGAGAACAGCCATGCGCTCGACGAGTTGCGGAAAAGGGGCATGCAGGTGTTGCCCGCCTCCGCCCAACTGAAGTCTTCGCTCGAGAGGGTGGGCGACATGATGCTGCATGAATGGATGCAGAAAGCAGGCCCCGACGGCCGCAGCATCGTCAGCGAATTCAAGCGCCTCTGATCTGGCTCGCGGCATGCCATGCGCGCGATGCGCGAAGTTTTCGAAATACCCCGTATGAGATAGATTAGCCACACGCGCACCTGTCGCTCAGCAAGCCGGCCGGCCATGAAAGAACAGATCGAACACGAACTGCCCCGCCTGACGGCCAATTCGGCGATACGCCGCCAAGACCTGCTGAGTTCTGCACTGGTGAAGTCCCGCCGCCGAAAGATTCTCAACATCATCGCCGGCGTGCTGACGGCCCTGCTGGGCGCAGAAGGCTTCAGCGGGCAGGTACACGGCCTCGGCGCCACTCGCCAAGGGCAACTGGTCGGTATCGCGCATTGCCTGTTCCACGCCAGCACCTGGGCGGATTCAGCCTGCTACCTGCAAGACCTGTACACCGATACCGCCACGCGTGGGCAAGGCGTGGCCAGAATGTTGATCGAGGCGGTGGCCGGCGAAGCCCGCGCCCGGGGCGCCTCGCGCTTCTACTGGCTCACGCAGCGGCACAACACCGCGGCGCGCCGGCTGTACGACCACGTTGCGCGGCACACGGGGTTCGTCCGCTACGACTACACGCTCTGACTGCTGGGCTCAACGGCTCCAGCGGCAGGTGAGGTTCACGGCCGCGCCGAGCACGTAGCCGCATGGGGCACGCCCGCTCCAGCGCCGTCTGGGCCCGCACATCGGCAGACGCCCGGAAGCCGGCCCCCACGTCGACCTGCCGGCACGACGCCACCCTGCGCGTTGCATTCACCGGAACCACCACGCCCCATGCGCCGGAGCGTACCCCTCGCAGACCTCGGTCGACGTCTCGCCGCGCGCCACCTCATGGGTGACGACGGGGCTGCGCGAGCGGCATCCGCGTGAACATGACGGCCGCATTGGGCAGATGAATACGGGGATCGGTCATGGCGTTTCGGGATTTGACGGGAAGCCATGGCAGCGGCGTGATAACGTGAATGGCAAAGACGCGCTGCCCCGGCCGACAGATGGGGCGCGCCCTAGTGGAGGTCGGTCACAGGGCGCAGAAAATTCCACCTCCTACCGCGCCGTGGACCACGCCATTGCTCGATTTTCAGGCCCCTCCCATTGAATCCGCCCAGATGCGGCGCGCCGGCAAAGGCTTGCTGTCGCTGGCCCTGATGGATGCGCGCAACCACACGCTGCGCTGGATGAGCGCGATCGAAGCCGCGCACCCGGGCATGGATGCCGCTGCCTTGCGCTATGCCGGCATCAATCCCCCGCTGTGGTCGCTCGGACACCAGGGTTGGTATCAGGAGTACTGGGTCGCGCGCAACGTGCAGCGCCAGCGCGGCGCGGCGGCGCGGCCCGACACACCGCGCCTGGCCTCCATCGAGCCCGGCGCCGATGCACTCTACGACCCGCGCGGTGTCCCGGCCGACATGCGCTGGCAGCTCGCGTTGCCCGACGCGCCCGACATCCGCCAGTACCTCGCCGATACGCTGGAGACCACGCTCGATCTGCTGGAACACGCGCCGGAAGAAGACGCCGCGCTGTACTTCTTCCGCATGGCGCTGTTCCACGAAGACATGCAAAGCGAAGCCTACGCGGAGGCCGCGCAGGTGCTCGGCCTCGACACCGGCTTGATGCCGCCCTCTCCCAGGGCAGCGCATGTTCGCGAGCCGATGATTTTTCCAGCCGCGCGCTGGCAGCTCGGCAGCGACACCGCAGGCTTTGCCTTCGACAACGAGCAACCCGCCCATGTGCATGCGGTGCCAGAGTTCGAGATCGACGCACAGCCGGTCACGTGGGCCCAGTATTGCGAGTTCGTCGAAGATGGCGGGTACGACAGACCCGACATCTGGTCGAGCGCCGGCTGGGCCTGGGTACAGCGCGATGCGCGCCGCACGCCGCGCTATGTCGACCAGATGCGCCAGACCGTGCTTCAAAACCGCTTCGGCCGGCTCGTGCGGGCGCCGATGCACGAACCCGCAGTGCACCTGAGCTGGTACGAAGCAGATGCATGGTGCCGCTGGGCAGGCCGGCGTCTGCCCACCGAACTGGAATGGGAACTGGCCGCGCACACCGGTGCCTCACGCGGCTTCCGGTTCGGCGATGTATGGGAATGGACCGCCGGAACCTTCCGCCCCTACCCCGGCTTCACGCCCAGTCCCGACAGCGCTTATTCGGAGTCCGGGTTCGGTAGCCACCGCGTGCTTCGCGGCGCCTCGCACGCCACTTGCCAGCGCATGCGCAACCCGAAGTTCCGCCGCTTCCTGCTCGCACAGCAAGACACCGCCTTCAGCGGCTTTCGCAGCTGCGCGCTGTAGACAACGCGGTGAGGCGGCCTACCGCTGCAGGCTGACCACGTTGTTGAGCACCGGCAACGCGGCGCGGCTTTCGTGGGGGAGCGTCACCGCATCGGCCGCCGCCGGGATCACGCTGCTGAGATCCTTCGCAATGGTGCGGTTCTCGACCACCACCACGCGCGAAACGTGACGCACCGCATCCGGCCGATGCGCCACCACGATCCGTGTGGCCTGCATCTGGCCGAGCGACTCCACGATATGGGCTTCGCGCTTGAGGTCGACATGGCTGGTGGCTTCGTCCAGGATCAGGAGCTTCGGGCGCCGGTACAACGCACGCGCCAGCAAGATGCGCTGCTTCTGCCCGCTGGACAACGAACCGCCCATGCCGATGAGCGGCGTGTGGTAGCCCAGCGGCATGCGCTCGATCTCTTCGTGGATCGCAGCCGCGGCGGTGGCCTCCACCACCCGGTCGAGGCGGGGCCGGTCGGAGAAGAAGCTGATGTTGTCGAGCAGCGTGCCGGCGAGGAGATGGTCTTCCTGCAGCACCGCGCCGATCTGGCGCCGGTAGTCGCGCATGCCCAGTTGCTGGATCGGCACGCCGCCCAAACGCACCTCTCCCCGGGTGGGCTCGATCAGCCCCAGCATCAGCTTGACCAGCGTGCTCTTGCCGGAACCCGAGGCGCCCACGATCGCCACCGCCTCGCCCGGCGCAAAGACGAGGTGCACGTCCTCCAGCACCCACGGGCCGCCGTCGTGATAGCGGAACCACACGCCGCGCAGTTCCAGCGTCATGTCGCTCGGGGCATGCCGAAGCAAGCTGCTGCCCGCGCCGGAGGTCTCGGCCGGCGTGAGCGCGACATCCGCGAGCCTTTCGGCCTGCAGCCCGAGCAGTTTCAGTTCCACCACCCGGTCGATCAGGCCGAACAGGCGGCTGGAGAGCAGGGCCTTGTAGGCCACAAAAGCCACCAGCATGCCCAGCGACATCTGTCCGCCTGCGACGAGGAGGCTGGCCAGCCAGATCACCACCACGGTTTCCGCACCGATCAGCAAGGCGCGCAGGCCCCGCAGGCCCAGCGCGAGCGTGCGCTGTGCAATCACGCGGTTCATCGACTCCACCACCGCATCGAGCCAATACGCGCGGCGCTCGGGCTCGCGCCCGTAGAGCTTGATCGACGGCATGTTCTGCACCGTCTCGAGAAAGACCGCATTCTCCTTGGCGTTCAGCGCCAGCTCCTGCTGCAGCGCGACCTTCTGGCGTGGCCACAGCATGCCGCGGGCCACCGCGTACAAAGCCGCCGCCACCACGACGCACAGCGTAAGCGCCACGCTGTACCCACACATCAGCGCCAGCACCGCGAAGGCCATGAGCCCGTCCACCAGGCCTTCCACCAGCTGAGTGCCCAGCAAACCCTGCACGCGCTGGATCGACTGGAAGCTGGATGCCACCTGCCCCAGCTCACGTTGATGGAAGTGATGGACCGGCAAGCGCAACAGGTGTGTGAACGCGTTGGTGAGCCATTGCACGCCAATGTGCGAGAGCATGTACATCACCATCCAGGAGCGCAACGCACCGATGGCGCCCAGCCCGAGCAAAAGCGCACCCGCGCCGATCGCCAGCGTGCCGAGCAGTTCGCGGTCGGCGAAGCCGATGCCGCTGTCCACCGCCCACTGCACGGCCAGCGGCAGCGCGAGCACCAGAACCTGCAGCGACAACGCGAGCACCACGATCTGCGCCAGCGACCGCTTCAAGCCGACGATGGGGCCCGTCATCCAGGACACGCCTGCAGGCCGGGGGGATTGCGGCGACTTGAACTCGTCCGTGGGGCCGAAATGCAGCACGGTGACACTGCTGAAGCGGCGCACCACCTCCGAGCGGCGGATGCGCATCTCGCCGACGGCAGGATCGTGTATCACGATGCCGCTGCGCCCGGACCTCACCCGCGTGAGCACCACGAAATGATCGGGCGCCCACTCCAGCACACAGGGCAGCCGCAGAGTGCGCAGCGCCGAGCGAGGCACCCGCCGCAGGTCGCCGTGCAGATGCAGCTCGGCACCGATATCCAGCAGCGCATCGGGCGACATGTCGTCCAGGGACGACGAGAAACGCGTGCGCAGCTCCGCCAGGCCGGCCAGGCCGCCGTGGTAGCCGATCACCATCGCCAGGCAGGCGAGTCCGCTTTCGTTGCGGCCCGACTGCAGCACCACCGGCACCTTGCGGCGCCAGCCGAAGCGCAAGCGCTGCGTGTACTTCTCAGCAGTCGACACATGGCGTTCGAACGCGCTGCCGGTGGTGGTGGAACTCATGAGCGCTCCTTCGGGGCCTGCGGGCTTTCAAATGCCGCCTCGAAGAGAGGACGTGCGCCTTGAATAATTTCGGCCTCGACAGGCTGGCCGGCCACCTTGCCGGACAGCGCGCCGTTGAGTGTCACGCGCACGCGGTACATCACCGCGTTCGCACCGTGCTCCGCCGCATTCAAGGCCGGCGGCAGCTCGGGTGCCAGCGTGGCGCTGGTGGCCACGTCGAGCACCTTGCCTTCGTAGCGGGCACGCCCGTCCTTGCCGGCGTGCGGATGCCGCAGCATCACGCGCTGGCCCGGCTGGACCCGCTCGGCCTGCCGGGCGGGCAGGAACAATTGAGCCTGCACGCCAGCGCCGGCCGGGGCGAGCGTGAGCAGGGGGCCGCTGTTCGTGGGCCGGCCCGATTCGCCAAGCACGGTTCGCACCACGCCGTCGACCGGTGCCGTCACGGTCACCGTGGTCGGCGGCGGGGACGGCGCGTCGGGCCGCGGCGCCAAGTTGTCAGGCGGGCTGATCACGAACAGCACCTCGCCCGCCTTGACGGCCTGACCCTCTTGCACCCACTTCTGCACGATCTGCCCGGGGCTTGGTGAACTGACGTCGATGTCGGCCACGTCGGGTGCCAGCAGGCCCTGGGCGCGCACCCGCTGTGCGTACTGGCTGCCCATGAGATAGACGAGCAGCGACACGACACTCAGGGCCACCGCCCATGTGGCCAGGGCGAAGGACGGCGGCCGGTTCAAGACCACGCGCCCCAGCAGCGGGGCGGCGTCGGATCTCGTTCTGGAGCGGCTGGACATGCCTGGGCACCTTCGATTGAAAGACCGCCTCTCGGACGGTCGAGGTCAATCTATCGAGTGCACGACGCCCCCTCAACAGAAAACTTCATCGAGAACCGTTCGAGTTCTCCCACAAAACACGGGAGTGCAGTGCTAGGGTCGCCGAAGCTCAGGGGCAGGTGGCAGGCTCGCCGCGCGCCACGGCACGCAAGCGCTCGCCGATCACATCGGCCAATCGCTGGACCACCCGCCGATGCGCATGGGCCAAGGCCTCCAGGCCGCCGGTGGCGTCCTCCTGCACGCTGCTTCGGCACACGAGCGGCGCATGCAGCGGCCCACTCGCCGCGGCAGCCTGCAACGACCAGGTCGCGTCGACCCAGGCTTGCCGCCCGGCGATGGACTCGAAACGCTGGACATCCACCTGCACGCGCACTGGCGCAGGCGCCCCCGGCGCCGCACGTGCATCGATCGCGCCTTGGCGGGTCGCAAAGCGCTCCATGATCGCGGCACGCAGTTCGTCGCGCAGCGGGGAAACCCACTGCTCGCGCTCCAGAATCCGCAGGGAATCGTCCGGCAAGCGCACCACCCACTGCATCTGGTCGACCGAGGCGGGCACCCGCACCGGCGCCAGGTCCACCGCGATCGCCGCCCCGGCCGGCTCCTGGGCCGCCGGGGCAGGCGACAGCAGGCTATGGAAGCGGGTCGGCGCGGTGGTGGTGCTGCACGCCGACAACAGCAGCGCGAACAGGGCCAGGACACAGGGTGTTTTCATGGGCATCAGCGCCGTGGCGGGGTGGCGGGGATCTCGGCATCGTCCGGCTTGCCGCGCAGCAGCGATTCGGGATGCCGTTGGAGGTAGTCGGCCAGCATCCGCAGCGACTGCGCCGCGCGCTGCAGGTCTTGCAATGTCTGCTCCGCATTGCGTTGCAACGGCGCGCTCGGATCGAGCACGTGGCGGTCGGCCCGCGCCAGCGTCTCCTGCACGGCCGCCAGGGTGCGGCGCACCTCGTCGAGCGACTGCCGCGCCTCGGGCTGCAACTGTTCGATGGCACCTCGGGCCTGCGTGAGCGTGCTGTTCAAGTTCCGTCCGATGTCGTCGAACGGCACCCGATTGATCTTCGAGACGATCTCGGCGATCTGCGGCTGTACGTCCGCCAGCGTGCCGGCCACGGTGGGCACGGCAGGCACCGGCTGCGCGATGTCCAGGGTGGCACGCGGCGCCCGCGGCACGAAATCAAGCGCCACGTACATCTGCCCGGTGAGCAGATTGCCGGTACGCGCCTGCGCGCGCAGCCCGTTCGCCACCAAACGCTGCAAGAGCTTGACGTCGCGCGCGCCCTCTTCGTCGGCCGGGTCGCGCAGGGCATCGCGCACCGTCCCGAGCCGCGTGGGGTAGATGTCCGCTGTGACCTCGACCGGGAACCGGTTGCGTTTCGCGTCGTAATCCAGCCGGATGCCGGTCACCGAGCCGATCTCCACGCCCAGGAAATCCACCTGCGCGCCGATGGACATCCCACGCAGCGACTGGTCGAACACCATGCGCACAGTCTGCGCCGGCCCGTCGGGCGGCGCCATGGCGCCCTTGCGATCCGGGAACAGCTTGAAGCGGTTGCCATCGGCCGCCGGCGGCAGCCCGTGCGTGCCCGGCGGGCGCTCGAAGGAGACGCCGCCGGAGACCACGGACGCCAGCGTCTGCGTGTCCACCGAAATGCCACCGGAGTTGATCGACACCTCCACTCCGCTCGCGTTCCAGAATCGCGTCTGGCTGTTGACCAGCTCGTCATAAGGCGCCTCGACGAAGATCTGCACCGAGAGCTGGTCGAGCTTGGGGTCGAGCGTATAGCCGACCACGCGCCCCACCCGGTTGCGCCGGTAGTAGATGGGCGAGCCCACGTCGAGGGAGCCCAAGTCTTCGGTGCCCAGCACGAAACTGCGCCCCGGCTCCCCGCGCAACACGAACGGCGGAGCTTCCAGCCCTTCGAACTGGCGCCGTTCGGTATGGGAGACGCCCGCATCCACGCCGATGTAGGCACCGGAGAACAAGGTCTCGAGGCCGCTCACGCCTGCCGTGTCGATGCGCGGACGCACGACCCAGAACCGGGTGTCGTCCACGGCCAGCGTGGCGGCGGAGCGATCCAGCCGCACCATCACATGCACGCGATCGCGCTCCCGGCTGAGCTGTACGCCTTCCACGCGGCCGACCACCACCTCCTTGTAGCGCACCTCGGTCTTGCCGGCGCGCAAGCCGTCGGCGGAGCGGAAGTCGATCACCAGCTGCGGCCCGGTGGCCAGCAGCGCGCGCACCAGCAAGGCAATGCCCACGCCCAGCGCCACCAGCGGCACCAGCCACACCAGCGAGGGCCCCTGCCAGCGTCGCTTCACGGGCGCGGGCAACGGCGTGGTCTCGGGAGTTTCAGTCGGTTCGGTCATGGGGGCTTGGCAAGGTGGTGTCGGGCCAGATGAGGCGAGGATCAAAACTGCGCGTGGCCAGCATGGTCAGCACCACCACGGCCCCGAACGCCAGCAGGCCGCCTTCGGGCTGGACACCACCGAACGGCCCGAAGCGAATGGTGCCCACCAGCAGCACGACCACGAACACATCGAGCATCGACCAGTGGCCCACCGCATCGATCATGCGGTACAGCTGCGCGCGCTCGAGGCTTCGCCAATGCGACTGCATCTGCGCCGTGGCGGCAAGCAGCACCAGCGCGCCGATCTTGAGCAGCGGAACGGCGATGCTGGCGATGAACACGATGAGCGCCAGCATCCAATCACCGGCCAGGCGCAACTCCTCGATCCCGCCCAGCACGGTGTGCGCACTGTCGCCGAATACGCTGGTGGTCGACATGATCGGCAAGGCCATCGCGGGCACATACAACACCACCGCGGCCGACGTGTACGCCCAGGTCTGGGCCAGGCTCCCCGGCTTGCGGTGCGCCAGGCCCGTGCCGCAACGCGGGCACGCCCAGCCGGCTTCGCCCGTGCCGGCCCGTGTGCGCTGGGAGACGAGCCCGCACGCCCGGCAGCCGTAGAGCCCCGCTTGCGCACCGGTCAGCTCGATCGCGCTCATCGCGGACGCACCTCCCCGCCGGTCTTCCACAACGAATGCATGCCCGCGGCCATGATCGAAGTGAGCAACATCGTCAGTGCCACATACGCAATCAAGCCGGCGCCTGGCGCAACGCTGGCAAGCCCGGCGCTGCGCACCACCGCCACCAGCGTGCCCATCAGAAACACTTCGACCATGCTCCAGCGCGTGACGAACGCCAGCGCATGCATCGCCGGCACGAAATGCGCAGGCCGCACGCCCACCGCCAGCGGCAGCAGCACGTACAGGCGCAACAACGTGAAGCACAGCGGGAACACCAAGGCCGTGAGCGCAGCCAGGATCGCCACCAGCGGCTGCCCCGCCTGCCAGGTGTAGGCGATGGCGCGCGGCAGCGTGGCTTCGCTCACCACGCCGCGCATGTCCAGCGTGACGATCGGCGCGGTGTTGCCGATCACGATCACCAAGAGCGCCGCGACCGCAAACGCAAGCAGGCCCTGCACATGAATCACGTGCCCGCGGCCCAGCAGCGCATTGCAGCGCGTGCAGCGCAGGTCCGTGCCAGGCTCCGCAGTCACGCGTGCGTGGACCATGTCGCAGTCGTCGCACACGGTCAAGTCGGGGCGCGGCGTCAACCCGCGCACCGCCGTGGGCGCCGAGGTCGGCGATCCGATCGATGGAGCCTCAAGAGGCGAAGCTTGCATGCAGTTCCCTGAGCCGGCGATCACGCAATGCGACGATCTTAGGCGCTGAGAGCCGTCGGGCTTGTAGGAGGTTGGCGATATCGAGGCCGTTGGCCGTCTCGCGTCGCCGTCCCCAGGCGTGCCCCAGGCCAGGCGCGCGGCAGACGGCAGACGGATGCCATGAGAGACACACACCCGCTCAGACCGTCGCTCACGCCGAATCCATTGCGATGGACCACCCCTCGCGATTCCGTCGCCCGTGCGAGCCGAATCGGTCCCGCGGTTCGTCACCGACACCGATCCGCGCCTTCAGGGGCCGCACATCCGCTCGCCGCTTTGCCGGCTGTGGCTGAAGAAGGCCGATTGACACGCCGTTCGCACGGCGGCGATTGACGCTTCCGGACGCCGGCCCTCCACCTGCTCAGACGTTGCTGGTCGCCCGCACCTCTGCCACGCTGGTGATCCCCTGCAGAACCTTCTCGATGCCGTCCTGGCGCAGTGTCCGCATGCCTTCGATCATGGCCGTGTGCAGCAGCGCCTCCGCGCGGGCACCGGTCTGGATGAGTCGGCGCAACTCGCGCGACACCACCATCAGCTCATGCAGCCCCGCGCGACCGCGGTGGCCCGTGTTGCCGCAGTGTTCGCATCCCGGGCTGTGGAACATCACCAACTGGCCATCGCGCCCGAACCGCTCCACCCATTCCGCCCGCAGGTCGTTGCGGTTGAGCGTCGGGTGGTCGGGCGGGCACACGTGCAGGTAGTCGTCGAGCAGTTCATCGACCTCGGTTTCACTGGCCAGGCGCGACCGGCGGCAGTGGTTGCACAGGCGGCGCACGAGGCGCTGGGCCAGCACGCACAGCAGCGAGTCGGCGAAGTTGAACGGGTCCATGCCCATGTCGAGCAACCGCGTCACGGTTTCGGGCGCGCTGTTGGTATGCAGGGTCGACAGCACCAAATGGCCGGTGAGCGACGCTTCCACGCCCATGTGCGCGGTTTCTTCGTCGCGCATCTCGCCGACCATGATGACGTCCGGATCGGCGCGCAGGAACGCGCGCAGCGCCTTTGCGAAGGTCCAGTCGATCTTCGGATTCACCTGCACCTGGCGCAGGCCGGGTTGGGTGATTTCAACCGGATCTTCGGCCGTCCAGATCTTGCGCTCAGGCACGTTGATGTGGCTGAGCGCCGAATGCAAGGTGGTGGTCTTGCCCGAGCCGGTGGGGCCGACGCACAACACCAGCCCATAGGGGCGCTCCATCGCCTCTTTCAAGTGCGCGATGTTGTAGGCGCTCAAGCCCAGAGAATCCAGCGGCACCGGCTTGGCCGACGCCAGGATCCGCATCACCACGTCCTCAAGGCTGTTGTTCGTGGGGATGGTCGCCACGCGCAGCTCGATCTTGTGCTGCGGTGAGAACTTGGCGAAGTTGATCTTGCCGTCTTGCGGCTTGCGGCGCTCGGAGATGTCGAGGTCGCACATGATCTTGATCCGCGCAATCACCGCATTGCGGTAGTTCGGCGGCAGTTCCAGGTGGGTGCGCAGCAGCCCGTCCTTGCGGAAGCGGATCTTGATCTTGTCGCGTCCCGGATAGCTCTCGACATGGATGTCGGAGACGCCATCCTTGTAGGCCTCGATGATCATGTTGTTGATGAGCTTGACCAGCGAGTTGTCCGACTGCTCGATCTGGCGGTCATCTTCCAGCGACGTGCTTTGGACGTCCTCGCGCTCCAGCGTTTCCACCAGCTTGTCGGTGTCATGCACCTCGAACGGCGCCGGCTCATCCACCTTGGCGGGGCCGAATCGCTGCGCGGCGGCCGCGCCGATCTTGTCGTAGTTCTTGAAGAGAATGTCCTCCATGTCCTGGCATTGCGCCAGCACCGGCACGCATTTGAGCTGGGTGATGAACTCCACCTCGTCGACCACCGCACGGCGGCGCACGGGGTCGTCCATCGCGATGACCAGGCGGCCTTCGCGCATCATCAGCGGCATCACCTGCACGCGCACCGCCACCGAGTACGGCAGCTTGCGCAGCGCCTCCTCCTCGAACGGGAACGCTTCGAGGCTCACCAGCGGGAAGCCCATCTTGCGCGCCAGGGCCGTCTGCAAGTCCTCGCGCGAGACCATGCCCATGCGCACCAGCAGTTCGCCGAGCGGCACGCTGCGGTCTTGCTGCTGGTGGCTCAGCGCGTCTTGCAGCTGCTCGTTGGTCACCATGCCCAGGGAGGTCAGCGCTTCGCCGATACGCACCATCGGCATGCGCGCCTGTTTGTCGATGGCCGCGAGCAACTGCTCCGGCGTGACCACATGGCGCATCACGAGGATGTCGCCGATCTTCTGGTCGCGCATCTTCTTCTGCACACCGGCAGCCTCTTCTACTTGCTGCGGCGTGGCGGCTTTCTGTTCGACCAGCAACTCGCCGATGCGCGGCCCGATCTCATGCGACTTGTATCCCGCGCTCGGTACGAACAGACGCTGCACCGTGCCCTTGTCATCCACCGGCGGGAACAGGAACAGCCCGTGCGCGTTCTCCACGTGGCCGATGGTCTTGCCCTCGATCATCGAATCGTCGATGAGCTTGACACGGTACGTGCTGCGCGGACGCTGCTCCAGCATCTGCGCATGCTTTTCCTTGGCCAGCAGCGTACTCGCCACCGGCTTCAGCGGCTCCATCACACGCAGGGAGCGGAACTGATCGAAACGCAAGGGGATCGTGGTGCGTGCAGGCGGCACCTGAATGTGCGCCACCTTTTCATCCGGCACGAAGAAGATGAGCCGCCCGGCGACGGCCTTGCCGTTGCGGGACACGAACTCGCAGCCATGCGCCTGGCTTTGCTCCAGCGCCTCCGGGTACGCCGCGAAGGGGGGCGTCGGCCACCGGAACGCCAGATGCTGAGACTTCTCCACCGGCTTGCCCCGCGGCACCGCCGCCGGCGACTCCGTGGGGAAGTCCATGTTCAAAAAATCCGAAAGATCCGACATGACGTTGTCATGCGACAGCGCGAAGCGCCGGCGCAGGGCGAGGCGCGGGCAGATTCCGCCCTCGGATCGTAGGCCGCGCCGCCCTGCGGAAAGGGCCTAAAAGCGGTGGAATTTCCTTCCTACTCTCACTTCATGGCCGCCACGCGGGTTTTCGCTGCCCTGCAGCATGGGGCCTCAACGCCCCAGACGCGCCAGCCGCCCGGGCTCCACGATCTCGATCCAGTAGCCGTCCGGGTCCTTGATGAACGCCACGTGGCGCATCTTTCCTTGCTCGGGGCGCTTCACATACGTCACGCCCTGCGCGTCGAACCAGGCGACCGCCGCTTCGAGGCTGGGCACCGAGATGCAGATGTGGCCGAAGCCTTGCGGCTGCGCGTTGCCGTCGTGGTACTTGAAATCGGGTTCGGATTCGGTGCCCCAGTTGTGCGTGAATTCCAGGATGCCTCGCTGCGCGAAAAGCCACGCAGTGCGTGCCTCCTCGTCTTCAGGCGCTCGGGCTTCCTCGGTCGCGTGCGCGAGGAAGTAGAGCGAGAACTTCATCTCCGGAAAGTCGACCTTGCGCAGCACGCGCATGCCGATCACGCGCGTGTAGAAGTCGAGCGACACCGCGGGATCCTTCACCCGCAGCATCGAATGATTGAAGACGAAACCGCGCGTGGCGGCCGGCGGTTCGGGGCTCACGCCCGGGTGGAGTTCGGTGTTGAAGGTCATGGTGACGCAGCCCTGAGAGAGCCAACCAGTCGATGAAACGCACAGCTTGCCACGGAGTGCGTTGCGCGCAGTGCCCGTGGGGGCTCTCGTGGCGGGTGCGTGCCGCCGTCAGGGCGCGAATGCCGGCGGCAGCTTCAGGCCCTGGGCGCGCATCACATCGCGCAAGACATCCGGGTAGTCGGTGATGATGCCGTCGACGTTCAAGCTCAGGATGCCCATCATGTCCGCGCGCTTGTTGATGGTCCACGGGATCACCTTGAACCCCAGGCCCTGCGCTTCCCGCACGGACTCGGCCGTCACGTCGAAGCCCGATGGGCTCCACACCACCGGGCCGCCGTTCGCGCCCGCAGCCGCCTGCACCAGCTTCGGCGTCGACGCGAAGGCCGCGGCATCGAGCCCGGCCGTCCAGCGACTGTCCTTCAGCGTGCGCGCGGTGGTGAGGTAGGCGCGCGGCATCTGCGGCGCCAATTCACCCACCAGCGCGAGTGCGCGCCAGTCGAAGCTTTGCATCGTCACGCGCTGCGCCATGCCGGCCTTGTCGATCTCGGCAAGCACCGCCCGCACCATGGCTTCCGGCGAAACACTGTCGTCGGGGCGCGTCGGATTGAGCTTGGTCTCGATGTTGAAGCGCACCGCATCGGCCTTGCGCTTGCGCACCAACTCGAAGACTTCGGCCAGCGTGGGAATGCGCTCCCCGTCGCGCGCCGCCTGGCTGGCGAACTGGCCGCCGTACGGGCTGCCCGGCCGAAGCCGGCCGACGTCGTAGCGCTGCAACTGCGCCAGCGTCAACGATCGCACCAGCGGACCGGGGCTCGCGAGCCAGGCGCCGTCGGCATCGCGTGTGTGCTGCGGGTTGAGCGCCGCGTCATGCGAGACCACCGGCACGCCATCGGCCGTGATGGCGATGTCCAACTCGAGCGCGCTCACCCCCAGCGCAAGCGACTGATCGAAGGCGTGCAAGGTGTTCTCGGGCCAGAGTCCACGCCCGCCGCGGTGCGATTGGAGGTCGAAGGCCTGCGCACCGAGGGTGAGCGCCAACAGGGCGATGCCGCACAACGTGTGAACTGTCTTCATCGAAGCCCGATCCTGGCGCGGTTGCGTGGCGCCATGATGACAGCGAACGGCGTCGAGTCAGGGGGTCAGCTCGCCGATACGGGTCTCAAAGAGGGGGGTTGGCGCCGGCTGCGCGCGCCGGCAAGGCATGAAAAAGCCCGCTCGAGGCGGGCTTCGGTGTGTCTGGCCGTGGGCTCTCTCGCGGCCCACGTTTACGGCACTTTGCGTTTGTCTTCTTTGTTTTTCTCGTCGCTTGAATCACTCGACGCGCCGCCGCAAGATCGGCTGTGCCTGTACAGGCTGACTAACTCGTCAGTTCAAGTTAGCAGCCGCTATTGTAGCACGCGACGCACACGCTCTTCCTGAGCCGGCTGGGGGCCTCACTCGAAGGCACCTTGTCCGCTCCGCTGCGTCGACGACGATGCGAGGATTCAAGCCGTGGTGCGCCTTTGCGAGGCGCCGAGGAATGCCTCGATGAGCATGACGAAGTGGTCGAGCCGATCCCAAGGGATCATGTGCCCCGCACCCTCCACGAGTTCCTTGCGACAAGAGGGAATGGCGGCCGCAATCTCTGCAGCATCCTCATCCAAGACCGTGCCCCCCTTTTGCGCATACAACAAGAGCGTGTTCGCCTGGATGTTCGGGAGGTCGCCGTGGATGTCTTCCTCATGGAACGATCGATATGACGCCACGATGGCCGCACGGTCGCAAGTGGGAAGCCATTCCATGCGAAGTGCGAGTTGGTCATCAGACCACGGCAGCGCCTTCTTCATCTCGTCGAAGCCTCGGCCAGACGCTGTCTCGGCGAGGGATTCCAGATAGAAGTCGAGCGGGACGGGATAAGGCCGCCGGCCAGGACCCGACACCGGGGGATCCACCAGAACCACTTGCCCCACCAATGCAGGACGGCCAGCCGCCAGCCGAACCGCGATGCGCGCGCCCATGGAATGCCCAAGAATCGTTGGAGCTTCCAAGTTCATGGTGCGAATGAATCCCTCGACATCGCCCGCATAGTCATCGAGGCGATACCCGAGATGCGGGCCCCCTTCCGACAATCCACGGCCGCGATGATCGATGACATACACGTCAGCGAACGACGACAGCGCCTGCGCAACGAACTCCCAGGTGACTGCCGGGCTGGTGATGCCCGGCAGCAGAACGAGCGGGGGACGCCCCTGTCCGAAACGAACGTAATGCAAACGAACGCCGTTGACCCGGATGTGTCGACCGATACGCATTGGCACAGTCATGCCGTCTCCTGAAGTGCGGCTCGCGTGATGAGGTCTCTCATGGCGTCATTCTTCCCTCGAACCTTGGGATGCCTCGGCGCCTGCATCGGCAACGCATACCGCAAGTTGATTTGTCGGCTACGTGCCGTTGGAACGCTCCTTCAGCAAGTCCAGTGCGCGTTCGCTGTTCCCGGTGACTTGCTCAAGAAACTTGCTGGCCGCGAGCAATGACGACCGCGACACCCCTTGGAAAAAGGCATCGTTGAACTCTCTGCGCATCGACGCGATGCGCGACATTGCGTTCTGCCCGTCCCGCGTCAGCGACAACAACACACTCCGCCCGTCCTCGCTGTTGGGCCGCTTCACCACGAGCCCCTTGCGGATCAAGGCTCCGGCCTGCGTCGTCACATGCGTGGACGCCATCAGCGCATAGTGCGCGATGTCACGCACTGTCGTCCCGCCCGCCCCTTGCTCATGCGCGATCGCCAGCAGGATCACGTACTGGTTGGCACTGAGCCCGATCTGGCGTGCAACCACCTCTCGAAACACCAAGAGGCGATCTGAGAAAAGCCTGGAAAGAAAGAGCACATGCCGAAACGCCTCGTCATTGCCGTCCACGAGCATGGCTTCGTGCGAGATCGACAACGCAACCTGATAAGGCGTGGGCTCTGCCTTCGGTTGAGGGCCTTTGGAGGAAGTTTTCTTGGTTGGCGCGGTCCGCATGGCATCTCCTGATGCCCGCGATTTTAGAGTCGGCATGCATGGCCCCTGGCCAACGCTGCCTGGCTCAGAAATCAAGACGCACGGCATGAAGCATCCTCGCAAACGCCGGGAGGCAGATTCCATACCCACGGCCGCAGCAACCGGTCCCTCGCCTGCCACTCAACGATCAAGGCGTCATCTCGCAGCGTGAGGCCAATGTCGTCCAGCCCGGCCAACAGCATCTGGCGGCGACGTTCATCGACTGAAAACTGCCACGCCTGGCCTTCGGGCGCGGTGACCACGCACGCCTCCAGGTCGACCACGAGGTGGCGTCCCGTGACGCACTGTGCCGCAATCTCGTCCACGATCGCGTGGGACAGCTGAATAGGCAGCACGCCATTCTGAAAGCAGTTGGCGTGAAAGATGTCTCCGAAGCTGGGCGCAATCACGCATCGCACACCCGCGCCCTGAAGCGCCCAGACCGCATGTTCACGCGACGAGCCGCAACCAAAGTTCTCGCCTGCGAGCAAGATGGGAGCGCCGCGAAACATCGGCTTGTTCAGCACAAAGTCTGGGTCTTCGCGCCCATCTGCCAGATAGCGCAAGGTGGACAAGACGTGATGTCCAAGCTCGGCCCGCGGCGTCTGCGTCAGATGCTCGATTCGAATAATGACGTCGGTGTCGATGTTGGCACGCAGCAGCGGCGCGGCAGGGCCGGTCACGGACGTGAAACTCCTGATGCTCATACACCGACTCCGGAGGATTCAGGACGAGGCAAAGGCCGCGAGATCAATGCACGCACGTCGACGATGCGGCCTTCAATGGCGGCGGCGGCGGCCATCGCCGGGCTCGCCAGATGCGTGCGTGCATCGGGCCCTTGACGTCCGATGAAGTTGCGATTGGACGTGGACACCGAGCGCTGCCCCGGCGGCACCCTGTCGCCATTGGCAGCAACACACATGCTGCACCCCGGCTCGCGCCACTGGAAGCCGGCGTCTTCAAAGACGGCTCGCAGGCCTTCGGCTTCCGCCTCGCGCCGTGTGAGTTCAGACCCCGGGACCACCCAGGCCTTGACTCCCGGCGCTACGCGCCGACCGCGAACGACCTCTGCGGCCGCGCGCAAGTCCGAGATGCGCGAGTTCGCACAAGACCCGATGAAAACCCAATCCACAGGTGTGCCTGCGATCGGTGAATTCGCTTGAAGACCCATGTACTCGATGGCTTTCTCGTGGTGGGCGCGCCGCAGCGCATCGGGTGCGCTTGCAGCGTCGGGCACGATCTCATCCACCGCCACCGCCTGATCGGGACTGATCCCCCAGGTGATCATGGGCGCGACGTCGGAGGCGTCAATCACGACCTCAGCGTCGAACTCGGCGCCTTCGTCAGAGACAAGCGATCGCCACACGGCGGCGGCGGCCTCGAACGCCTCGCCTTGCGGCGAAAAAGGTCGCCCGCGCAGCCACGCGAATGTCGTTTCGTCGGGGGCCACCATGCCGCATCGCGCACCCAGTTCAATGCTCAGATTGCAAAGCGTCAGACGCGCCTCGACGCCGAGCGCGCGCACCGCAGAGCCGGCGTACTCGACCGCATATCCGACGCCCGCGCCAGTGCCAAGAACTTTCAGTAGATGAAGCGCCAGATCCTTGGCCGTCACCTGCGGAGAAAGCCGCCCGTCGCAGCGAATGCGCATGCGCTTCGGCTTCTTCTGCCGCAGCGTCTGGGTCGCGACGGCATGAACCACCTCGGATGTGCCGACGCCGAGAGCCAGCGCACCGAGGCCCCCGTTGGTGCAGGTGTGGCTGTCGCCGCAGATCACCGTCAGGCCCGGCAAGACGAGCCCCAACTCTGGCCCCATGACGTGGACGATGCCCTGACCCGCCCTTCCGACATCAAAGAATCGGATGGCGTTCTCGGTGGCCAGCGATTTCAGGCCACCGTACAGCGCGCTTCCTCCCGGGTTCGTGGTTCCCGTTCGTTTGGGCTGACTGGAGATGACGTGGTCCGGCGTGGCAAAAACCAACTCCGGCGTATGGGCAGACAACCCACGTTGCGCCAGTTCGGTTCGCGTCGGGTCACCGTTCAGGTCGTGCACCAAGTGGCGATCGACATGAAGGAGCGCCCAACCGCCTCCCAGGTCCTGGACGACATGGGTATCCCAGATCTTGTCAAAAAGTGTCTTGCCCATCAGCTTGCTTCCCCTGCGCTTGCGCCGCGTTGCCGCCATTCGATGCCGTGCATCACGCTTGAAGATGCCGGCGCTCGAAGTCCGCCACCTCGCCGAATCCCATGAGTTGCGAGAACTTCTGAAACTCGAACAGCGGTGTCTCGAGCTGCGTCGTCGAGCCTTCGTCATGGATCGACCGATAAACGCGGTCGATGGCCGCGCCGGCCGCGAGAAAGGCCGTTGCGGGGAAGATCGCCAACCGGTACCCCAGCGACTGAAGCTCAGCGCGCGTGAGGACGGGTGTGCTTCCTCCTTCGACCATATTGGCCACCAAAGGCAGGTCAAACGCCTGTCCGATGCGCGCCATCTCTTCGATCGACTCGGGGCTTTCAACGAACAGAAGATCGGCGCCTGCTTTCGCATAGATCTCCGCTCGCCTCAAAGCCTCATCCAACCCCAGCGTGGTACGCGCATCGGTGCGGGCGATGATGAGCAAGTTCGGATCGCTTCGGGTTTCGACCGCCACCCGAATCTTGTCGGCCATCGCTTCGGCCGCGATCACGCGGCGGCCCGGCATGTGGCCGCATTTCTTGGGGAACTCCTGGTCCTCCAATTGAAGTGCGCAAGCGCCCGCCGCCTCATAGCCGCGCACCGTGTGCATGATGTTGAGCAGCCCGCCATAGCCGGTGTCCGCGTCGCAGATCATCGGGGTCGATGCAATGGTTGCGAATCGCGCAACGCGATCCACCATGTCGGTGTAGCTCGCCAGCCCGGCATCGGGCAGCCCGAGGTAGGAGGCGACGGTTCCGTAACCGGTCATGTACAACGCATCGAACCCCATTGCGTCCGCCATCTTGGCCGAGATCATCTCGAACACCCCCGGCGCTGAAACCAGGCGCTTCTCGCGCAACCGCGCAGCGAGCCTCGCACGACGTTCGGCAAATGGGGGCTGAGTGGACATCAGGTGCTTCATGGACTCTCCGTTTGACAAATGCCGTCAACCTCGCCTAGCGAGATTGCCGAACCGCGTCATCTTTCTAGAACGCGGCGCGGCCCGCCCGCCGCAAAGCGGGACGGGGCCCTGCGCCAGCCGACCTCAGTCGGCCTTGATACCAATCTCCTTGACGATCCTGCTCACGCGCTCGTAGTCCGACGTATTGGTCTTCGCGAGAGTGCCCGGAGGGCCGCCCACCGGCAGAACGCCAATGGTGGCCAGGCGTGCCTTCACATCAGGCAGATTGACGATCTCATCCATGTGCTTGTTCAAGATGCTCACGACATCCGCCGCCATGCCCCGGGGCCCGAAGACGCCGTACCAGGTAGCCAGCTCCACACCTTCGTACCCCAATTCTTTGAACGTCGGCGTCTGGGGAACAAAGCCCGATCGCTGCGGATCGGCCACCGCCAGCGGGATCAACTCGCCCTTGGCCAGATAGGGCAACACCGTTCCGAGAGACAGGTAGGCCAGCGGAATGTGCCCTCCCAATGCATCGCTGACGGCAGGCATGACCCCTTTGTACGGAATGTGCGCGAACTTCGTGCCGGCTGACTTGTTCACCATCTCACCGAGAACGTGAAGCACCGACCCGCTCCCGGCGCTTGCGTAGCTGACTTCGTTCTTCTTGCTCGCGGCGATCGCGTCGGCAAACGTCTTGATCCCGCTGCGGGCACCCGTGACAAGCACGATCGGCCCCTTTGCCACTTCGATGATGGGCGTGAACCCGTTCAGCACGTCGTAGGTGGTTGAAGGAGAGGCCTTCATCACCAATTGCGCAAGCGCGTAGCTGATCGGTTGCAGCATCAGGGTGTATCCGTCTGGCGGCGACTTCTCGACATAGCTGGTGCCGATCATTCCGGTCGCGCCCGCGCGGTTCTCCACAACGACCGTCTGGCCCAGCCGCGGCGAGAGCTTCTCGGCGAAGATGCGAGCCAGCAAGTCGGTGTCGCCTCCCGGAGGGTAGGCCACGACGATCGTGATCGGCTTGCGCGGATAGGTATCGGCGAATGCGCTGGTAGCGAGACCCGCTACGGCAACTGACGCTGCGATGAGGAAGATACGACGTAGCTGTTTCATGGTCGGATACCTTTTTGAGTTTCGGGAGTGAGAAGGAGTGAAATCTGCTCGTTGGGAAGAGCCGAGCGCTCTGAAACCTCTGGTACGCGCCGGGGCCTGATCCGCTCCATGCACCGGCACCGGAACATCACGGCAGGGCCAATTCGCCGTCGCGAACCATGGCCTTGCCATCGAGCACCAACGTGCATCCGCGCATCGGCATGTCGAAATGCGCAATCGTGTGGCGGGTTCCCCCGGCTTCGGTGTTCGGCCCGGTCGAGAACTGCACGTTGCCAGCGAGGGAACGCGGGTCGGTGCCGAGACTGGCGGGATTCTTCTGCACACCCTCCCAGTCGGCCCGCGGGTCCACACCCCATCCAATGTGAGACACCGCATAGGCTTCGGGATCGTTGAAGCTCGCCATCTGCTCACGCAGCACGGCAGCATCTGCCCCGCCCTCGATGGCTTGGATGTACCCATCGCGCACGGTCAGCGTGACCGCCGTTTCGAGGTACCTGTTCAACGGCCACAGGAAGTCACCCTTGTCCAGAACCACCCGGCCATTCGTGCTGCCTTCGTTGGGCCACGTGTAGAGGAAAGACGACGGCCAGTTGTCCCAGCGCCCTGGCGTGTCGGTGTACCCATACTGGGTGACGACAGGGTACTGCCCGAGCGCCATCTCGAAGTCGGTCCCGGCCTGGGAAGTGACCCGCAGCGAACGCGCACGCTGAAGATCCTCGCAAGCCGATTCGACGCGGCGACGAATGTCTTCGGTGGGAGACAGCCGCTCAAGGATCTCAGGCGGCTCGACGATGAGCAGCATGCGAGCGCCCGCCTGAAGAATCTCAACTTGCTCGGGCGAATGCAGCAGCAAGACCAAGTCGACCACAAAGTCGGCTCTCTTCAGCGTGTCCAGCGCAAGAGCCTGACCCGTCAGCGGGGTGACGCCGACGTAGTCACCATCGGTGTCACGCACCTTCGCCACGACCGGCGGCAGGCAGAGCTGGAAGCCGCGTGCACCCAGATTCGCAATCGCCTGCATTGCCGCTCTGGCATAGGCCGCGGAGCTGCGCTCACCCGTGAGGACGACAGCCGTCTCATCGGGGTTCAGCTTGCATCGCGCGAACTGTTCTTGAAATAGCGCTACGAGCCTTTCATGCTGCATGACCTGATCTCCAACTGGTTTCCGTTTGGCCTGGACCACGTGCGGCGCCGCTTCAAGCAACGCCGATCTCATTCAAGTAGTTCATCGCTTCGTCTTCACCGATGACGTCGCCGTACTTCGCATTCATGTCATAGAGGTTCGCCGCCTGAATCTCCGGGTGCCGATCGCCCACCGCCTCGCGAACGACCATCGGGCGAAAGCCGTGTGAGATCGCGTCGACACACGATGCTCGAACGCACCCGCTGGTCGATACCCCGCACAAGATGACGGTGTCGATGCCCATGCTGGTGAACGCCGGCGCAAGCGCCGTACCAAAAAAGGCACTCGCATACCGCTTTGAAATCTGAATGTCTTCAGGCTCGGGATTCATCCCCGCCGCAAAGTCGCCCAACGGGTTACCGGGCTCAAAGGACAACAAGCTGCCTCGAATCTTTTCGAAGAACACGCCGCCGCCCACGCCACCCTTCTGCACATCCAGCCGCGTGAATGCGAGGGGAACCCGAGCGCGGCGTGCGGCCGCTACAAGACGAATCGAACTCTCCAGGCTCGAACGGAAGTCCGGGTGGTACAGGGGGGCGCCTTCGACGAAGTACGCGTTGACGAGGTCGATCAGCAGAAGCGCAGGCTTCCTGCCGAAGCCCAGCTGCGTGTTGAACCCTGTGTTCGCGTAGTTCGAGTCGAGTGATTTCTTGTCCATATCAGCCGCGCTGAGCCATGTTCGGGTGAAATGATTTAACTACATTTCGTACTCAAAGTCTATACGCTTCGTATATTTTTGGATAGCATATCCCCCAATGGTGCGGCTGACGGTGAAGCCTCCGCTCAGCGCTTTCTTTTGGTGCGTGATCGACCGGTGTCGTTCAGGCAACACTTACAAGGGAATGTCATGGAACAGAAAAGAGTGGCGATCATCGGCGGCGGCATGGGCGGCCTCACGGCCGGCCTGCTTCTTCAGCGTGCGGGATTCGATGTCGCGGTGTACGAGCAGGCCAAGCAGCTTGCGCGCATCGGCGCGGGTATCAACATTTACCCAAACGGCGTCAACGTCCTGCGGGCCACCGGCGTCGTTGAGAAGCTGGAGGCGATGGGTCAGGTGCCTAAGACCTGGTTCAGCCGAGTCTGGGACACGGGCGAACTCTTGTATTCGCAACCGCAAGAACAGTGGCACCGCACCTACGGCGAGCCCCACATGATTCTTCATCGGGGTGATCTGCAGCACTCTCTCGCGCAGAAACTCAAACCCGGCTCGCTTCAGTTCAACAAGCACATGGTGGGTATCGACGAGATCGGCGACATCCTGCGAGTGAGTTTCTCCGACGAGACGAAGGCCGATGTCGATGTCGTCATTGGAGCCGATGGCGTCAATTCGAAGGTTCGCGAGTTGCTGCTGGGCCCGGAGCCCCCGAAGTACTCTGGCTTCGTCGCCTATCGCTCGGTGTTTCCCACGGCGCGCCTCAGCCGCCCGCTCGACTCCGATGGGTGCAAGTTCTGGTCGGACGATCGGCATTGGGCCAACGAAGACCGGCACATGATCATCTACTACACGACGCGAGCGAAAGACGAGGTCTATTTCGTCACAGGGTCGCCCGACCCCGACTGGGAAGGCACCTCGCCGGTCAACGTCACCATCAAGGAAGTCAAGGATCACTATGCTGGGTTTCACGACGAAGTCCAGCGCGTGATCGACGCTTCCGTCCACATCAGCAAGTGGCCACTGCTCACGCGCGATCCCTTGCCGCTGTGGAGCGCCGGGCGCGTCGTTCTACTCGGTGACGCGTGTCACCCGATGAAGCCCCACATGGGCCAAGGCGCCGGCATGGCCTTCGAAGACGCGGCCATTCTGGCCCGCTGCATGGACGCCATGAAGGACGATCCGACGGAAGCCTTCAAGCTCTACGAGGCGAATCGGCACGAGCGCGCGTCAAAAGTCCAGTTGATCTCCAACACCAACACATTCCTCAAGTACGAGGAGGATCCGACTTGGTGCTTTGGCTACAACGCGATGACGGCGCCGCTCAAGCCCATCAACGCGGCTTGACGTGAACGGCAAAGCGACAAGGGCAACCGTTTCGGCCGCGGCGCGCATACAGGAGCAGGCCAGTCGCCGCAAAGCACAAGGCGAAGTCAAGCATGCGGCTCCGTGCGAATGACCTCAAACCGAGTTGACACGACCATGACAACGACCAGCCCCTACCAGATCGGCCTCGGCAAGAATGAGGCCAACTTTGTGCCGCTCTCACCGTTGAGCTTCATCGAACGTGCTGCACGCGTCTACCCGCTGCGCGCGGCGCTGGTCTATGAAGGCCTTGCGCAAGACTGGCACACGACGCATATGCGATGCAAACGCCTGGCCAGCGCACTCGCCAAGCGCGGCATTGGCCCGGGTCATACGGTTGCGGCAATGCTTCCCAACGTACCCGCCATGTTCGAAGCACATTTCGGGGTGCCGATGTGTGGCGCGGTGCTGAACACACTCAACACGCGGCTGGATGCCAAAGCCATTGCATTCATGCTCGAACATGGCGAGGCGCGTGTCTTGCTGACCGACCGCGAGTTCGCACCGGTGATCGACAAGGCACTCGAGATGCTGCGCGGGTCGAAGCCGCTCGTCATCGAGGTCGAGGACAAGGCCGCCCCGATCGGTGTCAGGCTGGGTGAGATCACCTACGAGCAGCTCATCGACGAGGGTGATCTCGCACACACGCCGGTGCTCCCTGCCGACGAGTGGGATGCAATCGCATTGAACTACACCTCGGGCACCACAGGTAACCCCAAAGGCGTGGTCACGCATCACCGTGGCGCCTATTTGAATGCAGTGAGCAATGCCATCGCCTGGGGCCTGACGCAGCATCCGGTCTACTTGTGGACGCTGCCGATGTTTCACTGCAATGGCTGGTGCTTCCCCTGGACGCTGGCATTGGTGGCCGGCACGAGCGTGTGCCTGCGTCGTGTCGACGCGGCGCTGATCTGGCCGTTGGTGCAAAAGCAAGGCGTCACCCATCTGTGTGGCGCACCGATTGTCTACAGCATGCTGATGAATGCGCCCAAGCAACTGCGCGAAGGCATCGGCCACTCGCTTCAGGGACTGATCGCCGGCGCGGCACCACCGACGGCCATCATGGAAGGTTGCGAAGCAGCCGGCATCGTGCTGACGCATGTGTATGGTTTGACCGAGACCTACGGCCCCGCGGCGATGTGCGCCAAGCAAGAAAGCTGGCCGGCACGCCCTGCCAAGGAGCGCGCGCACCTGAACGCCCGCCAAGGCGTGGCCGCACCATTGCAGCAGTCCGTGGCGGTACTCGATCCCGCCACGATGCAACCCGTGCCACCCGACGGAAGAACCATCGGTGAAGTGTTCTTCCGCGGCAACGTCGTCATGAAGGGCTACCTCAAGAACCCGGTAGCGACCGCCGAAGCCTTTGCGGGTGGCTGGCTCCACACCGGCGACTTGGCGGTGATGGACCCTGACGGCTACGTCAAGATCAAAGACCGCAGCAAGGACATCATCATTTCGGGCGGTGAGAACATCAGCTCGATTGAGATCGAGGACGTGCTGCATGACCATCCCGCGGTACTGATGGCCGCCGTGGTTGCCCTGCCCGACGAAAAGTGGGGCGAGGTGCCATGCGCGTTCATCGAATTGAAGCCGGGTACCGCGGCCGATGAAGCAGAAATCATCGAATTTTGCCGCGCACATCTTGCGCGGTTCAAGATTCCGAAGCACGTGATCTTCGGCGAGTTGCCGAAAACTTCCACGGGAAAGATCCAGAAGTTCCAGCTTCGCGACCGCATACGACCGGCCTGAACCGCCTGGGGTCGGCCGCCTCGGTTCGACCCAGCAAGGACAAGCTCTCACGTAGAGGGCTGATGCCGCTGCCCATCGGCTGCGCGTTTCCGACGCCGAGCATCAGTCCGCCAGAAAGAGGCGGCGCGCTGAGCGTGCAACGCTGTTGCACGCCATCAGTGTGCGAGGAAGAAGCAGCCGTCAATTCAACGACATAAAAGAAATCCCCCTGCACGTTAAAGGCACCTTGGTGCACGTTGCAGGGGGATTGTCCTGGCGGAGAGGGCGTCGGTCAACCCCCGCGCCGCTGCTGGCTTCCAGCAGATCGCATCAGCCTTCCGCCTGTTGCTCCGCCTGCACTAATGGGGATAGCGATTGAATGCCCGATCGATCCATTTCGGCTATGGGGTCATCAAACACGCACGAGCTGCATCAACGGTTCGAATCGGTAGACCGCTGAACGCCGGCCAGATGCCTCTATTACCGGTTGCAGCAGGCCCTCCTGCAGCAGCACGCGCGTGAATCGCGCTGCCGTCTGAGACGGGATGTTGGCGGCTCTAGTGAAGCGGCTGTTGCTGAAGAGCGGGTACGTGAACAGGTAGTCCAGCGCCGCCACGGCAAACTTGGATGACAACAGTGCGATGAAGCGTGGCTTCATCTCTTCGTAGAAGCCGCGGATGCTCTGCGCGACCTCCAGATTCTGCACGGCCTGTTGCGCGACGCCCTCTAGGAAGAATTCGCACCAGCCGTCCCAATCGTCCTCACTCGAGACCTGACGAAGGCGCTGCAGGTACTCATCCTTGTGATCTTCGAAGAAGCGGCTCACGTAGAAGTGAGGGGCGCTGATCGCCTTGTCGCGCCAGAGCATCAGCGTGATCAGCATTCGACCGACGCGGCCGTTGCCGTCTTCGAATGGATGCAGCGACTCGAACTCGGCGTGGGCGAGTGCCGTGCGCAGCAGCACGGGAACCTTGTCATCGTCGGCGAGCTTGAACAGAGCTTCCATGCCGCTGGCCAAGTGCTCCGGCGCGACCGGGACGAAGCTCACCTTGCGGTTGCCGCGCTCGCCGATGTAGTTCTGTTCCCGCTTGTACTCGCCTGGCGCCTTGTTCGCACCGCGGCCGAACGACAGGAGCTGCCGGTGGATGCTCTTGATCAACGACTCCGACAGCGGCCTGCCTTCCTCGAGCTGGCGTTGCGCCGTATTGAGAGCACGCCGGTACAGCGATGTCTCGATAACGTCTGCACGGAACTCCGTAGCCGCGCCGGCGTCGTCGTCGCCGAACTCCGCCTGCAGTTGGAGGATCTCATCGAGGGTGCTGATCGTGCCTTCCATCCGTGACGAAATAACCGCCTCCTGCCCGCGCAGAGGCGCGAGGAAGATCTCACTGTTGTGCATGCTGATGAGCATCTGGTCATACCGAGCGAGGGCATCAGTGGCAGCCAGCAGCTTGGGGATCAAGCGAGCGTAGTTAAGCAGGGGAGGCGGAAACTTCCCGAGGTGGTAGTGGACAGCGTTGCTGAGATCGAGTGCCATGGTGAAGCTGCGCGGCAGGATTGTTGTTAACAGTTTCTATAATATTAACAACAAACGATGTTGATGTTTACCTGCGGGTATCAACCAGGGTTGTCGTCAACGATCCTGACTCTGTGAACGTCAAAGATGCTTGATGATCACGGGTGAACGCCATCTGGTGTTGTCATCAACAAAATCGAGAAGATCAACAACAACGCCTGCAGCGTCGGGCAACGAGTGGTGGCGGCCTGGACAAGAACGGCTGCCACAACGACCGCAAGAACGGCGGGTATCACTGCCACAGGGCGCCGGCCGCCACGACGCCGCAGCAGGTGGCAGCCGCGCCACAAACCTTAACCGCGCCAGGCGGCGCCCAAGCAGGCGGGCCCGACCTGCTACGTCGGCCCTCGCGGTGGCACCTACACCGTCACCAAGAGCGGCAAGAAGAACTATTCGGGCTGCTGAGGGGCGGAATGCGCGTCGTTGGGACGGGGACGCACCACCGGCGCGACATTCAGCGGAGCGGGCCTCCGCAGCACACAGACGATTGTGCCGGCTCGGCGCGCCTTTGCGCGTCGAGCGCACCGTGCCCTTCATCTGGTCCATCGCCTCGTCGGTACTGGCCGTGTTGCGATCTCCGCCTCCACGCGGACAAACGCAGCTCGCCAGTCCTCCCACGATGCCACCTGGCCGGTGGCCATCTGCAGCCGCTTCGATGCATCGAGCTCAAGCCGTAGCAGCGTGAGGTCAGCCCGCTTCATCGAGGTCAGGTCGCCACGCAGCGCCGTCTCCAGGTGCTCCTTCGACATCGCGGCGAGCCGCTCATGAACCAGCGCCGGCCGAACGTTCATGGCTGCAGCTCCAGCGCCTCGCGCAATGCATCGAGCTTCGACGCATCAACAGAGAAGCCTTTCCGGCTGGGCACAAACTCCGCCTGACCATCAGGAAGCCACCAGACGCGCAGATCAATAGTCGCACGTCCTTTGTAGATACGCCGGTACACACGCACCTCAGCGCGATCAGTCTTCGTCACGACACCCAAGAGTTCGCCCTGAGCACTCATGGAACGTAGATCCCATCCGAGCAAACGACAGAGTAATCAAGGCCCGCCAACCACGCCTCACTACTCTTGCGCTTGGTCCAATCGATCTGATCGCGATCGAGATTTGACAGGTGTTGAATGGCATGCGCTTGCATCAGCGCGGCTGCCTGTCGAAGTGCGATCCTCGCTGTCGCGGGATCCCCTCGGCTATCTGCCGCGAGCGCCAAGCATCTATCGATCTTCCGCCGAACATCTTGCTGACTCAACATCACCTGCATCCCTTCACGTGATCAGAGAACTTCTGGCTTCTGCTTTACCTTTGTGGTTGTCTTCACCGCGCCCTTCCAACCGGTGTAAGCCCTTCCACCCATCTCTGCGAACCCGCCGATTGCCTCGTATCGCGCAGCCTGGTCGCTCAAGTGCGCCGAGTACTCCAGAGACCTGGCGCGCCGTCGCCCGCTGAGCATGGTCATTGCCTCATCGCTCGCACCAAGCCGCTCAATGTCGGACGTGTTGATCTCGCTGAATGAGTCGAGCTGGGTACCGCTCGCGGCCATGGCGGCACGAGCAGCCCCCTTCTCGCGTCGCACGGCAGCGGAGATCTTCTCCGCGTGCGCGGTGGCCTCATCTTTCAGCGCCTCGGCATCGGCTCGCTGCATGTCCGCACGCGCCCTATGCTGGGCAATCGTGCTCGCGGTTGAGAGCGCGGTAGCAGCGAGAGATACAGCGCCGGCAGCGCCAATGGCTAGACACATGATTAGTTCTCCAAAGTTGCGCCAAGGCGCAGATTGCGTTTCGCTCGCGATGCAGATCGACTTACAGCCTTCGCCACAGCGTGCTGCAGGGATGCTTGACGCGGCGCGAGCAACTTGCGCGTCGCAGCAATGTATTTGGCGGCCCATTGCTCGCATCCGGCTTTCGCCATCCAGAAGGGAATCAGCGCGGCATTTGTCATCGGCACGACCAATGGGGACTCAAACTGGAAGCCAAGCCAGCCGATCCATCGCTGAGCTTTAACATGCTCCGCATGGACAAAGTTCACGAGGACACGTCGATCGTCGAGCATGCGCGCAACGACTGGGCGACAGGCACGAATGAATCCGACGCCGAATGTATCTATGGCTGGCGTACCGACCATCCACGGCAGTCCAATGATGTCCGTGGCCCAGGGGCATCCCAATCTTTGCCCCTCAGCTGACCGACCGAGTCCAAATATCGCAGAGGCTTCGTCTCGTTGCTTCAACGAGAGCGCCCACACTGAGCGCTCAACCCACTGCTGTATCGCTCCGGAAGACGACGAGATGCCGAATGCCTCGATCTCACGCCTGTCTGCCATCCGCAGCCGCTCACCGACATAGAGCACGTCCTCGTAACGGGCCTGCTCAAACTCAAATCCATCCGGAGGGAGACCAATTTCCATATCGCTTCTCTAGTTCAGTTTGTTGACGACAGGGGGGCAAACAAACAGGCGCGCCACCTTTAGTAGACTTAGCCATTCCCCCGAAACGTTTCGGACGTTCGTGTCTCGGAGGCCGGCCTCATTGGCACGTCGGGGGTACCTCATTCCATGGTTTTCTCCTGCAGCGGCCTGTCCGCTCGATCGCTGCGCAGAGGACCAAGAGAAAGACTCAGCAGCAATATCCCTGCCAGTAATCTGTAAAGCTTCCGGTGCGAACTGATCAAGGGAACTTTTTCTTGCCTGCGATTCGAGGCGAAAACTAGGCGTCATCACTCACCTCGCTTTCCGTACGATCAGGCGGAGCAGGCAACGTCGCCTCAGGTCCTGAGCGAAGCATGTCGGCACGCACCAACTGCTCATCATCCGGCGAAACCTGGAAGCCGCCGAGGGTCTCAAGTTCGTTTTGGATCGTGCCCAGCTCTGCGGCAACAGAGGCCTTGAAAGTCCTTGGATGCGCATCCCCTCGGGTAACTCGCCAGCGAGGAACCAAGGTTGCCAAGTGCCCGTCAAGCATCACTGCGAGTCCTGGTGCTCGCAGAAGCGTTGTCGGATCAATCGCGACGTACCCATACGGACCGAGCTTGTCTTTGTGATGCCCCAAGGTGGCTACGATTTCTCGTCCTTTAAGCTCCAACTGGGCGAGGAACTCGGCGACATCGTCCAACCTGCTCGAAATCTCTCCGGCCAGACTATTCCCTTGCTGCATCAGCCCTGCCAAGCGCTCCTTGCGCTCAAGCGTTGCGCGGACTCCGCTCAGATGCTGAGCACGCACCACCGCCCTTTGTGCTGACTCATGTGCCCCCATGAGCACCTGCAACTCGGCATGCAGTCGTGTGATCTCTTCCGTGTTGATCGCCTTGCCTTCCGCCAAGCCGGTGACATCGGACGCTACCAAGCTCGTCGCCTCGTCGATCCGTCGCTCCAAAGCGTCGATGCGGATGGAAAGCTTGTTCTCTATGGCTTCAGCCTCAGTAACGGTCTGGATTGCTGTCTTGCTATTCATGATTTCCTCGTAGAGTGGTTGTTGTGCCGCCGGTGGACTTCTGGGCGGAATACGGAGATAGAAGCGCAGCCACAAAGCGCATGCCCGATGTTTGGCGGAAGGGACATCCGCCGATTGACTGGGAGCGCCCTACATACAAACGCGTGCGCGCGGGACACCAGCGGGGAGATCGCTTCACGTCAAACCTCTACCACGCCCAGGGCCTTAACCCCCAGCGCAGCCGACATCTGGACGAGAGCGACATCACGGCCGCTTCGGTACTGGGCCCATTCAGCGACGCTGAGATGTCCAGGGATGCTCGGCGACCACTCCATACAGGCATTGATCGCGACACCGCGCTTCGGACGCTGTAAGGTCATCGTGACGGTGCGATGACCCACCGACCACGAACGGGTGCAAAGAGCTGCTTCAGCCGACATGCCCCACCTCCGATCTGCAATTTCCTATCCAGGGTGTCTCCATCTGTCTCTCCCCTAAAGGGAGAGGAGACAGTTGGCGACAGAACACCGGCGTCTCCGAAAGCTCATTGGAGACAGTGGCGACAAGTTGGAGACACGGCGGCAGGCCTTGCGAAGGCTTGCTTTCAGCGTGGCCCGTAGTCAGAGCCACGGTAGACAGAGCGACTCGAATAAGGTCAGCGAACAGGGAAATTTGGCCTGCCACATTTTTCAGCAGTTGGAGACAAAATTTCATGCTGCCGTCCCTGGTTCTCCAGGCAGTGCAACGATGCCTGCTGTCTCAATCAGCATCCCTGTTTCGAGCATCTTGGCTACCTCTTTGTAGACGCCTGGGCGTGAATACCGGCCCTCAAAGTGCCTCACCAGCGCTCCACGAAGACACCCGCACCCCTTTTCCGCGAGGAACTCCGTTATCGCGCCAGCGATTTCGCTAGGCCGCTTGCCACGGGCAGCGGCCTTTGTCGGAGCCTCGGCCGCTATAACCACACACGAGCCGCGAGGCGTGCCCCAGCGATTCACTCCGAGGCCGACGCTCTCGAGTCGAAAGCCAATCCGATCGCCCTTTCCGGGAAAATCCCGCTGCTTGGTGATCTCAGCGCTGCGAACCCCAGTCGCTTCATCAGCCGTGACCTCGATCTCGGTATCGATGGCGGCACGCATGCCCGACCAGCCACGCATCCCCTTCGCTTGGTCCTTCCCGGTGTGGTGGATCCAGAGGAACGTGGCGCCTGTAGCGCCACGGATGGCGTCAGCATGCTTGAGCACGACACCCATGTCTTCACCACTGTTCTCGTTCGCGCCAGCACTGATGCGAGACAGCGTGTCGCCGATGATGAGCACCGCCTTGGCACCGTGGTCACGCTCGAGTTCGTCCACGAGCGAAAGAACTGCGGTTGTGTCCGCCTCACCATTGAAGAGGTTGATCGGCGATTGGACGATCACGAAACCCTGCACTTGCAGTTGGTGATACCGCTGATAGGCGCGCAGGCGCAAGCCAACGGAAGCCGAGGCTTCAGTGGCCAGGTACACGACCAGACCACTGTCGCAGTTCTTACCAAGCCAGGGTACGCCGCGGCAAATCGCAGCACCGAGGTCAATGGCGGCGAATGTCTTGCCGGAGTTGGAATCGCCGTAGAGCACCGCCATTGCCGCGCGGCCAAGGACGCCTTCCACCAGTTCGTCATCGAACGTTTCGTCTCCATCGGGCAGGCTGGATGCCAGCTGGTACTGCAGCTTGCGCACCAGTGGAGAATCAGCGATGGCCCGTTCGGCTCGGGACCGGATGCGTTCGATAGCTGGCACGGTCGCGGCCGTCATGCACCGATCTCCCCTGCGATGAGTTCGATGCGCGCCGCGGCCTGCAGAAGTTGCTGGCGGTCAGCGTCAGGCCCTGCGCCAAGTTACAAGCAGCCACGACGCAATGCAGCGCGTCGAACCGTAGCACCTCGAGCGCGGCCCGGGCGCTGAATGGCAGCGGCTTGTGCCGGATGCCACGCGGTGCTGCCGCCTCTTCCCATGCGCCAAGTGCTTTCGCAGCTTCAACAAACTCACGTCCATGAATCTGCATCTCGTAAGCGAGAACGTCTCCGCCCTTCGCACCGCAAGCCATGCACACCCAGGACCCCGTTTCGATGTTGATACGCATCGAGTCCGAGCCTCCATGAAAGCGGCATTCAGTGGTGCGCCACTTTCCAGGCCCGACGAGCTTGAGACCCTCAGCATCGAAGAAGCTCACCGGGTCAGGCAGCCGGTCGCGGATGAACTCACCCACAGACACGCTCCAATGCCTTCTGGCACTCACGCATGAAGCCACGGAGGCGAGCAGGATCTCCAGTGCCGCGGACCTTCTCCATGGCCTGCAGAAGCGCGTCAGCCGGCGCACAGCCCTGCCGCACGACGTCGAGCAGGTGCTGAGCGTCCTGCATGCCGCGGATATTGGACATGACGGCGTCGCCGAGGGTGGCGCTCATGGAATCACCTCCCCGCCCGGGCCCAGCGAGCCCGGCGCCGCGCGCTGGAACAGCGCATGGACGTCAGCCGTGAGAGCCGCGTGGTCCTGGTGCCGCGGGTTCGTGTAGATCGCGTGCCCGCGCTGCATGAGGTGTTCTGCGAGCGCACCGGCCTCCGCAGGGCTGAAGGACGAGGCGATGCGCCGGCGCGCCAGCGGTCGAGGGCGCTGGTCATCATGCCGCAGTCCCTGCCTTCATCCGTTCGACCTTGGCGCGGCGTAGCTGGACAGGCTCGGAAGGAGCCTGCTGCCGCGGCATCGCGGCCACTGCCTGCTCGATCTCGGCCCGCGGCCACCGAACCATCCGCGGACCGAGCACCACGGGGCGCGGCATCCACAGTGAATGGCGCAGGTCGTGGAACTTGCGAACGCTGACGCCGAGACACGCCGCGGCTTGCACATCGTTCAGCAGTACCGGGAAGACCTCAGGTGCGGCGGAGGAACGACGGGGGGACGATGAGAGCAGCGGCTTGGCCGGGGCCTGAGAATGCGGGTTTTGGCGGACCTCGGTTCCGCTGAGGGCGTCAGCTTCATGCACTTAGCTTCTCCTTGAGCGCATAGCGTTGTTGCTACGGCGCAAGAATCAGCGAGGCGAGCTCGCAGGCCTATTTTTGTGGACCGTTTTCCGGTTCAGGAAAGAGAAGGCGTGGTTGCTCCCGGGCCGGCTTTGCGGTCAACCAGACATCGCCGAGCCTGTTCCCGCTTCGCTCGGGCCAGATGCCGCCGTTCTGAAGCAGCCGCCGAGCAGCAGCCTGCATCTCGCCCGGACGATCCGGGCGATGTCCAAGAGACAAGATCGCCGGCCGCCATGGCCGGTTGGAGCGCAACCATTCGACTCGCGCGACCTTCCACACGGTCTCGTAGCGCATCCGCGGCGCTGTGACCCAGCCTGTCGTGCGATAAGCAGAGGCGTGCCAAGTGCGAAAGATCTTCTCGATGGCCTTGTGACCTAGAGGACGGCCTGCGTGGTCCGTTCGCTGGAGCAGCGTGGCGGCCTCCGCTGCGACAACATCGGCTACACCACCGGCCCTACGAAGCGGAAAGCCCCAGCTCAGCAGCTGCCATACCGTAAGCGCGATGGCTTGGTCCGCTGCAGCCACGCGCGGCCTGGCAGAGTTCTTGGGGCGGCCACGGGGACGCGGGCCCACGGTCATTAGGCGGTCAGCGAAGCGACGTACTCGAGCGCCGTTCTGTCGCCCTTGGCAAGGTTGCACGGCGCGCAAGCCGCCACCAAGTTGCCGATCTCGTCGAGGCCTCCGAGCGATCGAGGCAGCATGTGCTCAACGTGCCACGGCCCCGCCAGACGTAAAGACGAAGCGCAGTAGTGGCATGCACCACCACACTTTTCGAAGATGTCACGGCGACGCCTTGACACGGGTCGCTTCCGATCCCTGATCGCTGGAGGCTGGAGCGCTTCGGGTGGCCACAAAGTGAGCTGGTCAACTGCCTGTTGACGCTGCATCGCTTCAGCGCGGGTAAGCTGCTCCGAGGCACGCAAAACGTTGCGTGCGCTGGCAAGCGCAGCAAGCTTGGTGTCCGCCACACTGAGAACACTTCCTGTCGTTGGATCAATGACCAGATGCCGAACTGCGTGCAGGCCGTTCAGGACACAGGGGAGCGTTGCCAGTGCAAACCTTCCGTCACGACCGAATGGACCGCCGTAGAGCGGCCTGTGCAGAAAGGCTGCGTTCATGAGCTACCACCTGGAGGCGCAGGAGCCGGCTCCTGGCGGCTGTGCACGCATCGCAGCTGCGCTCTAGACGCGACCTTTGCCTTCGGCGCAGCCTTGTGTCGCTCGTCAGCCTGCATTCGCTCCACGACGTCCAGAGCCACCTCGAGTTTTTTCACAGCGTCCTCGGCGTAACCCCTGACGTAGCCTTTGAGTTCGCCCTCCAGCCTCTCGTAGCGCGCCAGCAATGCAACTATGGAAAGTTCAGCCATGAGCAACCCCCGCTTCAGCAGAGGATGCTTCATCGACGGCATCCTTCGCTGCCTCGATCGACTCAGCCAGAGCCGAAAGTGCCCAGCTGGTGACCTCGTCGTTCCAGTGCTGGCCAACGCGCCCCGCGTACTCGGTCACCAACTCGTCGGCGACGACGCGCGCAACTCCAGCCGCCTGCCGAATGGCCTCCTCCACGCGGGGCGGGGCGCCGCTGGCAACGGCCTCAATCGGCAGGATGGTCGACGCGATGTACTGGACTACCAAACGGATGTCGCGAATGTTGCGTTGGCCAGCCTCACTCTCCTCGCCAGCACACAAGTGAGCAAGCCCCCAAGCTCTACCGAGCTGCATGGATGCCTCGTCGGAGTCGTAAGCGGCAAGTTGGTCAGCCATGGCTCACCTCCGCATCGGTCTGGTAACGGCATTCGATGCTCTTGAACATCGCCGGCAGGCTGACGTCGAACTCGCCAGTCGGCTCAACATATTCGCTAAGCGTCTCGCTCAGTGTCTGGATCCGGTCGAGCATTCCTCGTGCGACATATTGAATCTCTCCGGACCGGTCCACCCGCGCGATGTGCCCTCTGAGGTGGGTACTGATCAGGGTGATTTCATACAGCGCCTGGACGGCCAACGAATCCCTCTCCACATCGCGGCTGGCCTCGGTCTCAAGGGATTTGTTTACGATGGTGGTAGCCATGGTGCACGGTCCTTTCAGGTGTGTGCGTTGTGGTCAGGCGGGCCACGGGTTGCCGCCCGTGGTTCCGCCGCTTGCCTCAGAACCGCTGAGGCGCCGGACGTCAATCCTTCGCCGGCTCCTTCGCTCGGTCGATCGCCTTTGCGAGCCACCCAGCGCCAAGTCGCCGCAGCTTGGCCCAGCGCGACGGCGTGAGCCGCACCGAGCCCGGCACGGTCTTCTCATCCTCAGGCAGCGCCGGCCGCCCGCGCACCTTCTCGGCTGACTTGTCGCTCTTCATCACAGCGCTCTCAAAAGTGCATGGCCTGCAGCCGTGCCGGCAACCAACCCGACCGCAAGCGCGACCCCGGCGGGCACGAACAAGGCCAGCACCCCGGCCGAGATCAGTGAGACCGGCGCTCCGAAGAACAATGCGGGCACGAAGAAGGATTTGCGTTGGCTCATGCCATTAAATGTATTACACATAATTGGGACTTTGCAAACTTTTTTGTAACACTCAAATCATGCAGCCGCGAATGGCAGTACCACTGCACCCACGGGCTTTAAGAGGTAGTCGGCCCACGCGGCGAGTAGCGTCTTGCGCTCTTCCGCGAACTGCGCGCGGTTGTAGGCGGCCTTGACCTTGTCGCCTTCCTTGTGCGCCAGGCACGCCTCGATCACATCGGGTCGTGCGGCCGCGGTCTCGTTGGCCCAGGTGCTGAAGGTTGCCCTGCACAGACCGTGAACCGTGGTCTGCTCGCGCATCTTCATCCGGGTGAGCAGCGTGAGCATGGCCATGTTCGACAAAGGCGCCTTCGGCTTCACGGGGCTCGGGAACAAGTAGCGTTGGCCGAGCTGGATCTGCGCCTTGACGAGTTCGATCGCGCGGGCGCTGAGGTACACGACGTGATCCTCCCCACCCTTCATGCGCGCGGCCGGCACGGTCCACAGACCGAGCTGGAGATCGAACTCGGGTGGCTCGGCTAGCAGGGACTCACTCGTGCGCGCGGCAGTGAGGACGGCGAATTCCAGGCAGCGTGCCGCCATGCCTTCGATGTCGCGCAGCCTGGCCATGAATGCCGGGGCTTCGCGGTAAGGCAGCGCTGCGAACTCGCCCTTCTTCTTTCGAGACTGCGCCTCGCGCAGCTTGCGCCGGATCGCCGCCGCGGGGTTGCTGGTGCAATGGCCGTGGAACATCGCATCTTCGAACACAGCATCAAGCCGCTGGCGCACGCGCGATGCCGTCTCAGGCACCTGTCGCTGTAAGTTCAGAAGCGGGCCCAGCAGCACTGGCGCGGTGGCGTCAGCGATCGGCTGCAGCCAGAGGTCACGAGGAACGTGCTGCTCAAGCGTGGCGATCCACTGCGCGGCGTGCTTGGCGGACCGGGACGGCTCGATGACTCGCTCGTGGTACTCACAGGCCACGCGGGCGAGTGTGAGTGAGGCTCGCTTTGTCTCCCGCCTGGCATCGGCTTCCGCCTGCTTGGCGGCCTCTCGGCGCTGGTCGCGCTCGTCGATGGGGTCGACGCCTGCCTGGAGGCGGTCCCGTGCGTCCCTGGCCGCTTTGCGCGCGCCGATGAGGCTTTCCCCAGCCTGCGAGGGTGTCGCGCGCCTGGTGATCCCCAGGCCCATCTCGCGCCGCCGGCCGCTCGCAGCGGTGTACCGGAAGACCCAACTGGCGGACTGGCCGCGAACTCGGAGCAGCAGTCCGCCACCGTCAGTGTGGTCGCCGTCAGGTGCTGCTTGCACCTCTCGAGTGGTGAGTCGATGAAGTTGGCCGGCACCGGCCTGCTTGCGATTCAAGGCAGATTCCCCCGCACATCTGTCCGCCAGCCAGTCCGCCAGGAAGAGGCGTCGTGTCGGCGCACTGCGTTGCAACGTACTTGCACGCAAACAGTGTCGAACGGGAGGAAAACGTCGTCAATTCAACGACATAAAAGAAATCCCCCTGCACGTTAAAGGCACCTTGGTGCGAGGGCGTCGTTCCTAAGTTGCTCTGAAACCCTTGTATTTCCTAGGCTCTTCAGATTTGTCAGGTCAAAGTACCACCAAAAGTACCACCAGCACGGTGGTCTGGCCCAGAAGCCTGCCGACGCGTCGTCTGCCGGACCAAGAACGACATCAAATTTCCCGGCTGTATGTTGCACGCATGCATCATTGTTAAGAGGCAAGCGGCTGCGTGAACACCTCATGAGGTGAGGGATGGCTTGGATATACACCCGCTATGCAGCCGGTTATGGTCACCTCACCGCGTTGGAGGAGGCAGCCAGGCATGAGCGCCTGGGGCTGTGGAGTGATCCGCATGCGGTGGCGCCTTGGGAGTGGAGGCGGCGCTAGTTCATGGATTCTTGTCAATGGCATCATGCACATCCAAGCGTCTGAAATAGGCGCATCCCTCCTCCCATGTAAAGCTAGCTTTGTAAACACTATTCGTGGTTACATGAATTGTGTAGACGGGGACCTTTTTGCCCTTTTGTAGCCGCGATTCAACCTGCTTGTTTTTGAGGGCGTGAAAGTGCAATCTGGCCGGAGGAGCGTCTACGTTCAGCATGAAGACTTCCCGCAAGAATGCCTGTATTTCAACCCGCAGGTTCGGGTCAGGAACCCTAGCCACATCTCGCCGAAATGATTCGGCGTTCACATCGACCCCGCGGATAACGCGGCCCTCGATCATCCGCGATGGAAAAGGTTCTCCAACGCCGAATCAACTTCTTCCGGGGTGGTTGCGCAACGACCAGATGCCGCCTCGCGATCGGCATCATGTGCCTGTAGGGCGCCGCGGAAGTCGCGGGCCTCTTCATAGAACTCGGCTCCTGCTGCCGCTAGACGGCGAAGCGCGTCTCGGACCAGCCCTCGACGCTTACCATCAGCCTCCTGAATCCGCCTCGCAAACTTTAGTGCGATACGGCGGATCTCAAGGAGTTGGTTCTCCATGGTCACCAGCATGTCAACGAGGCTTCCATCGACATCCAGCACCGCACGTTTCGGGGATTCGATCAGGCTTGCGCGGGCCCCTCGGAACCAAACCGCCTTCTGAGCGAGGCGGCGCGCCATTAAATCCAGCTGACCCGCTATCGGAGCCGAAATCCATGCGGCGGGGTATGACGCAAAGAAAAACAGCTTTGCAAACGGGCGGATTTTCGTCAGCGTCGCACGCCTCTGGGTGAAGTCGTGCACCTGGGCCTGAGCCAGTTCAGTTACGTCGTAGGTAGCCGTGCAAGTCGTCATGATTCCTCCTGGACGCGGAGCCCCTATCGCCGACGCGAGAGGAGCTGCCTCTAGGGATCCCGGTGCCCCCGGGTGGGTGCCTTTCGCCTACGCGCGAGAAAGGCAGTGTTTTATTGTGCACTGCACATGGCGCTTCTGCCTATTAGGGCCTCTACCGCCTGTCAGACAAGTCGCGCCGATTGCTGAATCTTTCGGCATTCCGACCAAGAAAGTAAGCCGGGGCACGCCCCAGATGGTCAGATTTTTGACTTTCGTCCGCCACGTTGGTTCCAGTGCACACGTTTGCACTCGCGCCCCCTCGCGAGCAGGAAGCCACAGCCCACGTGCTACACTAGCGCCTACTAACTTCAGCTGAGGAGTTAGTCGCCCTGTACAGGCACAGCCGATCTTGCGGCGGCGCGTCGAGTGATTCAAGCGACGAAAAAACAAAGAAGACAAACGCAAAGTGCCGTAAACGTGGGCCGCGAGAGAGCCCACGGCCAGATGCCGAAGCCCGCCTTGAGCGGGCTTTTTCATTCCACAGGAATCGGGGCACCGGGGCGAAGCATCCCCTGATCTATCCATCTCATCCCGAAGTGGAGTGCGTACTCGATGGCGTCGCCTCGCGTCCGCCGAGATCGCAATCTGCGCCTTGAGATCAGCCATGATCCGCACCTTCCCAAGCGCGAGCAGCGCGACGACTGAACTTCAGCGTGTCGCGCGTGAGCGCCGCGAACACTAGAGAACCACCAATTGGAATCCCAGGTGACTCGGCGCGTACTCGGCGCACCTGATCATTTGCCACCGCAGCGAGGTGGTCGACGTCGCGCGGCTCAGGAAGATCGCCCCAGTCATCGCCCCAAGGCGAGACCCAGGTGGAGCACATGTCGAGTGTTTCCCATCGGGTGCTGCCGGGTTCTCGTGAGCAAGAGATTCCGTGCATGGACCCTTTGGCATCCGACCAACCGATCAAGTACACATCCTGACCATCTTCGTAGTGTGACGGAGCTCCCATAGCCTTCTTCATTGCCGCCGCACCTTGGTCGCTTTGGCGCAGCATGTCAGATTGCAGCGCCTCGGCCATTCGGGTGAAGCTGGCGGTTTGCAACGAGCTCAAACCAAATTGCAAACTGGCAATGAATTCAACCGACCCGCAACCCGCGAGCAGCACGTTCGCATGAGGTAACGGGAGCATCTTGGAGACATCAAAGAATGGGCCCGGGGTGGGCCACATAGCTCTTGCTTGCGTGTCCATCACAACAACTGCATGGTCGCGAGCAATGCAGGCATTGATGAGACTCATGCTTGAACCTCCGATCGCATGATGTTTCGCGCCATTGAGCGTTGAACTTTGCCTTCGTGCGCGGCGCCCACCGCGATTGCAATCGTCACAAACGTGCCGTATGCGGCCCAAAGGGCGGCTAAGGGCTGCAATGCAGCGACAACAGCTGGCATGAAGAATCCTTTCAGATTTTGGTCTGGTTGCAGAGGCAGGGGAGTGACGACGACTCCCCTGACACCCTGCGATCAGCGAGCGGCCAGGTAGGTGGCCCAGGATTGCGTTGGCCCGCCGTTGAATGGCGTGATGGGCTTCTTCCACATCGGCTGACCGCCCACACGCAAGATCATGCGAAAGCTCAGCACGTCGCTTGCGAATCCAGGCCCAGCATCGGTCTCGAGTCGGGCGGAGCGCTTCATCAACAGGGCGTACTGAGTGAGATCGACCAGCACGATGTCGCCGATCTCGCCGGCCTGCGGGTTGATGTCGGTACAAATCAAGGGCCGACCGAAGATCGACAGCGCTGGGGCACCAGCCCCACCGTCATTAACGCCACCTGACAGCAACGCGGGGGCTTCGGTGCCCGGCACCTTCACTGCCATGAGGCTCGGCAGTAGGGAAGAGGTTACGAACCATGTGGCGCGCTTCCGAGATGCAGGCGTCAAGCGAGTCCACATCTTCACGAGATTTTCCCAAACCACCGTATCGGCCGTCTGCCCCCCCTCGGCCGCGATCGCGATCGCTGAGGTGCTATTGATGATGCCCAGCGGCTGCCCAACACCGGAACCGAACAGGATCCCGGAATCGAGTGTTTGCGCCGTGGCGACCGACATGGTCGAGCTGATCTGTTGTTCGTAGCTCACCCCATCTTCGAGCAGTTCGGACGTCGCCTCGGACAAGACGAAGATCTTGGCCAGCTTCAACTCGGTCGCGACCCATTTGAGCACCTGTGCCGTCTGCATGGCACCTTCTGCAGACCACCGGGCTAGCAGGCCGGCGACGCCCTTGGTTTGGTCGGCGACGTCAAGCAGCGGGACGGTGAGCGTGTTCGCATCAGCACCGAAAACTCGGCATCGCTGTGCATACTCCGCGCCCTGCAACGCTTGGTCGATCACACCGCCGAACCACTGTCCCGGCACGGCATAGCCGCCATCGGCGCCCGTTCCCTCATTGCCAGTAGCCGCGCTGATCAGGCGCGGGTCATATGTTCGAGTGCCAATGGCGTTGAAGAAGTGCTCCGCCTGGCCTTTCCAAGGATCGGCCGATTGCTGGCCGAACAGGCGAGCCGAAAAATTGCGCTCACCTGCGTTGAAGATTAGACCGAGCCGAGGCGAGTCTTGAGTTGATTGGGCCCGCTGCGCTTGCGGGACGTGCCCGTCGACTTTTCGCCCGGCCGATCCACCCGATTTGATAGCACCAGAAGACTCGCCCCTGTTGCCGGCTCCCTCGACTTGCGCGCGGGTCTGATGAGATTCAGGGCGGCGCGCAAGCTCTGCCGCCAGAACAGCGTAGCTTTCTTCCGCCTCGGTTAGGCGGCGATCATCACGTGGAGACAGTGCGCCGCCAGATGCATTCGCCCGAATAGCGCGGATCAAGGCGTCGTGTTGAGCGAGGCAAAGCTCCAGCTCTTCGAAGCTAATTCCTGTCATGTCGCCGCTTAACTCGTTGCCCGAGTTGTTATAGGCATCGACGCAGGGCGGGAAGCCGAAGGCCTCACGAACGGCCTTCGCTGTAACCAAATGGTCTGTTTTCATGTGGAGTTCCTAAAGTTCGCTGGCGCGACACGCGCGCCGATATAGAGCCGCGAGATGCAGCACCAGGTCGAAGCGCGCTAGGAACATTGCAGCCCCTCCTATCCAGGAGGCGTGCGAAAGAACCAGCATCACCACCACGCATCTCCCTATCCAGGGTTTTGCTGTGGGGCTTGCACTGTCATCGGGCTCGATTCCCACCGACTGGGTGTTGATCGATGCAGTCGACTGCATCGGTGAATCGCGACAACGACGCGAGTTTACCATAAGCCTCAGCATCTGGCTAGCTCAACGCTCGCTCCTGCTTGATTCACCAGCCACAGTGACACACTCGCCGGTGAGCCAGGACGAAAGCGCAACTCGACCTCTCCTCCGGCCTCAGAAGCATCGGCCACCCGCTCGCGCAGCGGCGCGGGAAGCTCGTTGAGACCATGTTGAATGACTGTTGCGGCCTCGAAGGCCAGGTCTTGGCGCAAAATCATTTGTTGGTTTCCTTTTTGATAAATTGATTCACTAAATCGCCCGAACTCTCCGCTATGGGGCGTCGTTGCTGGATTTCCGAGTTGCCGTTTCAGCCATTTGATTTAAGTTCAAATGAGGAGAATTTTCTGCGCGTGAAGAACCACGTGGTTTCCACTCCGGTGCGTCGCGAGGATTCAACCCACCCCCTCCCGCCCCGAACCGGCCCCTGGTGATCGCCGATCCGCTTCGACACGGCGAAGCAGCGCATTGAGTTCAGGCAACGTGTCGGCCTGGCCAACGCGCTTATGCAGCGCCGGATCGGTCAGCCAGAAGCGGCCACCGTTCCGCCGCGCGCCGTCGTCCGATTTAGCGCAGTCGAGCGCGAGGCCGATGGCGGCAGCCCGACGTCTTGCAGCCCGAACGTTTCGCGCTCTTGGGTCGGGCCTTTGCCGAGGCGCCGCATCTCGCTCACACGGGGGCAATGAGTTGCCGAGCGGAGCCTTTCTTGAACGCTGCAGCAATCGGAGCAGCAGCAACAGAATGGCCGTCATGACGTCACCCCCCGTTGAGCGGTGCGCGCCCGCAATTTGGCTAGCAAATCAAACGCACCACCCGACCCACCTTGAAGAGACGTTCTCTCTCCGTTGTCGCCAGATGGTTTCTCTAGAGGGTCACCGTCAGGCGGTGTAAGCAATCCCCCAGAAAGTGACCGCATAGCACCGGGAGGCGGTGTAGCAAGGCTGCTCCCTACACCGGCAGACGGTGCTATCAGCGGTGCTCTTACACCGGCAGGCGGTGTAAGGGAAGCGTTTTTGGTCTCCGCGTTACTCACGCCTTTTCGGTAAACCCCTTGCTCGAAAGCCGCTGCAACACCCGGGTCGAACCCGGCGATTCGATCGAGCTTGCGCCAAGTGACGGCAAACCACCCGGCTTTGTTTGGGCGCTGCCCCTTTACCGTCTCGAAGATCAGGCCAGCATCAATCAGCTCGCGCTTTGCTCGAGAGATGACGTCATTGCTGCACCAGCCTCGGGTAGCCAGATACTTTCCGCTGAGCAGCATTCGGCCGTTGTCGTCGCCGTGGAACTGACGCGCAACCTCCATCATCAGCGCCTTTGCCGGGTGTGAGAGGCCTTTATAGGCCTCACTATCCAGCACCGCCCAGGGAATCGCCACGAAACCGCCAGGATCACGCCCGGCGTCTTTCCTGCGCCTGGGATCGCCGCGCCCGTTTGCCACGCGTCAACCCTCACGGCGCACCCGCTTGGCCGCGAGGCATGGCCGCACCCGCATGGCCAGCGTCTTGATGAAGGACGCGCAAGCCACGCTGGTGCGGCCATGCCTCGCGGCCAACTCGCAGTACGCGAGCCACGCATGCGCGGGTTCCAGCCGGCCTTCGATGATGGCGTCGACAAGTTGCTGCGCCTCAAGGCTGCCCACAGCGATTTCAGCCACCTCCGGCGTGGCGTGGGCGTGATCGGCGCTCATGCAGCCTCCCGCTTGCTTTGCAGGTAGGCGAGGATGTCGGCGGCACGCCACCGGCTGCAACGCGGGCCATCACGTTCAGGAGCGGGGAACTTGCCCGCCTTGATGGAGGCGTAGAGCTTGGTCTTTTTGACCCCGGTGAGCGCCTCTACCGCCGAGAGCCTCAGGCGTTGCTCGGGATGGATCGTTTCGGGGAGGACAACGATCGGACTTGATTGACTCACAACAGGCCACCTTTCTCATTTACGGTGGGTTGTTGCTGTCCGGCTGGTGCCGTATCCCACCGCGTTGGTTCGCGATAGGGCGCATCTTCGGCACCGATGCTCACGCTGTCCGCCAAACGGGCGGCTATTTGGCCTTTCTCTTGGAGCCCCCGGCCTCTGCAATCGCTAGCCGCTCGCGCGTGACTGCGCGCAGGTGCTCGACGCGCGCAAGGGCTTTACGCTCCGCGCGGTCAGGGGAAGATTGACACCCGCGCCCCACCCAGGCGGCGTAAGCCTTACGAAACTCCTCGTGCCCATAGGCGGGCTGCCCGCTTTGTTCCCTCCAGATTTCAGCGGCCCAGGACCCAATCTGCTTCCAAGTCCCGCGCTTCATCGTTCCCGACGCGTCCGCGTTAGCCTTGAGCGCGTGCGCAATCAAAAACAAGGATTCGAGATCAATCTCAGCCCGCAAGCGCACGCCCAGCAAGCGGAGCACTTGCTGCGTCTCGTCGCTTCGAAGCCCCACCTGATCGCGAAGCAGCTGCTTCACGATCCCGGCAACCTGCTCAGCAGCATCCTTGGCTTGCAGTGCCATGCGCAGATCGTGTACCTGGTCGCTAGGCTGGCGCGGCATGATCACTCCGTAGGCGGAAATCTGCTGGAAGCCGACCAGACGAGGCGAAGGGAGCCACGGGGGGGGTGGTGTTCGCCTGACATCACAGAGTCGAGCCTGCCTCTGCCTGGCTCGAACCTCTCTCTCCCATTGATCGTGGGCGAGACGCCGGGAATCGGGGCCCAGCATTCAGCCATGCTGCACCTCCTTTGCAGGAGCCCACAAACCGCCCTTTTCGAGTGCAAGCAGCGACATACCGGCGAGTTTGCCAAATCTGTTGGATGTCGCGATCGCGTACTCAGACCCCGCCGCGATCATGGCTCGCAACTCGTCCTCGGTGTCGTCAGGCATGTGTTTAGCCATCGCGTCGATGAGGGCACACAGATGTCCGATCCGGTCATGCACTTTCATGAAGTCGCTGCCCACCTGTTGTGCCACTAGCCTCACATCTTCAGCGGTGGTGCGTCGAGCCTCATCGATCAACTCGTCGTAGTGCTCAAACGCCACCGTAGTGCAGCAAGGGTGCCCCAGAAAGTCCTTTACAGTCTCGTTAGCCATTTTCAAAGTTCCTTTTTGATGATGGTCAGCCGGCTTCGGTGTTCACTCACCTTGGCCGGCGCTTTACCTCAGGGCCGCTGAGGCGGCGGTTGCGCATCACTCGCGCTTTTTCTTTAACGCCAACACCTTTTCTGTGGCACTAGCGTCAAGGTAATCGCTCCACGCCTGCATCATCTTTGCGCGTGGGGCCAAGTACAGGGCGTGGTTGTAGGAGGCGGAGACAGCATTGCGCTCTTGGTGCGCCAATTGCAGTTCGATGTGAGCGTGATCGAAGCCCATCTCATGAAGTTGGGTCGATGCGATGCCGCGAAAGCCGTGGCCGGTCATTCGATGTTTGTAGCCCATGCGCTCCAGGGCTTTCAGGAGCGTGTTGTTTGACATCGGCTTTTCGTGATCGCGCTCGCCTGGAAAGAGCAGGGCGCCGTGGCCCGTCACCAGATGCAGGGTGCGCAGGAGACTCACTGTCTGCCGGGACAGCGGCACGATATGTGGCGTGCGCATCTTCATGCGCGCGGCCGGGATGTCCCATCGGGCGGCGTCGAGGTCAAACTCCGACCATCGTGCAGCGATCAACTCCGTTGTGCGAACGAACGTCATTGCAATTAACTTCAGCGCAAGCCGAGTGCTGGCAGTGCCTTGGTAAACGTCGATGCGACGCAAGAGTTCCGGCAGTTCCTTCGCGTCGATGCGTGCGTAGTTCTCCTTCGTGCGCGACTTGAGCACATCGCCCGGCTTGATGTCGGTTGCCGGGTTCCGAGATGCCAGGCCGTGCGCGATGGCATATCTGAATACCTGGCCACAGGTCTGTAGGGCGCGTTTGGCGATGTCAAGAGCGCCTCTAGCCTCGATGGTCTTCGCCATGCGTACCAGTTCTGGCGCTTCGATCTCTGCGACGGGGCGGGCACCGATGGCAGGGAACACATCCGCTTTCAGGCGGCGCAGAACATAGTCGGCGTGGTGGCTCGTGCGGCCGGAGCGCCAGTCTTCCCACCACACCCGGGCTACCGCGGCAAAGGAGTGCTCAACGGCGAAGCGCCTGGCGACCTTCTGAGTCTTGCGTTGAGCCATTGGGTCGGTACCGGCTGCCAACAGCTTGCGGGCTTCCTCGCGGGCCTCCCTGGCTTGTGCCAGCGACACGTCAGGATACCGGCCCAGGGACATGAGCCTCTCTTTGCCATCGTGCCGATACTTCCAGCGCCAGAGCTTGGAGCCGGTGGGATTCACTAGCAGGTACATGCCGCGCTCGTCGCTCACCTTCGCCGGCTTTTCGCCCGGTTTGAGCTTCTTGATCGCGTTGTCTGTGAGTGGCATCAGGGCTCCATCCGAGGCCGTCGTAGGTTGATACCCCCACGATCTATACCCCATGCCCCCAAAGATACCCCCAAGAATGCCAGGCTGTAAACGGACGAGCGCGAACGACCAGAAACAAAAAAGCCCCGATTCCCTGGGGAAGCGAGGCTTCTAGGAGGTCATTTAGAACGTTGGCGGACGTCTAAAAACCGATCTTTGGCGGAGAGGGCGGGATTCGAACCCGCGGTACCTTGCGATACGCCTGATTTCGAGTCAGGTACATTCGACCACTCTGCCACCTCTCCTGCATTCGGTGTTCGGCGGGTCGCTGCCGAAAGGCGGATTCTAGCTCAGGCTTGCAGGCGTTCCAGCCCCCCCAAATACGGCCGCAGCGCCGCGGGAATGGTGATCGAGCCGTCGGCGTTTTGCCCGTTCTCCAGCACCGCCACCAGCGCACGGCCCACCGCGAGGCCGGAGCCGTTCAGGGTGTGCACCAACTCGTTCTTGCCTTGCGCGTTCTTGAAGCGCGCCTGCATGCGGCGCGCCTGGAACGCTTCGCAGTTGGAGACGGAGCTGATCTCGCGGTAGGTGTTCTGCGCGGGCAGCCACACTTCGAGGTCGTAGGTCTTGGTGGCGCCGAATCCCATGTCGCCGCTGCACAGCGTGACCACGCGGTAGGGCAGCTCCAGGCGCTGCAACACGGCTTCGGCGTGGCCGCGCATGCTTTCCAGCGCTTCATAGCTCTTCTCGGGGTGCACGATCTGCACC